>CACZFT010000070.1 GCA_902780535.1 uncultured Selenomonas sp. | reverse complement strand
TATTCGAGCAGGAACTCGCTGTAAGCGCCCATGACCATGCGCTTGAAATCGCTTCCTGTGATGACTTCCTTATTTCCTGACATAGATTTCACCCATTTCTGCGGATTTCTTTTTCCCTTCAAAAAAAGGATTCTATGGTAGTATTCGCGAAATAAATAGAATCACCTTTTTTTCAAGAGAATTTTTCAGAGAAGCTCTGCTTCTCCCAAAATACAGGAGACACACAGCATGACAGAATCCACGACCCCGCAGCAAGCTCTCGAAGACGAGCTGAAGAAAGAAAACGTTCCTGCTCCGCAGCCGAGCACAGAGGAAAAAGCCCCCGCCGCCCCGGCACCGGCCCCGCGCCACCGCGGCCGCCCGCGCAAGACGGAGGCAGAAAAGAAAGCCTCGGCCTCGAGGCGCACGCGCACGAAAAAATCTTCGCCCACAAAGGCCGCCGCACTGAAAAAGCCCGCGCCGAAGAAAGACCTGCTCTTCGCGCTCGACATCGGCACGCGCAGCGTCATCGGCATCGTCGCGGAAGAACTGCCGGACGGCTCGCTCAAGATCATCGCGACCGACCGCCAGGAGCACCGCACGCGCGCGATGCTCGACGGCCAGATTCATGATGTGCCGCAGGTCGCGGCCGTCATCCGCCAGGTGAAAGAACGCCTCGAAGCGAAGGTCGGGCCTCTGCGGAGTGCGGCCGTCGCCGCCGCCGGCCGCGCGCTCTACACGATGACGGCCACGGCGGAAAAAGACTTCCACGGCGTCATCTCGAGCGCGCAGGAGCGCGACCTCGATTTCGCCGGCGTGCAGACGGCGCAGGCAAAGCTCGCGGCCTCGCACACGGTCGACGATCCGACACACTACTACTGCGTCGGCTACAGCACGATCCGCTCCAGCGCGGCGACTCCGCGAAAGCCGAAGTCATCGCGACATTTTTGCCGCGCCAGGTCATCGACTCCATGCAGAGCGCCCTCGCGTCCGTCGGCCTCGAAATGCGCGCGCTGACGCTCGAGCCGATCGCGGCCATCAACGTGCTGATCCCGCCGACCATGCGCCACCTGAACCTCGTCCTCGTCGACATCGGCGCAGGCACGAGCGACGTCGCCATCACGAAGAACGGCTCCGTCATCGCCTACGGCATGGTGCCGAAGGCCGGCGACGAAATCACCGAAGCCATCAGCCAGAACTTCCTGCTCGATTTCAACGTCGCCGAAGCCGCGAAGCGCGCGGCCGCACATGGCGAGAAAGTCGCGTTCTCCGACATTCTCGGCGCAAACTACGACCTCGCGGCCGCCGACGTCATCAAGCCCGTGCTGCCCTCCATCCGCGACCTCGCGGGCTCCATCGCGAGCGAGATCACGAAGCTCAACGGACAGGCGCCGCAGGCCGTCATGCTCGTCGGCGGCGGGTCGCTCACGCCGATGCTCAAGGACTACGTCGCCGAAGCGCTCGAAATGCCCGAGAACCGCGTCGCCGTGCGCCAGCCCGACATCGTGGCCGGCATCGCCGACATCCCGGAAATCCTGCACTCCCCGGACGCCGTCACGCCGCTCGGCATCCTCAAAATCGCTTCCATGAACACGCTCCATTTCCTGCGCGTCTTCGTCAACGGGCAGGAGCACAGCCTGTTCAATTTCCGCACGCTGACGGTCAGCGACGCGCTGCTCGCCTCGGGCATCAACCTGCGCAAATGGAATGGCCGCCCGGGCCTCGCGCTCATGGTGACGGTCGATGGCAAAAACAAATCCTACCCCGGCACGCTCGGCACGCTCGCAAAGATTGCCGTTGATGGCGAGGACGGCGACCTCGATACGCCCGTCCATGAGGCCAGCGAGATCACCGTCACGCGCGGCGAAAACGGTGCTTCGCCTGAAGTCCGTCTCTCGGAAGCCCTCAAGACGCCGCCCGCGCTCCACATCACGCTGAACGGCGGCGCCGTCTCCATCCCGGCCGAAGTCCTCATCGACGGCGAGCCCGTCGCGCAGGGCACCGACCCCGTCCTGCACGATGGCGCCGAGGTCACGAGCCGCATGGCTTCAACCGTCGGCGAAGCGCTGCGCGTCGCGGGCTGCCCGCCGCAGGGCCGCCGCATCCGCTACGAACTCAACGGCGAGGAGACAAGCTTCGTCAGCACGCCGACCATCCGGCAGAACGACCTCCCGGCCTCGCTCTCGATGCCCGTCCACGACGGCGACCGCCTGACGTACGAAGAGGGCACCTCCCCGACGCTCGGCGCGGCCCTCGGCATCTCCGAGCTCGAAGCCTCGCTCGTGCTCTACTATCAAGGCGAGGAACACAAGATTCCTTCGGCCACCGTGCGCCTCACAAAAGACGGCCAGCGCGCAACGCCCGAGACGCAGCTCACCGATGGCTGCCACATCACGTATGAAAAATCCGAACGCCGCGCCACGACCGTCAGCGACGCCCTCGTCGCCGTCGGCTTCGAGCCGCCTTCCGCCACGAGCCGCGTCAGCGCCCAGATTCTCGTCAACAGCCGCCCCGTCGATTTCACGGCGCCCGTCAAGAACGGCGACACGCTTGCCGTCCAGCTCCGCCCGCTCGGTGGCCTCATCGCAAGCGGCTTCCGTCCCGGCGCAGGGAATGCGGGAACGCAAAACGCCCCTGCGGATGCAGCCAAGGACGCCGCCAGCTCCGCGACGTCCGCATCCTCTGCGGTTTCCGCGACCCCCACGGCAGGCTCGCCGTCATCCGAAGCCCCATCGGCCAAACCCGCTCCCGACACGCGCCACGGCCTCAACAGCCTCGCCGAAGCCCTCGGCCTGACAGCCGAAGACGCCGGCCCTGCGACGCACGCTGAAGAAGCACCCGTGCCGAAAAAAACAACCATCAGCATCTCCGACCTCATGCGGGATGACTGATGGCTGCCAAAAATTCTTTTGAAGCGTTATTTGATTTCTCCGATGTCCATGCTGATGTCGAGCGCCTTGACGCTGTGCGTCAGCGCGCCGACCGAGATGACATCGACGCCGCTCTTCGCGGCCGCCGCAAGCGTCGTCTCGTCGATGCCGCCCGAGGCCTCGACCACGGCCTTGTGGTCGATGAGCGCGACGGCTTTCGCCATGAGGTCGGGCGCCATGTTGTCGAGCATGATGACGTCGGCGCCGCCCGCGAGCGCTTCGCGGACGCCTTCGAGGCTCTCGACCTCGATCTCGATCTTCGTCATGTGGCTCGCATAGGCGTGCGCGCGCTCGAGTGCCGCCGTGATGCCGCCCGCGACCTTGATGTGGTTGTCCTTGATGAGCATGGCGTCATAAAGGCCGAGGCGGTGGTTCGAGCCGCCGCCGACGCGCACGGCGTACTTGTCGAGCAGGCGCAGGCCCGGCGTCGTCTTGCGCGTATCGACGAGCCTTGCGCCGTATGGTGCCGCGATGGCCGCGAGTTTCGCCGTCCGCGTCGCGACGCCCGACATGTGCTGCAAAAGATTCAGCGCGAGGCGCTCGCCCGTCAGCACGGCCCGCGCGCTGCCATGCACCTCCGCGATGATGGTGCCAGGCTTCAGCTGTGCGCCATCCTCGAGCTTTGCGTCGAAAAGGATGCGCGGCTCGAGAATCTCGAACACGCGCCGCGCGACGTCGACGCCCGCGAGCACGCCCGTGTCCTTTGCGTGGATGATGCCCGTCGTCTCCATCTCGGGGCCGACGATGGCGAGCGTCGTGATGTCGCCGCTGCCGATGTCCTCCTCAAGCCATGACCGCAAGCTCGCGTCCAATCCAAATATCGTTTCCATCGTGCTGTTCTCCTTCTTGATGCTGCTGCAGAGGCGTCCCCATTTCGTCGCGATTGTCGAGGAAATGGCGGCGCCATTTTTCGTCTTTTTCCGGGTAATCCATGCGGTAGTGCGCCCCGCGGCTCTCGCGCCGCCGCAGCGCTGCCTGCGCGATGAGCTCGCAGACGACGAGGCGGTTCCGCAGGTCGAGCTCGTCCGGCGTCTCCGCCGCATAGTCCTCGCGCAGCGCCGCGAGCCGCTGGATTTCCTGCAGGCCGCGCCGGATGCCGCCGTCATAGCGGCGGATGCCGAGATACTGCGTCATGAGCGTCTGCGTCTCGCGCGTCAGGCGGGCGGTGTCGGAAAAGGCCGTCGCGTGGAAGCCGGAGGATGTCCAGGCATGCCTGCCAGATTCCGTTTCTCCTGATGCGATGATGTCCTCTGCCGCCCGCCGGCCAAACACGAGCCCTTCCAAGAGCGAATTGCTCGCGAGCCGGTTCGCGCCCTGCAGGCCCGTGCAGGCGACCTCGCCCGCCGCGTAGAGCCCAGCGACATTCGTCCGCCCGTTTTCATCCGTATGCACGCCGCCCATCATGTAGTGGGCCGCCGGGGCAATCGGGATGTATTCCTTTTCGATATCGACGCCGTACTCCTTGCACGTCCGCGCAATCATCGGGAACTTTTCCGCCGCGTGGTCGATGACCGTCGCATCGAGCCAGACATGGTCCATGCCGCCATCCTGCATCTCCTTGAAAATGCAGCGCGCCACGACGTCGCGCGGCGCGAGCTCCGCCATCGGATGATAGCCCGGCATGAAGCGCTCGCCCTTGCCGTTGCGCAGCAGCGCCCCCGCGCCGCGCACGGCCTCAGAAATCAGGAAGTTCGGGCAGCCATCGAGCGCGAGCGCTGTCGGGTGGAACTGCACGAACTCCATGTCCATGACCTCGGCCCCCGCACGGAACGCCAGCGCGATGCCGCTTCCCGTCGCGCCCTCAGGATTCGTCGTCTTGCTGTAGAGGCGCCCGATGCCGCCCGTCGCGAGCACCGTCGCGGGCGCGCGCAGCACGACTTTTTTGCCGCCCAGCAGCGCGACCGCACCAAAGCAGCGGCCGTCCTGCACGAGAAGATCGACGACATAGCAGTGCTCGAGCGGCCGCACATTTTCCTCTTTCGCCACAATCGCATTGAGCGCCCGCGCGACCTCGGCGCCCGTCGCATCGCCATGCGCATGCACGATGCGGCTGCGGCAATGGCAGCCCTCGCGCCCAAGCGCAAATGAACCATCTGGCAGACGGTCAAACTCCGCGCCGTGGTCGGCGAGGTTTGCCACATCCTGCGGCCCCTCCGTCACGACGATGCTCGCGATGTCACGGTCTGTGAGCCCTGCGCCCGCGACAAGCGTGTCCTCGAGGTGCAGCGTCGGATTGTCATCCGCGCCAAACGACGACGCGATGCCGCCCTGCGCCTTCGCCGTATTGCTGTCCTCAAGCGTATCGCGCACGGCCAGCAATACGTGCTTCCCCGCCTCCGCGAGCCGCCAGGCCGCCGAAAGCCCGGCCACGCCCGACCCCACGACGAGCACATCCGCCTCATAGACCGGCAGGGCGCGCGTATCGAAATTCATGAGATAACGTTGCATGATGGATGCTTCTTTCTTTATTTCCCAGTAATTTCCAGCATTTTTTCGAGTGCCGCAACCGACTTCTCGCGGATATCCTGCGGCACGACGACCCTCGGTTCAAGCGTCTTCAGCGCATCGCGGACTTTTTCGAGCGTCGTCTTCTTCATGTTCGGGCAGAGCAGGTGCCGTGCGGCGAGGTGGAACTTTTTGCCGGGGCAGCGGCATTCGAGCTCGTAGAGCACGCCTTCCTCCGTCGCGATGATGAAATCGCCGGCATCGCTCTTTTCCGCATACTGGATGATGCCCGTCGTCGAGCCGACGTAGTCTGCCATCGCCCGCACCTCCGGCCGGCACTCGGGATGCATGAGCACGGGCGCGCCCGGATACTTTGCCTTTGCCGCCGCGAGTTCGGCCGTCGTCAGCCCCATGTGCGTCGGGCAGCCGCCCTTCCAGCACGTCATCCGCCGCCCCGTCTGCTCCTCGGCAAACGAGCCGAGATTGCCGTCGGGCAGAAAGACGATTTCCTTGTCCTCGGGAATCGACGCCACGACCGCCGCCGCATTCGACGACGTGCAGCAGATGTCAGCCATGGCCTTCACCGCCGCCGGCGTGTTGACGTAAGCCACAAAAACCGCATCGGGCTTCTCCTTCCGCAGCTGCGCGACCTCACCCGTCAAAGACTCCGTGAACATCCGACACGTCGCATCGGCCGCCGGCAGCAGCGTGATCTTTTGGGGCGCGAGGATGTTCGCCGTCTCCGCCATGAACCGCACGCCGCAGAACACGATGACCTCCGCGTCCGTCCCCGCCGCCTGCCGCGAAAGCCCGAACGAATCGCCCGTATAATCCGCGATTTCCTGAATCTCCTGCGGCTGGTAGAGATGCGCAAGGATGATCGCCTTGCGCTCCTTCTTCAGCCGGAGGATCTCGTCGATAATATCTTCCACTTGCTTTCCCTCGAATCCTGTACAGTGCTTTTTCCGCTGTCAAGACAGCAGACATTAGATGTAGTATACGACGGATTGGGAATTTTGGCAAGGAAAAAGGCAGGGCGACATTCGATGTCGCACCCGCGGAAGAAGAAAACGTACTGATTGTTATATCGTACAGGGGACTCCCCCCGCCCTTCGGGCCCGTCCCCCCTCTAGAAGGGGGCTGGCTCTAAAGATGCTGCTTCAGCAGGAGAATCGTGGGCATCTCCAAAGTTGCTTCGCGTGCACCGAGCCTATCTTCGAGCGGCAGAAGGGGGCCTGCAAGAAACCCGTTAAGGAATCGTCCGTGGGTTTCGGCAGGCCCCCTTCTGCCGCGTCCGCGCACAAACGAATCTGCGCGGCCACGAACTCTCTGTAACTTTTTCTCGCGAAACAGGAGACAACTGTCCTTTCATGTGCTACAATAGGAACTGTCCTTATTTTCAATGCACAATGTACGCCATACGCGTACATGCCAAGGAGGCAGCAATTTTATGGAATCTCTCATCCCGATGCTCAACGCGATCGACTCCTTCATGTGGGGTCCGCCGCTCATCACGCTGCTCGTCGGCACGGGCATCTACCTGACCGTGCGGCTCGGGCTCATCCAGGTCTTCAAGCTCCCGACCGCGCTACGGCTCATTTTCTCCGCGAAGAACAACGGCGAAGGCGACGTCTCGTCGTTCAAGGCGCTCTGCGTCGCGCTCGCAGCCACGGTCGGCACGGGCAACATCGTCGGCGTCGCAACGGCCGTCAAGGTCGGCGGCCCCGGCGCGATTTTCTGGATGTGGGTCGCGGCGTTCTTCGGCATGGCGACGAAATATTCCGAGGGCCTGCTCGCCGTCAAGTACCGCTCCGTCGATGAAAAGGGCGAAATCGCCGGCGGCCCGATGTTCTACATCAAGAACGGCATGGGCGAGAAATGGAAGCCGCTCGCGACGTTCTTCGCGCTCGCCTGCATCGGCGTCGCGTACTTCGGCATCGGCACATTCCCGCAGGTCAACGCCATTGTCGACAGCATGGAGCTGTCGTTCGGCTTTCCGAAAATCGCGACGGACGCCATCCTGACGTTCTTCATCGCCGCCATCACAATCGGCGGCCTGCAAAGCATCGCGAAAGTCGCCTCGAAAATCATCCCGTTCATGGCGTTCCTCTACATCGCCATCTCCATCGGCCTCATCGTCGCGGACTACACGCACATCCCAGACGCCATCGCGACGATCATCGAAAGCGCGTTCACCGGCACGGCGGCCGTCGGCGGCTTCGCGGGCTCGACGATCATGATGGCCATGCAGAACGGCATCGCGCGCGGCGTGTTCTCGAACGAGTCCGGCCTCGGCTCCGCGCCGATTGCAGCAGCGGCCGCCAAGACGAAATGGCCAGCCGAGCAGGGCCTCATTTCTATGACGGGCACGTTCATCGACACGATCATCATCTGCACGATGACGGGCATCGCGCTCGTGCTGACGGGCGTCTGGCAGGGCGACGCGGCTGGCGCGGCCATGACGAGCGCGGCGTTCGCATCGACATACGGCGCAGTCGGCAGCAGCCTGCTGACGATCTCGCTCGTGCTGTTCGCCTTCACGACGATCCTCGGCTGGAACTACTACGGCGAGCGCGCCTGCATCTACCTCTTCGGCACGAAGGGCGTCCTGCCGTACCGCCTGATCTTCATCGTCCTGATTGCCTCGGGCGCATTCCTGAAGCTCGAAGCCATCTGGATCCTCGCCGACATCGTCAACGGCCTCATGGCCATCCCGAACCTCATTGCACTGCTGGCGCTGTCGGGCGTGATTGTGGCAGAAACGAAAGCGTATATGGAGTGGAGGAAGAAGCAGGGAGAGTAAAAAAGGCTCCCTCTCAGAGGGAGCTGTCAGCAAAGCTGACTGAGGGAGTCTCACAAGCAGGGTATATGAGATTCGCGAGTGTTTTTTACGCGGGCGCCGAAAATCAGATAATGCCGTTTTCTTTGAGATACCACCAGATGCCGTCTTCGGCGTTGCTTTTTGTGACGTCGGTGGCGGCTTTTTTGATTTCTTCGGGAGCGTTGGCCATGGCGACGCTCGTCTTCGTGAAGCGGAGCATCTCGAGGTCGTTGTAGTTGTCGCCGAACGAAAGGGCATCGTCGGCCGTGAGATTGTAGTGGTCGAGCATCGCGCGGATGCCGCTTTCTTTCGAGACGCTGGCCTCCATGATTTCGACGAGGTTCGGCGCGGAGCGGACGACGTGGAGCATGGGGTAGGCGGCCGCAAGGTCGCTCTCGGCGCGCTCGCAGACGGCGGGCTCGCCCATGAGCAGGATCTTGCTCGGCAGCGTGTTGATGGAAAGCAGCATGTCGAAGTTGCCGCGCTCGGATTTCGAGTGCGTGATGTCCTCTTCGTGGCGCACGCGCGGGTCGTCTTCGTCGCGGACGTACCAGCGGCGACCGGCATAGTAGTTGACCGTGAGTTCCGGGTAGCGGTCCTCAAGAGCGCTCAAGACCATGCCCGCAGCGCCCGCGTCGACGCGGACGTCCTCGAGCGTCTTGCCCTCCGCCGTCAGCGCGAGTGCGCCGCTGTAGCTGATGATCGGTATCGTGACGCCGATGGACTGCGTGATCGGATAGATGGCCTCAGGCATGCGCGCCGAGACGAGGACGAACGGGATGCCCGAAGCTAGCAGGGCACGGACGGCCTCGGCGCTCTTCTCGCTGACCGTGTGGTCGTCGAGGAGGAACGTGCCGTCGATGTCGGAAAAAATGATTTTGGGGGCTGGGATCATGGAAAAGCTCCTTCCTATTCTACCTTAAGCCTCCCTCATTGAGGGAGGGGGACCGCGAAGCGGTGGTGGGAGTAGTAAGATGCGATAGCCGAACGAGTTTTTTCGTTGCAGCTAAAGTCCTTTACCTACAACCAGCTTTTTGTTCGGCTACAGCTCCCTACTACTCCCCCCGCCCTTCGGGCCCGTCCCCCCTCAAAGAGGGGGGCTGCTCTTAAAAGCAACGTTTTTCTCCATTTTACCAGATACGCTTCCACAAAAAAAGACCCCCGCCGAAGCGGGGGCTGAGGCACATGGCCTCACAGGTATATATGGGGATCCATAAAAGGATAGGAAGCTTGGTTCATTAGAACTGGAACTCGACACGGCCCCAGAGCGTCTCTGCGTCGCGGTCGGACTCGATGCCCTTGCCGTTGAAGTACTTCGCCGTTGCGACGACGTTCTTGAACGGAGCGTAGTTCGCGCCGATCTCCCAGCCTTTGGCACCGACGATCTGAGCGTCCTGCGTGCCGAAGAGGGAAGCGTTCGTGCCGAGATAACGGTAGCCGGTTGTCAGCGCTCGTGTTGTTCGCATAAGCTGCGGAGAGCTTGCTGATGCCATCGAAGTTGTAAGCAGCGTTGAGGGACCAGATGTTGGCCGTATCCTCATCGTTCGCGCCCTTCGCATAGGCCACGCCGCTGTTGATCTTGTTGTCCGTCGAGCCCTTGAAGCTGTCGGAATTCAGATGATAGTATGCTGCGCCGCCGGAGAGCTTGCTCTCGGCCGGGTTGCTGTACTGGAGCGTGATGCCCTGGATGTTGGCCGTGTCATCATAGTGCGTGCTGCCGCCCGTCATGTTGCCGGCCGTTGCAGAATCGGAAAGGTCGATGCGGCCTGCATAGAGGCTGGCCTTGAGGTCCTTGCCGAACGTGACCTTCGCGCCGCTCATCTCATCATCGAAGACGAGGCCTTCTTCCGGCGTGTAGAGGCCGAACTTGCCGAGCTGCGTGGAGAAGTTCTTGTAGTTGCCTTCTGCATACGCTCTCTTGAGCTTGACATTGTCGCTGTCGTTCTTGCCGCCGTCGCTGTCCATGTACGTCTTGGCATCGACACGCGCCTTGACATTCCAGTGGTCATTGACTTCAGCCGTCGGCTCGAGGCGGAACAGGAGCTCGTCCTTGTTCGTCTTCGTCTTCGAGTCATCCTTCGCTTCGTCCTCGACGCGCTTGCTGGAATACGTGTAACGGAGTTTGCCGTTCCACTTCACCATGTCGGCATGCTTCTCGAGGTTCGAGACGCGGACGCCGAGG
>CACZFT010000069.1 GCA_902780535.1 uncultured Selenomonas sp. | reverse complement strand
GGAACGCCTGACGCACGACATCGCCGACGCCGTCCAGCGCGGCCTCGGCGCGACCGGCGTCCTCGCCGTCTGCCACGCCCGCCAGCTCTGCATGACGCTGCGCGAGGGCGGCACCTACGGCACAGAAACCACCACGAGCGAGACAATCGGTGTTTTTGCGAATAATTTTTTGCTTTCCCAGCAAGCATGGGCATTATTGAAGCCCCCCTCTCAGAGGGGGGAGGGCCCGCAGGGGCAGGGGGAGTGTCGAAGGTAGGGCTTGACAATTTCCGTGATTGTATACTGCGAAGATATATGATATAAGAACGATCGAGGCGATTCTATTAATGAAAATTCCATCTTGTCCCATCTATACCTATCATTTTCCCGACGGCAAGAGCCTGACCATTGGCCGCCGCACCCTCGTCATGGGCATCCTCAACGTCACGCCGGATTCCTTTTCCGATGGCGGCCGCTATGACACGGCCGAGACCGCGCTCGCGCACATGCGCAAGATGGCCGCGGACGGCGCGGACCTCATCGACATCGGCGCGGAATCCACGCGGCCGGGCTCGGCGGCGCTGACGCCGGCGGAAGAGCAGGCGCGCCTGCTGCCGCTTTTGGAGCAGATCATCCCCGCCTGCCCCGTGCCCATCTCCGTCGATACGTACCATGCGGAGACGGCCGCGAAAGCGCTCCAGATGGGCGCGCACATCCTCAACGACATCTGGGGTCTCCAGAGCGCAAGGGCGCGATGGCGGACGTCGCCGCGCAGGCGCACTGCCCCGTCATCGTCATGCACAACCAGCAGGGCAAATCGTATGACGGGGACGTCATCGATGCCATGCAGGCCTTCTTCCAGAAATCCCTCGCCATCGCGCATGACGCGGGCGTGCAGGACGCGGACATCCTGCTCGATCCCGGCATCGGTTTTGGCAAGGACACGGCGACGAATCTCCTCGTGCAGCGCCGCCTCGAAGAACTGCTGACCGTGGGCGGCGTGCGCTACCCGATGCTCTTCGCCTCGAGCCGCAAGCGCTTCATCGGTGATACGCTCGGCCTGCCCGTCGATGAGCGCATGGAGGCCACGGGCGCTTCGTGCGTCGTCGCCATCACGAAAGGCGCCGACATGGTGCGCGTCCACGACGTGCGCCCCATCGCGCGCATGTGCCGCATGACAGACTTCATCCTAGGACGTGAGAAATATGCAGAAAACAAATGAAAAGCTCGACAAGATCGCCCTTTCGGGCATGAAATTCTACGGCTATCACGGCTGCCTCAACGAAGAACGCGAGCAGGGGCAGGACTTCTACGTCGATGTCACGCTCTCGCTCTCGCTCCATTCGGCGGGCAAGAGCGACGAACTCAAGAATACCGTCAACTATGCGGCGGTCTTCGAAATCGTCAAGAGCGTCGTCGAGGGCCAGCGCTTCCACCTCATCGAGGCCATCGCCGAGCACATCGCCGACCTCATCCTCGGCCGCTATCCGGAAGTGCGCGCCGTCGAAGTCACTGTGCACAAGCCGGCCGCCCCGATTCCGTATCCGCCTCTCCATCGGCGCCAACCTCGGCCGCAGAGCAGCGACGCTCCGCGAAGCCATCCGGCGCCTCGCGGGGCTCTCGGGGACGCGCCTCCTGGCCGCGTCCTCTTTTTATGAGACGGCCCCGTGGGGAAAGACGGATCAGCCCCCCTTTCTCAACGGCGTCGTCCAGCTCGAAACGGCCCTTTCGCCCGAAGCGCTGCTGCATGAAACGCAGGCCATCGAGCAGGCCCTCGGCCGCGTGCGGCACGAGCACTGGGGCGCGCGGACGATCGACATCGACCTCGTCTATGCGGGAAATATCCGCCGTGATACGCCCGAACTCCGTCTCCCGCACCCGTATCTGCTCGAACGCGCCTTCGTCCTTGAGCCTCTGCGGGAAATCGAGCCCAGCCTCATCCTCGAAGGGCGTCCCATCGCCGACTGGTGCGAAAAGAACGCAGGGCAGGGCGTAAAGAAAAGCGACGAACTCATCGCGGCCTCGGAAAAGACGGCAGGCTGCTGTTCCACATTCCAGAAGATATGGCGTTCTTCAAGCAGCAGACAAAGACGGAAGGCAGCGTCGTCATCATGGGCAGGAAGACCTGGGAAAGCCTGGGGGAAAAGCCGCTCGCCGGGCGCACCAATGTCGTGGTGTCAAGGCAGGGGCCGATTTCCTCCCTCGAACAGCTCTCTTTCCGCTTGGAACAGCTGCATCGCGAACGCCCCCACCGTCCCTTCTGGCTCATCGGCGGCGGCACGCTCTACCGCCAGCTCCTCCCATACACCCGCCGCATCCTCCTGACCGAAGTCGCCGCCAATCCTCCCGCCGACACCTTCTTCCCGCCGCTCGACGGCTTTGCCTGCATCAAAAAAAGCCCGGCAAAAACACCGGGCGTGACGTTTGCGGAGTATCTGCGAAAATAATTTCGCGTTGCCAAATGAAACTTCGGGAGGGCGGGGACTTCGGGACAGCGAGCGAAGCGATGAACATCCCTCCTCCGCGTTGCCAAGCCGATCTCCGGGAAGACGGGGACTTTCATAAGAAATCTTTTAGCGATGCGACCGCAGGGAGCGCTAGCGTTGATTTCGTTGAAAGCCCCCGTCTGACCGCGACCACGAATAAAACTTTGCGATGACATACGTTTGTTGCTGAGCGAGTCGGCCCGAAGCCCCCGCCCGACCGCGACCACGAACAAACCTTCGCGACCACGAACTAAAGAAAGGACCACACCCCCATGGAAATCTTCCACAACGACTGGGCCCCTCTCCTGACGCCTGAGCTCGAGAAGCCCTACTACAAGAAGCTGCGGCAATTCCTCATCCACGAATACCGCACGACGCGCGTCTACCCTGACATGTACGCCATCTTCAACGCGCTCCACTACACGAGCTATGCGGACACGAAAGTCGTCATCCTCGGCCAGGACCCCTACCACGGCCCCGGCCAGGCGCACGGTCTCTCGTTTTCCGTCCTGCCCGGCGTCGAGCCGCCGCCGAGCCTCAGGAACATCTTTCAGGAGCTCCACGACGACCTCGGCTGCACCATCCCGAACAACGGCTGCCTGAAACCCTGGGCCGACCAAGGCGTCCTGCTCCTCAACACCGTCCTGACCGTTCGCGAGCATCAGGCATTTTCTCATCACAATCAGGGCTGGGAGCAGTTCACCGACCGCATCATCGAGCTCCTCAACGAGCGCGAAAAGCCCATGGCCTTCATCCTCTGGGGAAGCCCTGCGCGCAAGAAGAAAGCCATGATCACGAACCCGCGCCACTACATCGTCGAGTCCCCGCACCCGAGTCCGCTCTCGGCGAACCGCGGCTTCTTCGGCAGCCGCCCGTTCTCGCGCGTCAACCAGTTTCTCGAAAGCTGCGGCGAGACGCCGATCGACTGGCAGTTACCGGACGTGTAAAAAGGACGCGAACTTCTCCACGCTCGTATTGACGACGAGTTCCTCCGGGAAATCACATTCTTCGATGAGCTTCCAGCTGTACGCATGCGTGCCGACGTCGAGGTCGATGTGGGCGTCGCTGCCGCAGATGACAGCTGTGCCGTACTGCTTGCAGGCCGCGAGGAGTTTCCGTCCGTAGGGTTCGGAGCCGCTGCGGCTGCCGTTCGGCTTGTACGAGCTGTTGTTGATTTCGAGCAGGACATGCTGCTCTTTCGCCGCGCGGGCAATCGCGTCGAAGTCGACGGGGTAGACGGGATTGTCGGGATGGCCGATGATGTTCACGGCAGGATTCCGCATCGCGCCGAGGATGGCCGCCGTGTTTTCTTCGCGCGTGCCCGGGTCGATGACGTTGTCGTGCAGGCTCGCGATGGCGTAGTCGAGGCCGCGCAGGCGCTGGGCGGGCAGGTCGACAGAGCCCGCGTAGTCCATGATGTTGAGCTCGGCGCCCATCATGACGCGGATACCCCAGTCCTGTTGGCGGATGACCTTGAAATTGCAGAAATACATCTGCCCGCAGCTCCCCTCCATCGCCGGCCCGTGCTCGGAAAGCCCGACGAGTTCGAGGCCGCGCTCCTTCGCGACCGTGATCATCTCGCGCACGGTGCTGTAGGCGTGGCCGCTCGCAATCGTATGCATATGGACATCGAGAACATCTTTCATTTTGATTCCATCCTTCCTGCTGTTCTGCTTTGTTCTCCCTGTAGTATAGGACAAAGTCGTTTGCATCGCAAACGTCGTGCAAGTTTTTGAAAAAAGTGTGGACTTTTCTGCTCGGCTGTAGTATAATTCTTTCTGTTGACAAGCTCACTTAGCTCAGTTGGTAGAGCATCTCCGTCACATGGAGGGGGTCGGGGGTTCGAGTCCCTCAGTGAGCACCAGAGCATTCAGGCGTTACAGGAACTTCTTGTAACGCCTTTTTCGTACCATTTTTCCTTTTTTGAAATGGAGCGTATCCGATGAAGCAGGAAATTTTCGACATTGTGAAATCATCGAGCCTCGCGCATGGCATGACGGACGCGGATGTGCGCGCACTGCTTGCTTCGAGCCAGGTGCGGCGGCGGTCGTTTGCAAAAGGCGGCATCGTCTTTCAGGAAGGCGAGCAGCCGCGCGGGCTCTACCTCCTGCTCTCGGGCACGCTCGTCATCAAGAAGGATACGTTTTCCGGGCGGCAGATCTTCCTTTCGGAGGTCAGCGAGGCCGGCGAGATGTTCGGCGAGGTCTATGAGGTGCTCGGAAGGCCCTACGACATGTATGTCGAGGCGGCGACGCGCGCCGAGGTGCTCGAGATCGCGAGCAGCCTGTTCTCGCTCGCGGGCGGCGACCTCTCGCGGCCCGCGCTCTGTGTGCAGCGCAGCCTCATGCGCATCTTTGCGCAGAAAGCCTACTATATGCATGGCCGCATCCAGGTGCTCGCGTCCGGCACGCTGCGCGAGAAGATCGTGCGCTTTCTCGCGGAGCATCTCGACGAGAAGGGCACGGTATGGCTCACGGAAAGCCGTGAGACGCTCGCGGCCTATCTCGCCGTCACGCGGCCGTCGCTTTCGCGCGAGCTCGGCGCCATGGCGCGCGAGGGCATCCTCGAGGTCGATGGCCGCATGGTGCACGTCTGCGACTTTGCGCGGTTCGAGTCGTATCTCTGAAATAAAGAGGAATCAAAAAACAGATGCCCGCTGGATTGGGAAGGTCCAGCGGGCATCTGCCTAGGAAATATGTTGTAAAATTGAGTAAAGAATGTGTCCGACATGCGGATGGGATGGACCGCATATCGTGTAAGTAGAAGTGGGATAGCTTGTCCTTACGAGAGATAGTATATGTTTTGCTGATTATTGCGCAATAAATGGGTAGTAAACGTTTTATTAAATGATTTGTATTCGTTGAGCACTACAACGAAATAGGACCCGTGACTATTTCCGGCGGGACGTTGCGCTTGCTCTTGACAGAGTGACGGCTGCCTGCTATACTCAGGGCAAGAAGTGAATAGCGAAGGGGAGTAACCTCGGCATCGGCGTTGCGATTCTGCAATAGGTGAGACTTTCGCATGATACCTGGAAACAGATACCATGTGGAGGTCTCTTTTCGTTTCCAGGGGAGTTATTTTAGAAAGGAGCACCCTTTTATGGAAACTTTTTCGATGGAATTCTTTATGGCGCTCGGCTCGATCGTCGTCATGGATCTCGCGCTCGCAGGCGATAATGCCGTTGTCATCGCGATGGCGGCAAACAAGCTGCCGCATGAGGAGCGCAAGAAGGCGATCTTCATCGGCACGGGCGGCGCGGTCGTCATCCGTATCGCGCTGACGTTCATCGCGGTCGAGCTGCTGACCATCCCGTTTTTGCAGGCGCTCGGCGGACTCATCCTGCTGCCGATTGCCATCGGGCTCCTCGCGCCTGCGCACAAGGCGGGCGAGGGCGCGCACATCGAGGCGGCGCATTCGCTCGCGGCGGCGGTCAAGACGATCATCGTCGCCGACGCGGCCATGAGCCTCGACAACGTACTCTCGATTGCGGGCGCGGCGCAGGGCCATTTCCTGCTCGTCGCGGCAGGGCTGCTCATCAGCATCCCGATCGTCGTCGCGGGCAGCAGCCTGCTCGGCGCCATCATGGACCGCTTCCCGGCGCTCATGTACGTCGGCGCGGCCATCATCGGCTGGACGTCGGGCAAGATGTTCCTCGCGGACGGCGCGCTCGGCGGGACGATTGCGCAGGCGTTCGCCGCGTTCGGCAGCGCCGGCCACTACGTGCTCCCGGCCCTCCTCGCCCTCCTTGTCTGCGCCATCGGCCATTTCAAAGCCCGCCGCCAGAAAGCAGCGGAAAGCGTGGCGTAACGGTACTTCAGCCTCCCTCTAGAGGGAGGGGAACCGCGAAGCGGTGGAAGGAGTAGTAAGATGCGATAGCCTGACAAGAATGCAGTCGTTGCCAAAGCCTTTAGCAATGTTCTGTATATTTGCCTGTCTTCAGCACCCAACTACTCCCCCAGTCAGCTTCGCTGACAGCCCCCTCTAGAGGGGGCCAAATCAATTAAAGAAAGGACTTGATTTTTATGGGCATGCTCATTCTCGTTCTCGGCCTCAATCTCGTCATCAGCTTCCTGAACGCCCGGAATGTCGGGCGCGTCTGGGCGGAGACGAAGGCCATCGGCGGCTGGATTCGCGTCGTCGCCTGGGCGGGCGCCATCCAGTCGGCCATCGGCTTCACGTATGTCTATGCGTTCATTGTCGCCTACATAGCCGTTTCGACGGGCTACCTGCCGCCGGCGATGCTCGGGGTGCTGCTGAGCCTCATGTACATCATGATCATCATCCCGCTGATCGGCTCGGCCATCGTCATCACGATTCAGTCGTGGATAGTGGCGGCGCGCGAGAAATCACTCATGAACCTCGGCGTCGCGGGCTGGAACACGTTTGCGACGGCTTACAACACGTACAACGCCATCCAGAGCTTCGGCCCGGCGCTCGACAGCGTCCAGCAGGGGCTCGGCGGCCTGTTCGGCGGGGACGGCGACAGCGATGACAGCGCCGCGCGTGTCATCCTGCTCGCAGCCATCGTGCTGCTGGCCGGTGTCCTGACGACGAACGTCATCATCCGCCGCTACGAGGCATCGCTGCCCGTCAGCGAAGAAGTCCGCCGTTCGACGCGGAACCTTGAGTATCGGTAACATTCCTTCATGATGCAAAGAAGGGGCTGTTGCAGTTATTGCAGCAGCCTTTTTCGTGCACAGAAAAAATCCCGGGCTGAAAAAGCTCGGGATTCGGTGTAGAACAGTAGTTTACAACTTTAAGCAGCCTCTTCCAAACGAGAGACCATCCATTTCAATGCTTCCTGAATACGGCTGCTATTTTCGTCAGTTTGCGCCATTCGGTTCATTTTTGTGAAAAATACTTCCTCCCGAATCTGTTTCCCGAGAATGGAACGCACCTCTTGCGCGCTCATTCCTTTCAAATTCCCTAAGTCCGGCATGACGGCATCGACAAGATCTGCCGCCAGTTACGAGTATGGTGGGAACACAGATTGTGAGGCTCACGAAGCAGTGGCCGTTCACATACGGATGCCCTGTGTGATCCGAATAGTCAAGAAATATCAATCGCGAGATGGCGCTCATGGACTATCGTTCCGGGATGATGAGTGCGGAAGAACGTGGCGAGAAACGAGCCGATGAACGCTACTCCCGCCTCATCCAGATTCTGATGTCGCAGAAGCGGATGGACGATATTGGACGGATTGCTGCGGATGCGTTATATCGCAAGAAGCTCTATCAGGAATTCCATTTGTGAGTAAAGAAAAGCGTCAGGTACTTGCCGTTCAGAGCAGGCGCCTGACGTTTTTGATTTCAAATCACAAGGGGAGCAAACGAAAAGGCCGCCGTACATCGTACAGCGGTCTGCATTTTCATATATGGTGGAGACGAAGGGGTTTGAACCCTCGACCCCCAGATTGCGAACCTGGTGCTCTCCCAGCTGAGCTACGTCCCCGTGAACAATCAATAGTATAGCGCGAACGTCCATCGAATGCAAGTGTTTTTTTGCAATTAATTTTATTTATGGGCGAATTGATTTTCTGTAATGGTAATTTTGGGAAAATTGTCGTATAATGAAAGAACAACCAAATTTGTGAAAGTGTCAGCTTTTTTCTGTGATTTGCGCAGGTCTGTCTCGGGATGGCGTTGCGCACGGAGGAGGGACCAACGTGGAAAAACGGGAAAGTCTTTGGGAGCGGTATCTGCGGAAGGGCATGAGCCGCAGGAGCTTCCTCAAGGGGTGCGTTGCGCTCACGACGATGATGGGTCTGAGCACTGAGAGATTCCAGGAGGTCGTCGAGGCTGCCGAGACGCAGCCTCTGCCGGTCGTTGTCTGGATTCACGGGCACGAGTGCACGGGCTGCGATGAGTCGTTCATCCGCTCGGGCGCACCGCTCGCATCGGATGTCGTGCTCAGCCAGATCGATCTCGAGTATGACCATCTGCTCAGCGCGGCTTCGGGCGAGCCGTTCGAGGCGCATCTCAAAGAGGTCATGGAAAAGTACAAGGGGAACTACATCCTGGCCGTCGAGGGCGCTGTCTCGACGAAGGACAACGGCGTCTACTGCATGTCGGGCGGCCGTCCGTTCACGCGGATGCTGCAGGAGGCAGCGGCCGGCGCAAAAGCGATCATCGCCTACGGCACCTGCGCTGTCGCGGGCGGCATCCAGAGCGCGAAGCCGAACCCGACGGGGTCTTCGGGCATCGGCCCGTTCGTCGGCAACACGCCGGTCGTCAATGTGCCGGGCTGCCCGCCGATTCCGGAAGTCATGACGGGCGTCATCATGCATGTCGCTCTGTTCGGCAACCTGCCGCCGCTCGATGGCGAGGGCCGTCCGAAGCAGTTTTACGGCAACCGCATCCACGATACCTGCTACCGCCGTCCGTTCTTCGATGCGGGCATGTTCGCCGAAAACTTTGACGACGCGGGCGCGAAAGCGGGCTGGTGCCTCTACAAGCTCGGCTGCCGCGGGCCTGAGACGTACAACAGCTGCGGCAATCTGCGCTGGTTCCAGGGCATGAGCTACCCGATCCAGTCCGGCGCGCCGTGCATCGGCTGCAGCAATTCGAATTTCTGGGACGACACGCCGTTCACGAAGCGCCTGCCAGGCTATGGCAAGCTCGGAAATGCGGACAAGATCGGCCTCGGCGTCGGCGCTCTGGCCGCGGCTGGCGTCATCGCGCATGCGGCTGGCTCGATCATGCAGAAGAACAAGCGTGACGAGGCGGAAGCCAAGGCGGCCGCCAAAGAAGAAGAAGACAAGTTTTGAGGGAGCAGGTGGAAGATAAATGAAACATGTAGTAGTCGATCCGATCACGAGAATCGAAGGCCATCTGCGCGTCGAGGTCAATGTGGACGAGGGTTCGGGCAAAGTCACGGACGCCCTGTCGTCCGGCACGGCCTGGCGCGGCCTCGAACTCGTCATGCACAACCGCGACCCGCGTGATGCGTGGGCCTACATCCAGCGCATCTGCGGCGTCTGCACGACGGCGCATGCGCTCGCTTCGGTGCGCGCCGTCGAGGATGCGCTCCAGATCCGCATTCCGAAAAACGCGAACTACATCCGCAACATCATGGCGGCGACGCTGACGGTGCAGGATCATATCGTCCATTTCTATCATCTGCATGCGCTCGACTGGGTCAGCCCGGTCGAGGCGCTCGCGGCCGATCCGGCCGCGACGGCAAACCTGCAGGCGACGGTGCTCAATGCGTACCGTCTGCCGTTCCGTGCGCCCGGCACGAGCGTGACGGAGGCGTACGACCATGCATTCCCGGCCGCGACGCCGCAGTATTTCGCAGGAATCCAGGGCAAGGTCAAGGCCATCGTCGAGAGCGGCCAGCTCGGCATCTTCTCGGCGAACTGGTGGGATCATCCGGACTACAAGCTGCTGCCGCCGGAAGTCCATCTCATGGCCGTCGCGCATTACCTTGAAATGCTCGACAAGCAGCGCGAGCTCGTGACGCCGCATGTCATCTTCGGCGGCAAGAACCCGCATCCGCATTATGTCGTCGGCGGCATGCCATGCTCCATCTCCATGACGGACGGCAACGCGCCTGTGAACTCCGCGCGCCTCGGCATCGTCGACCGCGCGATCAACCTCGGCCGCACGCTCGTCAACAACTACTATCTGCCGGACCTCATCGCCATCGGCTCCGCGTACGTCAAAGCGGGCCGTGTCGACGGCGGCGGTCTCGCAGGCACGCGCGTGCTCGCCTATGGCTCGTATCCGATCGAGCCGCCTTCGGGCACGTCGGATGGCGATTTCTTCAACAACCTGCTGATCCGCTGCAACGGCGTCGTCGAGAACTTCAAGGCCGGTGCGGCGAATGCGAAGTTCACGGAGATTTCGGCCGAGGACATCAACGATCCGAAGTGCTTCACCGAGGGCGTCGTCCATTCGTGGTACGACTACCCCGAGGGCAAGCAGGGCGCCGACCTCCATCCGTGGGACGGCGTCACGGACGCGCACTATACGGGCCCGAAAGAGGGCTCGGCGACGGAGTGGAAAGCGCTGAACGAGCAGGGCAAGTACAGCTGGCTCAAGACGCCGAAATGGCGCGGCAAGGTCTGCGAAGTCGGCCCGCTCGCGCGCTACATCATCATCTACACGAAGGCTGCGCAGGGATTGCTTGGCGAGCCGACGTGGGCAGAAAAGATGATGCTCGATCAGATTGCGGCGGTTTCGAAAGTCCTGAACCTCCCCGCCGAGACTTGGCTCCCGACGATGGTCGGCCGCACGGCGGCACGCGCCCTCGACTGCCAGCTCAATGCAGAAATCAACAAGTTCT
This sequence comes from uncultured Selenomonas sp., assembly GCA_902780535.1. Classification (GTDB taxonomy): domain Bacteria; phylum Bacillota; class Negativicutes; order Selenomonadales; family Selenomonadaceae; genus Selenomonas_C. The sequence goes on along the minus strand of CACZFT010000069.1, from coordinate 10,279 downwards.
TCTTCGACAAGCTCATTGCAAACCTCAAGACGGGCGACACCGAAGTCGTCAACAACGAGCATTGGAACACGGACACCTGGCCGCAGAAAGCCAAGGGCGTCGGCCTCTACGAGGCGCCGCGCGGCGGCCTCGCACACTGGGTCACGATCAAGGACGACAAGGTGGACAACTACCAGTGCGTCGTCCCGACGACGTGGAACGCCTGCCCGCGTGACGACGAAGCCGGCCACGGCGCCTATGAGCTCGCCATGATGGACACGCATGTCGCCATCCCCGACAAGCCGCTCGAAATCGTCAAGGTCGTGCGCTCCTTTGACCCCTGCATGGCATGCGCGACGCACATGTACAACGCCGAAGGCGAGGAAATCAGCGTCGTGACGGCTGACCCGTGCTCCGGCACGCATGTCGAGACGCCGACCGGGAAGAGGGAGTGATCGCATGGCACAGATTCATCGCATGAAGGAAGTCCAGCGCAAGGAATTCTACCTCTTCAGCCCGTTCCTGCGCATCTTCCACTGGATCATGGTCGTGATGATCCTCGTCCTGTTCGGCACAGGCATCATCATCGCGACGCCGCTGCAGTCGATGAACCTCGAGCCGGCATACTCCACGACGTATGTCGACCTCGTGCGCGACATCCACTTCGTCGCAGCGTTCGTCTTCTGCGCATCGTTCGTGCTGCGCATCTACGGTTTCATCATCAACCGTGGCGACCGCCTGTTCCCGCGGTTCTGGAAAGGCTATTTCTACGCGCAGACGCTCGACGTCATCAAGCACTACATGCTCGTCCAGCCGAACCACGCATCGTTCCTGAGGAATCCCTTGGCGCGCATGTCGTATCTCATGCTCTACGGCCTCGTCGCCATCGAGATCTGCACGGGATTTGCCATGTACTACATGACGGAGCCCGCGACGTACATCGCACAGGCGTTCGCCTGGGTCAACATCGTCTGCGGCAACGAGATGGTCACGCACCTCGTCCACCACTACGCGGCCTGGGCGATCATCCTGTTCGCCATCGGCCATCTCTACATGGTCATCCGCTCAGAGTTCATGGAAGGCGAGTCCGAAGTCTCGAGCATGTTCTCGGGCAGCAAGTTCCTCGTCCACTATCCGCAGGACGCAAGCGAAGTCGACCCGAGCGCAGAAAAGTCGTAATCCCCATAAGCCTCCACCTTGGGGGGAGGTTAAGCAATGAAGTCATTCAAACCCCAGCCTCCCTCTAGAGGGAGGGGGACCGCGAAGCGGTGGTGGGAGTAGTAGGAAGCTACGTACTGACAATTCCAAAGGAGTAACTATAGAATGTGCAAAGAATGCGGCTGCGGTGAAACGAACGGCAACACGCGCCTCCAGTTCACCGTCGAAGGCTATACCGAAGAACTCGCGAAAGATGTCGAGAAGGCCCTGTTCGGCCTCCCCGGCGTCCTCTTCGTCCACATCCACGCCCACGACGGCGAAACGACCGTCGACTACGCGCCGAAAAAGACGAAGCTCATGGACATCCTCGGAGTGTTCCAGAAGCGCGGGCTCGAAGCGCAGCTGTAATTTGGATTGGAAAGAGGGGCTGTTGCAAAGCAACAGCCCCTCTTGGCATGAAAGGTTTTTATGCACGAAATGTCAATCGCAGAGGGCATTCTCGACATCGCCCTCGACTACGCGAAGCAGAACGACGCCCACATCGTCCACGAGGTCGGCCTGATCCTTGGCGAGATGGCGGGCGTCGAGATGGAATCGCTCGATTTCAGCTGGCGCCTCATCACGAAGGACACGATTGCCGAGGGCGCGAAGCTCACGGTGCGCAAGACGCCGCTCGTCGGGCGCTGCTCGAAGTGCGGCAAGGAATTCCACATCGAACACTACAATTTCTGGTGCCCCGAATGCAAGGACGGCGTCCTCAAGACCATTTCGGGGCGCGAGCTCCAAGTCGAATATCTGGAGGTGGACTGACCTCATGGAAATCAAGGTCATCAAGAACATCCTGGGCGAGAACGACCGCTTTGCGGCCGAGAACATGGCCCTTTTCAAAGACAAGAACGTCTTCGTTGTCAACTTCATGGGTTCGCCGGGCGCGGGCAAGACGTCCGTGCTCGAGCGCACGATGGAAAAGCTCGGAAGCACGCTCCGCATGGCCGTCATCGAAGGCGACCTCTTCACGAGCAAGGACGCCGACCGCATCGACAAGTATGGCGTGCCCGTCATCCAGATCAACACGGCGGGCGGCTGCCACCTCGATGCGAACATGGTGCAGAAGACGGCGAAGGACATCGACCTCGATGCGCTCGACCTTCTCGTCATTGAGAACGTCGGCAACCTCGTCTGCCCGGCCGAATTCGCGCTCGGCGAAGACGCCCGCGCCGTCGTGCTCTCCGTCACCGAGGGCGACGACAAGCCGATGAAGTACCCGCTGATGTTCAAGGAAAGCGAGATTGCGCTCATCAACAAGATCGACCTCGCGCCATATTGCAACTTCGACCGCAAGAGCGCGAAAGAGGACATCGAAATGCTCCACCCGGGCATCGTCGTGCAGGAAGTCTCGTGCACGACGGGCGAAGGCATCGACGCCTGGTGCGACTGGCTCAAGGCGGGCGTGGCGAAGAAGAAAGGACAGTGACATGGAGCAGTTTGAAAGAGACGATGTGCTTTTTCAGTCGGACGTGACGGTGCTCGGCGTCGGCAATGTCATCCTGCGCGACGAAGGCTTCGGCGTGCGCGTCGCGGAGTACCTTGACGCGCATTACGATTTCCCTGAAAACGTCCAGATCGTCGACGGCGGCACGCTCGGCATCGAGCTCACACAGTTCGTCACGGGCACGAAGAAACTGCTCGTCATCGACAGCATCAACGGCCACGCCGCACCCGGAACGCGCTTCGCCATCCGCGACGACGACGTCCTCGCCCACTTCCAGGACAAGATTTCCGCGCACGAAGTCGGCATCCAGGACGTCCTCGCCTTGCTCGAAGTCACGGGCCACAAAATCCCCACCGTCACCGTCCTCGGCGCCCAGCCTTATAGCCTCGAAGCCGGCGTCGAACTGTCGGAAGAAATGAAAAAGCTCGTGCCAGAAGTCGCAGAAGAAGCGCTCGCAGAACTGAAAACATGGGGCGTCGAGGCGACGGAGAAAGAACATGCGACGCCCATGAATATGGAACGAGTAGCGGAAGCCGTCGCGAATAGCAAGCCCCTTCCATGAGGGATGCGAACTTCTCTTATACCGCAGCCCCCCCTCATTGAGGGGCGTAAATCCTCCAGTGGAGGATTTACGGGGCCGCGTGAGCGGCGGGGGGAGTAGTAGGGGGCAGAAGCCGGACGAGATTTTGCGTCATATTTAAAGTCCTTTAGACACAATGGTAAAATTTGTTCGGCTACAGCATCCAACTACTCCCCCAGTCAGCTTCGCTGACAGCCCCCTCTTGAGGGGGCCTGTCCCTTAACTTAATGACATTGCTCAATGAAGGGGCCTTGCACCGAGGCGACAATCCTCATTTTATGAAATAACGCACATCCTCGTTGTGCTCTATTACTATCACTTTTTGGAGGTCCTACCAGTCGGCGACTATGTGCTCGTGCATGCGGGCTTTGCCATGCAGATTGTCGATGAAAAAGAAGCCGAGGAGACGTATGCGCTGCTCGACGAGATGAACGGTGCGCCGCGCACCGTGGAGGCGCTTTCATGACGGCGGCGAAGGCACGAGCACATGCCAGTGCGGCGGATGGCAAGCTCACGCGAAAAGAAGAGCGCGAGGCCGCACAGGCGCTCGTCGCTGAAATCCGGCGCCTCGCGGCCGAAATCGAGCGGCCGCTCCGTTACATGGAGGTTTGCGGCACGCACACCGTCTCGATTTTCCGTGCGGGCATCCGCCAGCTGCTGCCCGAAAATGTCGCGCTCGTCAGCGGCCCGGGCTGTCCCGTCTGCGTCACGGCCGACGACTACATGGACAAGGCCATCGCCTACGCCCACCGTGACGACGTCATCCTCGCGACGTTCGGCGACATGCTGAAAGTGCCGGGCTCCCAGTCGAGCCTCGCCGAGGCAAAGGCCGAGGGCGCCGACATCCGCATCGTCTATTCGCCGCTCGACACGCTGGCCATCGCACGCGAAAATCCAGAGAAAAAAGTCATCTTCCTCGCTGTCGGTTTCGAGACGACGGCCCCGACGGCCGCCGCGCTCGTGCTCGCGGCCGAGCAGGCGGGGCTCCAGAATGTCTACCTGCTTTCGGCGCAGAAGCTCGTGCCGCCAGCGCTGCGGGCGCTTTTGACCGACCCGGAAGTCCGCGTCGATGGCTTCCTGCTGCCGGGGCATGTCTCGGTCGTGACGGGGCTTGACGTCTTTCAGTTCGTCGCGGACGAATTTCATACGCCCGGCGTCGTGACCGGCTTCACGCCCGTGGCCATCCTGCGCTCGCTCGTGCGCCTCCTGCAGCAGACGGCGAAAGGCGAGGCGCGCATCGAGAATGAATACGAGAGCGTCGTGCAGACGGCGGGCAGCCCCGCCGCGCGCCGCACGCTCGCCGAAGTCTACGAGACCGTCGATGCCCCATGGCGCGGCATCGGCGTCATTCCGCAGTCGGGCCTGCGCATGAAAGCGGCGCACGCCGCTCATGACATTGAGCGCCTGCTGCCGATGGACGTCCCCGTCGGCAACAACCACCCCGGCTGCCGCTGCGGCGAGGTCCTGCGCGGCATCGTCACCCCGCGCGAATGCCCTCTCTTCGGCAAAGCCTGCATCCCCACCCACGCCATCGGCCCCTGCATGGTCTCCGTCGAGGGCGTCTGCGCCGCGTGGTACAAGTATGGGCAGGGACGGTTCGAGTTCGGAAAATGAAGGAGTCTTCCATTTGACAGAAAATCTGATTACCCTTGCCCACGGCGCTGGCGGCAAAATGAGCGCCGAGCTCATGCATGACGTCATCGGCCCGGCGTTCTCGAATCCTCTTCTCGACGAGCTCCACGACGGTGCGAAGCTTTCTACATCCGGCCGCCTCGCCTTCACGACGGATTCCTACGTCGTGCGGCCGCTGTTCTTTGCGGGCGGCAACATCGGCAAGCTTGCCGTCTGCGGCACGGTCAATGACCTTGCGATGACAGGCGCTGTGCCGCGCTATCTCTCGTGCGGCCTGATTCTCGAAGAGGGCTTCCCCGTGGATGACCTGCGGCGCATCGCCCAAACCATGCACGACATGGCGGCCGAAGCGGGTGTTGAGATCGTCACGGGCGACACGAAAGTCGTCGAGCGCGGCAAGGCGGACGGCATCTTCATCAACACGGCCGGCGTCGGCGAGCTCATCGATGGCGTCGACATTTCGCCGAAGAACGTCCGTCCGGGCATGAAAGTCCTGCTTTCGGGCTGCCTCGGCGACCACGCGGCCGCCATTCTCGCGGGCCGTCACGGCCTCGAACTGCCGCCCGACATCACGACGGACTGTGCGCCGCTCGCGAGCCTCACGCAGGCCGTGCTCCAGGCTGCGCCGCACACGGCCGTCCTGCGCGATCCGACGCGCGGCGGCGTCGCGGCTGTGCTCAATGAAATCGCCGAAGCATCGGGCGTCGGTATCCTCATTGACGAGGATGCCGTCCCCGTGCGCGATGCCGTGCGCGGCGTCTGCGACATCCTCGGCTTTGACCCGCTCTACCTCGCGAACGAGGGCAAGTGCATCGCCTTCGTGCCCGAGGACGAAGCTGACGCCGCCCTCGCCGCGATGAAGTCCGACCCGCATGGCAAGGATGCCGTCCTGCTCGGCGAGACGACGGTGGCGGCCCCTGGCCAGGTCGGCCTGCGCACGACGATCGGCGGCATCCGCATCGTCGACATGCCCGTCGGCAACCTCGTGCCGCGCATTTGCTGAAAATCGCCGCCTCTCGGTAGACAGGCCCCCTCTAGAGGGGGCTGTCAGCGAAGCTGACTGGGGGAGTAGTCGGGTGCTGGAGCCTGACAATTATGCAAAAAAGTTGCTAAGACACACGAGATGCCTTAGCAACTTTTTTTACCCCAGCAATGATTTTTCCCCAAGCTCTTCCAACAGCAGATTCGTCTCCGTCACGCTCAGCCCCTTTTCGAGCGCGTGCCAGACGATGCTGTCCCAGGCATCGCGGACATAGAGGCGCGGGCAGCGGGCGTAATAAAGGAGGTGCTGGGCTTCCTTCGGCGTGAGGCCGAGCGAGAGCGCGAGTGCCAGCACTTTTTCGCGGGCGGGATGCGGTTTTTTCCCGTCAAAGATATGGTAGGCGTACGTGCGGTCGAGCCCCGAGCGCTCGGCGACGAGTGACTTCGTCAGATGCTTTTCCGCGAGCAGCCGCGCGAGCTCCTCGGCGAGCGTGCGCTCTGCGAGCTCGTCCGCATTCTCGTCAAAGTAGTCGCGCACATCGCGCGCCCCGGAGAGCGCCTCTTCGAGTTCTTCCGTGTCTTTTTTCGGCATGGCGGTTCCCCCTCTTGCCAGATGGTTTTCTTTATCTTATCATAAAGAATAGGAGAGAACAAGAAGAAGGGAGGTGGTCGCATGGACGAGGCAGAGAGCTATCTCTTCGGGCTGTTCGAGAAAGTCCGCTGTCTGCGCGAGACGGCGCGCGGCGAGGTCTGGCTCGGCGCCGACCGCGCGGGACGGCCCGTCATCTACAAGCGCATTCGCCGCACGGGCCTGCCGCTCGCGGAGCTCAAAGCACTCTCGCATCCGCTCTGGCCGGAAATCTACGCTTTTTTCGAAGACGCGGAGGCGGGCGAGACGCACATCCTCGAAGAATGCGTGCAGGGTGAGCCGCTTTCGCGGCGCATCGAGACAGAGCACTACCTGACGGAACGCGAGGCGCGGCGCTGTCTGCTCGCGCTTGCAGACGGCCTTGCCGTGCTCCATGCGCACCGCATCCTCCACCGCGACATCAAGCCGGAAAACCTCATCGAAGAGCGTGACGGCACGATCCGCCTCATTGATTTTGATGCGGCGCGCGTCATGGGGGCGGAGGGCGAGGAAAAGGCCGCCGACACCGTTTACCTCGGCACACGCGGCTACGCGCCGCCCGAGCAGTACGGCTACGGCGCGACCGACGCCAGGAGCGACATCTACGCGCTCGGCATGACAATGCAGGAGCTCCTCGGCCCCGATTATCACGGCAACCTCGCGCGCATCTGCCGCCGCGCGTCCGAAGTCGATCCGAAGCGCCGCTACCAGAGCATCCGCGCGCTCGTGCGCGATATGCGCTACGGCCGCCGCATTCGTTTCGCTAAAGGCATGGCCGCCGCCTATCTTTTCTATCTCGCGCAGGCAAAGCCGGAGAAGCTCGAAGAGCTCGAAACGACGCCGGTCGAAGAGCTCGTGCGCCATCCCGAAGAGCTCAAGCCGAACACGAGACGCGAGGATGTGAAAAAGAAGGAGCAGGAACAGCAAGCGCCGCCGGGCCGGACGACCGTCCAGCAGATCGAGGGCGGCGAGAGCAGCGGGGCGCAGGACGCGGAAAAAGCGGCGGACGCCGCCAAGGACAAGGCAGCAGAGCCCGCCGAAGAACCAGCATCGCACAAGGGTGAAATCCGCGCACACTATTCGCACGACGGCTTCGTCTTCAATGGCTGGACGGATGCCTACGACGTGCCGATTGATAATGCAGCCGGCCTCCTCAACATCCCGCCGAGCGTCTGGGAGTCGTGGGCGGGTGATGACAACGTTCGTTTCTTTCCCGACGGCGCATCATGGCACATTCACGCGAATGTCAGCAACACGACGGACAGTACGTTTTCTGCGCCCGTGCTCCACATGGAGTACAACGATGGCGCCACCACGACGACCCGCGACTATGCCGCGCCCGCTCTCGTGCCGGGCGGCAGCATCGACTTCGACATCCCGCTCGTAGGCCTCGCCATCGCCGACCCCGCAGGCAATACCAGTGGCCGCACCATGCACCTCGAACTCCGCGGCATCGACCACGAAATCTTCGGTTCCTGCATCGACATCGACTTCGTCCCCGAGGCCGCTTTCGAGCATCACCTCGGCGCCGATGGGGAGTGGCACTGAATGGCGGAGAGGATTCCATTGTCCCCGCAGGACACCAACACCTGCGGGGATTTTTGTATACTGGAAACTGTACCTTCTTTGCCTTTACAATCAACCAATTCGTAGTATAATGAAACTATAGTGAATTAAACTCACTCTTTATCGCAAAACGCGAGGTGATCGGAGCATGAGAGAAGAGCATCCTTCCTTTGAGCGGCATTTGGCGAATCTCTGCCGCGCACGGTTCCCGATGATGTACCTCCCGACGTGGGAGGAAGAGCGGGCGCTGAAGACGATCTATGAGATTTCGCAGCACGCCGAACTCATCAAGACGCCCCGGACGATGTTCGTCTGGCGCGTGACGCAGGGTATCGAGCGCATCGAGAGCCCGTCACAGGTCTTGCTCGGCGGCAAAAAAGAATCGGGGACGACCGAGCCCACGAAAGCGCTGGATTTCATTCAGAAGTATGACAAGCCAGCGCTTTTGGTGCTCTTAGATTTCCACATCTATTTCGACAGCCGCAAGCAGGATGCGAACGTCATCCGCAAGGTGCGCGACACAGTGGGACTGCTGAAGAGCGGCTTCGTGCCGAAGAACGTCATCCTCGTCTCGCCGCGCCTCGTGCTGCCGAACGAGCTCCAGAAAGACATCACGATCATCGACTTCGACCTGCCGGACGCGACCGCCATCGGGGCGAGCCTTCAGCGCATCATCAACGACAACCGCGGCAACAAGAAGATCCATTTCGACCTTGACCAGGAGGGCGTCGAAGACCTCTCGAAAGCGGCGCAGGGCCTGACGCTCCAGGAGGCGGAGAACGCCTTTGCGCGCGCCATCGTCGAGCGCGGCTGCCTCGACCGCGAGAGCCGCGACATCATCGTCGAGGAAAAGCGGCAGATCATCAAGAAGACGGGCGTGCTCGAATACATCGACAGCGACATGCATCTCGATGACATCGGCGGCCTCGGCAACCTCAAAAAATGGCTGCAGAAACGCAAGAACTCGTGGCAGGGCCGGGCGGCGCGCTACGGCCTGCCCGTGCCGAAAGGCATCCTCATCACAGGCGTGCCGGGCTGCGGCAAGAGCCTGACGGCGAAAGCCATCAGCGCGGCGTGGAAGATGCCGCTCCTGCGGCTCGACGTCGGCAAGATCTTCAGCGGGCTCGTCGGCAGCAGCGAGGAAAACATGCGGAACGCCATCAAGACGGCCGAGGCCGTGTCGCCGAGCATCCTCTGGATTGACGAAATCGAGAAGGGCTTCGGCGGCGTCGGGAGCTCGAACGACGGCGGCACCTCGACGCGCGTCTTCGGCACGTTTTTGACGTGGATGCAGGAAAAAAAGAGCCTCGTCTTCGTCGTTGCGACGGCGAACAACATCCACGCGCTGCCATCCGAGATGATGCGCAAAGGGCGCTTTGACGAAATCTTCTTCGTCGATCTGCCGACGCTCTCCGAGCGCAAGGCGATCTTCGAAGTGCATCTCGCACGGCGGCTCAAGGATGACGAAGTGCGCGGCGACTTTGAGATTTCGGACGAAAATCTCACGCATCTCGCGCAGGAAACGGAAGGCTTCGTCGGCGCCGAGATCGAGAACGTCGTCGTCGAGGGGCTGTTCGAGGCGTTCTGCGAAAACCGCGCCATCCGGCTCGAAGATTTTGACAAGGCGGCGAGGAACACTGTGCCGCTCGTCGTCACGCAGGCCGAGCAGGTCGCTGCCATCCGAGAGTGGGCGAACGTCCGCGCCGTCTCCGCGACGGCAGAGGAAGACCGCGCGGACTACGTCGGCGAACCTGCTGACACGCCGAGCGTCGTCGCAAAGGAAAAGGAAGAAAAGAGCGACATCTTCGAGAAGCGCGGCGGCAGGACGATCGACATCTGAAAAGGGGTGATTTCATGTCTGTCAGCATTCAGGCCATTTCTGCAGCGCTGGCCATGCGCGCTGCCATGGGCGAAAAAGCATTCAATGAATGGGTTGAATCCAACACGGTGCGCTTTGCGACGAATTTCCGAAACGCAAAAGACGTCGTGCAGACCGTCAAGCTCGCAGGCTATGACGCGATTCCATGGTACGGCGATTACAAGACGCACATCGACCAGAAGCTCTGGTTTTTCTGGGAGCAGCACGAGGGAAAATGGAAGGCGAACTTCAGCAAGAGCGATGACATGGACAAGGTGCGGGCGTTCTTCAGAGATCTGCAGCATAAGCCTGAATTATTCAACCGGCAAAGGATCAACACTGTCGAGCCCTTGCCATAACTAACGAAATGCTTCTTTCCGTCCTTCACCCGATGGGTTGAGACGA
>CACZFT010000068.1 GCA_902780535.1 uncultured Selenomonas sp. | reverse complement strand
ATCGACCAGGCAGCTGCCAACCATGTGTATCACAAGAACTGCGCAGCTCGCAAAAAGTCCCGTCTGGCTCGCAAAGTCAACGCGCTCGCAAAATAATCCCGTGTGGGATTGCATAACAAATCCCCGCTTCTTTCGGAAGCGGGGATTTTTGCGTATATGGAAAGGCTCCCTCTAGAGGGGGCTGTCAGCGAAGCTGACTGGGGGAGTAGTTGGAGACTGGAGACAAGCAGATATACAAAACGTTGCTAAAGACTTTAGTGACGACTGCATCCTTGTCAGGCTACAGCATCCTACTACTCCCACCACCGCTTCGCGGTCCCCCTCCCTCTAGAGGGAGGCTGCCTTTCACATCATTTTCTTCTGCACCCTTCTCCGAGGCCGCCCGCATGCGCCGCGACGTAGCCGAGCGGCAGGCCGATGACCCAGTACGAGAGAATCGCGAGGTAGAACGTCACGCGGACGTCCTTGTAGCCGCGCAGCGCCCCCTGGAGCGGCGCATTGACGCTATCAGCGAACTGGAGGAACACGGCGTAGAGCAGGAAGCCGACGAGCAGCTCGTACACGTCCGGGCTCGTCGTGAAAAGGCTCGCAATCGGCCCGCGCATCGTCAGGAACAGCAGCGCGAGGCTGCCCTCGAACGCGAACGTCAGCACGCGGCCGAGGCGGATGTACGCCGCCGCATCGTCGAGGTGCTTCGCGCCGACCTCGTAGCCGACGAGGATGGTCAGCGCCATGCTGACGGAGAGTGGAATCATGTAAATGACCGTCGTGAAGCTCATGGCCGCCTGATGCGCCGCGACAACGGCCGTGCCATAGGCCGTCATGAAAAGCGCGACCGCACCGAAGATGCTCTGCTCGCAGAAGAACGTCGCGCCAATCGGGATGCCGATGCCGAGCTGCTTCCGCCACTCCGCAAAATCAAGACGCGGCAGCACGGAAAACAGATGGTAGCTGCGGAACGGCTCGATGCGCGAGACCGCCGCAACATTCAGCAGCAGATTGCCGAGGAACGCGAACGCCGAGCCGATGCCGGCACCGACGCCGCCAAAAGCTGGCACGCCGAACGCGCCATACATGAAGACATAGTTGAAGAAAATATTGAACGGCACCGTCAGGATTGTGATGCACATCGTGAGCCGCGTCTTTCCATGCGCGTCAATGAAGTTGCGCAGGACGCCTGCAAGAAAGATGGGCGGCAGGCCGAATGCGATGGCCGAAAGATACCCCTTCGCAATCTCCTCGACGCGCGGCTCAAGCGCCAGCGCCGAGAGCACGACGGGCGCAGCCAGCACGCCGAACACGAGCAGCACGACCGTCAGCGCGAGCGCCCAGTAAAAGCCCTGCCGCGTGATTGGCGCAATCTTGTCGCGCTTTCCTGCGCCGTAAAGCTGCGAGAGCACAGGCGTCAGCCCCGAGATGATGCCGAGGAACATGCCGAAAAACGGCAGGAAGAGATTCGACCCGACGGCGACGCCCGCGAGATCCTGCTCGCTGAGGTGGCCGGCCATGACCGTGTCGAAAAAACCTGTCGCTGTAAGCGAAATCTGTGTGATAAAAATGGGGAGCAGTACTGCAAAGAACCGCTTCCCTTTTTTCGCGTATGCACTTTTCTGCTGCATCAGACACCTTCGTCTTTCTTGAGGCAGCAGTTCTTGTACTTCTTCCCGCTGCCGCAGGGGCACGGGTCGTTGCGGCCGACTTTCGGGCGGCGCTTCTGCGCGTCGGCAAACGAGATAATCTTGCCGCGCGCGTCCGCCTCGTGCTTCATCAGGCGCTCCGGCGTGTTGCCCTTGAGCGGCCAGAGGTGCGACGTGTTATTGAAGTCAATGAGGAGCGGCAGCAACGCCTTCGCCTTTTCCTGATTCTCAAAGAAGCCGAGCTCGTCGAGATAGTCCGATGCCTTCTGCATCGTCTGCCCGTTCTGCAGCATGATATAGACTTCACCGACGACATCGGCGGCTTTCAGCACGTCGAGGCCATGTGCCTGCATGAGGTACTGCGCGAATGCCTGGTACGCGAGCGTCGCGTCGATGTAGTTGTCGTCGCCCGCATCGTAGACCTGGCTGTAGGAAAGCGGCGCAAAATCGAGATTGCTGCGACGAATCTGTTCGTTTTCAAGCGCTTCCTCGTCAATCAGCGTGTAGTATTTGACGCCATGCGGCAGCGCGACAAGCGTCTTTTTCCAGCACGAAGCGTTGAGCAGGATGCCGACGAGGTCGAGGAACGAGACCTGCTCGCGCTGTGCGGGCTCGAGGTACTCGCTGACCTTCGCATAGAGCTGGTCGAAGTTCAGATAGCCATAATAGAACAGCAGGCCCGCCGTGAGGCGCGTGACCTCGGTGTTGAGGTCGACGAGGCTGCGATACGTGCCGGAGTCGATGGACTTCCATTTCTGCTGGATTTCGTCCGGCATCTCCCAGACGAGCTTGCCGTCGTCATCCGTGCCGCAGGCGAGCAGGCCGAGGCCGCGCAGGTAATCGAGGCGCAGGTCGTCATCGCGCAGCTCTGTCGAGCGGCCGCCATGCGCCATGAGATGCGAGAACGTCTCATATTCCTCGTCGATGACAGTCGGGAACCAACGCTCGGAAAACGCGAGAATGGCCGGAGCAAGCTTCTCGGCGAGCTCGGCCTTCTTCAAGGAGCTCGCACCCTGCACATTGAGGTTGTAGCGGATGTCATCGAGCTCGCTCTTCGTCATGGCATCGAGCGCCGCCGCGAGCGTCGTTTCCTTTGGAATCTGGCGGCGGTACAGCTGCTTCTTGCGGGCCGCCTCGTCCTCCGCGAGAAGGGAATCGAGCTGCTCCGCAACGGTTTTATGATTCGGGATTTTCGTATCTGACATGATGGAAAAAGTTCCTTTCGTAATTCAATTATCAACGATTGCCAACCATCGCTCCTACGGAAGGCCCCCTCCAGAGGGGGCTGTCGAACGAAGTGAGACTGGGGGAGTAGTTGGATGCTGGAGCCGAACAAATATGCAGAATGTTGCTAAAGGACTTTAGCAATATATCGTATTCTTGTTAGTCTCCAGCATCTTACTACTCCCACCACCGCTTCGCGGTCCCCCTCCCTCTAGAGGGAGGCTAAGTTACGAGGTCATCCGAAATAATCTGCGATGCCGTCGGCAATGCCCTGGGCGGCCTTCTGGGCGCCGTCAGCGCTGTTGAGGAGCTTTTCTTCCTCAGGATTCGAGATGAAAGCGACTTCGACGAGCGTCGCTGGCATGTCCGTGTGCTTCACGACATAGAAGTTGCAGCTCTGCGTGCCGCGGCTCTGCGTGCCGATCTGGTCGATGACGCCGCTGCGAACCTTGTCGGCGAGGTCGCGGGACTTCGCCGATCCGCGCGAGTAATAGTAGCCCGTCGTGCCTTTCGCCGCGCCATTCGTGAACGAATCATTATGGATGGAGATGAAGATGTCGGCATCGTGGTTGTTTGCGACATCGCAGCGCGCCTGAAGTTCCTCGATGTCAGAGGCATTTGCGCCCTTCGGCGAAACCTCCGTATCCGTCGAGCGCGTCATATAGACCGTCGCGCCCTCGGCTTCGAGCAGCTTCTGAAGGCGCAGGGCGATGTTCAGCGTGACCGTCTTTTCCATGACGCCCGTCGGGCCGATGGCACCCGAGTCATTGCCGCCATGTCCCGGATCGATGACGATGACCTTGCCTGCAAGGCCCGTGATCTCGTCAATGCCGCGCTCTGTCTCCGTCTTGTCCTGCTCGACATTTCCAGCCGTCTCTTCCGCCGTCTTCTCCGCTTCCGTCTTCTGCGGTTTCGTGACGGGCTTCGTCTGCGGTTTCGACGGTTTTGTCGTGCTCGTCTGCGGCTGCGTCGCAGGCTTTGTCTCGGTCGGCTTCGTCGCCGGCGTCGTGGACGGCTTCGTCTCTGCCGGTTTCGTTGCTGGCTGTGTTGTCGGCTTTGTCGCTGGCTGCGTCGGCTTCTTCACATCCGGCAGCGCGACCGTCGCGCCGCTGCTCGACGGGCCGACTTGTCCGAAATCGAGAACGACGCGTCCCGGCACAGGGCCGCCCGAGAGGGTGAAGACCCTGTAGTTGTTCTTCCCGACATTCGTCTCGACGACGACGCGCACCACGTTTTTCGAGAACTGCGCGATGCGCACGCGGGAGGCGAATGGCCCCGAAACAGAGGTATCCCGCTTGACCTTCCCCGAGAGCCAGGCACCCTGGATGTCTGCAACGACGCGCGTCGGATTCGCGAGTGTCATCGTCTTGATCTTGACGGGCTTGTCGGCATCGACGACGATGCGCGTCATGCCATCGTGTGTGCTGATGCGCACGCCCGTGACCTCCGCCATGCCCTCGACGCGCTCGCCAAACGAAGCCGCCTCAGCACCCAGCGGCACCGAGCAGACCAGCAGCAGCGCGAGCGCCATCAAGACCCGCAGAACCTTTTTCATGCCGAAACCTCCCGTCAGATGTCTTTTTGAAAAGCTAGTATCTATTATTACTTGTTTTCCGGGAAAAATCAAGGGACGGAAGTCGGTAAGGATTTGTGGATTGTCACGCTCGCAAATCGAAATGTGGCTTGTCATCTTCATCTTCTGCTGGCTGCCGCTTCTTCTGCTCTGCTTCTTTCGCCCGGAGCGCCTCTTTCTCTTTTCGCGCCGCCGCTTCTTCTCGTTCCTGCTTTCGGCGTTCCCGTGCGGCCTGTTCCCTTGCCTGCTGGCGCTGGTATTCGGCGGCGCGGGCTCGGGCGATGGCGAGCTCGCGTTCTTCTTCGCGCTCGATGTCGCCGAGGATCTCGCCTGCCGTGCGGCCGCGGAGCGTTTCGTCTTCCGCCGCGTCCTCGCGCCCCGCATCGATGTCGCCTGCGAAATCTCCATAGTGGAGCCCGCCCTGATGCTCGGCTCTGCGCTTCTTCATCCATCGATAGAGCAGCACGGCGAGCGCGACGAATGTCACGAGGCTGAAACCGATGTAGAGCACGCCATGGCTGCCGAGCGCACCTGTGGGATGCTGCACGCGCCCTTCTTCGAGCGCCTGCGCCTCTTTCGCCGACTGCGCGTCACCCTCGGAGCCATCGCTACCCGTTCCCGCATCGCCGCCGAGCAGCGCCGCACTGCCATCGCTCGCCTGCAGACCGCCCTGCTGGGCTGTCTGCGCGTTCTGGCCCGTCTGCCCATTCTGATTCGAGGCATTCGATGCATTCTGTCCATTCGCGCTGCCATCCTGCGGGTCTTCCGTCGTCGTCCGCGAGAGCGGGCCGTCACCGCGCGCAACCGCGGCACGCGCCTGCGATTCGTCGTTTTCCGATTTCTGTCCGCTGACAGGCCCCTGCGTCTCCGTCACAGAGCCGCCGCCCCCGAGCGTGACCTTCGGGACGACAGGCGGCGTCGGCGGTGTGGGCGGCGTCGGTGCCGTGAGTGCCATGGGGATTCCTCCTTCCCCGATTGTTTTTCCAAGCGAGATGAAACAAAAGGGGCCGTTGCGTTTGCAACGGCCCCTGCATTTTCAAAATGGCAGAGAGGGTGGGATTCGAACCCACGGTGGTTATTAGCCACACTTGATTTCGAGTCAAGCACCTTCGACCACTCGGACACCTCTCCGTGTTCTGTGTCTCAAGAACGAATAATATTATATCACGAGGTGCCCAGCTTGTAAAGGATTTTTTTAGTCTTCTGCAATCGCAACCTGTTCTTTGCCGAGGAGCTCGCGGCCGCAATGCTTGACGACGAGGACGGCGAGGGTCATGAGAGCGAGGGCGAGGACGAGCTGGAGGCCGTCGATGCCGACGACGAACGTGCCGGCCATGAGCTTCGTCACGATGCCGTAGACGCTCATGACGAGCGCCGTCATCGTCACGCAGAACATGAAGGCCATCGGCACGTAGAGCATCCAGCCCTTGCGGCCCGTGACTTTGAGGAAGACGGCGAGCGCAATCAGGACGAGTGCCGAGAGCAGCTGGTTCGCTGCGCCGAACAACGGCCAGATGTTCATGTAGCCTGCGAGACAGAGGCCATAGGCGAGCACAAGCGTGACGCCCGTCGAAACGTAGTTGTTCATGAAGAACTTCGCAGCGCTGCCAGCTTCCTGACCTTCGCTCGGCTTCAGCATCTCCTGCAGCGACATGCGGCCGATGCGCGCAACGGAATCAATCGTCGTCATGCCGAGCGCCGAGACGCACATCGTGATGAAGCAGGCCGAGAAGCCAGCGGGCAGGCCGAAAATCTGTGTGAAGAACGTGCTGATGCCGCCAGCGAAAATCTGGAACGGCGTGCCTTTCGCCATGACGCCGTTCGAGGCGGCTGCGCAGGCAATCGCGAGCGCGACGACGCCGAGCATGCACTCGCAGAGCATCGCGCCATAGCCGACCGGCAGCATGTCGCGCTCATTCGAGACGGCTTTCGACGACGTACCCGACGAGACGAGGCTGTGGAAACCGGAAACCGCGCCGCAGGCGATCGTGATGAAGAGGATCGGGAACAGCGGCTTGCCGTTGACTTCGAAACCGACGAACGCCGGCATATTGACGGAAGGATTTGCGGCGATGACGCCGACGACACCGCCTGCGACCATGCCGAGGAGCAGGAACGAGCTCAGATAATCGCGCGGCTCCATGAGCAGCCACATCGGCAGCACGGCCGCGATGAAGCAGTAGCCGAAGACGATGTAGCGCCACGTCGGGACGTCGAGATAGAGCGGGAAGTTCATGCCGACCGCGAACATCGCGGCGACGAGGACGATGGCAACGAAGAATTTCAGGACGCCCGAGGGCTTGACCTTGCTGATGAAGACGCCGAAGCCCATGGCGACGACAATGTAGAGCATGGAAATCGTGGCGGCCTGCGCGCCCGGCGTGTTGAGCGTGCCTTCCGCGCCGAAGCCGTTGAACGTCTTGGCGATGATGTCAGAGAACGCGGCGATGACGAGCAGCGTGAAGAGCCAGCAGAACAGCAGGAACAGGCGGCGGCCCGTTCGGCCGACGTACTGCTCGATGAGCATGCCCATCGACTTGCCTTCGCTCTTGACGGACGCATAGAGCGCCGTGAAATCCTGCACGCAGCCGAAGAACGCGCCGCCGATGAGGATCCAGAGCAGTGCCGGCGCCCAGCCGAACATCGCAGCGATGATCGGGCCGGTCACAGGGCCTGCGCCCGTGATGGACGAGAACTGATGCGCGAACACCGTGAAGCGCGAAGCGGGGCTGTAGTCGCCGCCGTCATTCTTCCGCACGGCCGGCGTCTTCGCTTTCGGATCGATGCCCCAGGTCTTGACGAGCCACCGGCCGTAAATGAGGTAGGCACCCGCGAACCAGACAAGAGCAATCCCAACCAGCATCAAACCAGTCATGATGATTCCTTCTTTCTTTTCACGAGGAACGAATGATTCCTTGATAAACACATTACCCACAGATGTTGAAATGAAATGATGTATTCTGTGTACTGTGTATTATAGGACGTGGATGCACGAGTGTCAACATGTAAAGTTTAAGAAGTAATTTTCAGAATCTTTTCAGTGGGAATAAAAATGCCGCCAAGGCGATATACCTTAGCGACATTTGCATGATTGTCAGGCTATTGCTTCCGACTACTCCCCCCGCCGCTCACGCGGCCCGTCCCCCCTCAAAGAGGGGGGCTTGGATGCGCCGGTTACTTTTCAATATAAGCGTACTTGAAGTCGAAGACCGTGTTGCCCGGATCGACGACGCCCTTGAGTTTCGGATTCATGGCGACGGAGGTCTTGTAGAAGAAGACCGGGATCAGTCCCATGTCGTCGATGCAGATCTTCTCGGCTTCGTGCATGGCCTGCATGCGGACGCTTGGGTCGTTGCTGTTCTGCGCCTGATGGACGAACTCGTCATACTTCGGATTCGCATAGCGGCCGTAGTTGTTCGTGCCGTTCGAGAGCAGGTAGTCAGCGAACGTCATCGGGTCGAGATAGTCGCCGACCCAGCGGGCGCGGGCAATCTGCACCGTGCCGCTCTTGCGGGACTGCAGGTAGACTTTCCATTCCTGGTTCGTGAGCTCGACGTCGACGCCGAGGTTCTTCTTCCACATCTCCTGCGCGGCTTCGCAGATGGCCTTGTTGTTCTCGTTCGTGTTGTAGAGCAGCGTGATGGGCGGCATGCCCTTGCCATCGGGATAGCCCGCCTCAGCGAGGAGTTTCTTCGCCTCTTCGACGTTCTCCTGCACGAGCTTGCCGCTCTCCTCGGCGAAGTCCTTCTTCGTCGCGGGGTTCGTGAAGCCCGTCGGGATCCAGCCCGTCGCGGGGCTCGCGAGGCCGTGGAGCACCTGGTCGACAAGCGTCTGGCGGTCAAGCGCGAGCGAGAACGCCTTGCGGACTTTCGGATTGTCAAACGGCGCGAGCTTGTTGTTCGTGTCGAAGAAGAACGTACCGATGTTCTTGTCGAGCTGCAGCTTGCCCTCGCCCTTCAGGCGCTCGGCGTCGGCCGCAGGCGGGTCGAGCACGAGGTCGACGTCGCCGTTGTCGAACATCGAGACGGCCGTGCTCATGTTGTCGATGAGCGGCATCTCGATCTTCTTGGCCTTGACCTTGTCATGATCCCAATAGTCATCGCGCTTCTCGACCGTGATCTTGCTGTTGTGATCCCAGCTCACGATCTTGAACGGGCCGTTGCCGACGAGCGTGTCAGCCTCGGCCGCCCAGTCATCCGGATGCTCCTGCACGACCTTGCGGTTGACCGGGAACGCCGACTGGTGCGCGAGCAGCATCAGGAAGTAGGCCGTCGGGCGCGCGAGATGGACTTCGAGCGTCTTGTCGTCGATGGCCTTGACGCCGACATCGTCCGCACTGCCGCCCTTCGTGTTGTACTCTTCGCCGCCCTTGATGGGGAACAGCATGTAGGCATACTCAGAGGCGAGTTCCGGACTCATGAGGCGCTTCCACGCGAACTCGAAGTCCTGTGCCGTGACGGGGTCGCCGTTCGACCACTTGTTGTCCCGCAGGTGGAACGTGTACGTCAGGCCGTCGTCAGAGATGTCCCAGCTTTCCGCGGCCGCCGGGACAGGCTGGCCGTCCTTGTCGAGGGCAGTCAGGCCTTCGAAGATCTCGCCGAGGTACGTCGCTTCCGGCGCGCCCGTCGCCTTGTCCGGATCCATCGACTCCGGCTCCGTGCCGAAAATCGCACGGATTGTCATGTCGTCGCTTTTCGCCGTCTCGTTGCCGCCGCATCCGGCAAACATCGAACATGCCGTCAGCGCAGCGAGCACCATCGTGAGCAATTTTCTCTTTTTTGTCATTGTCCTTGGCTCCTTCGAGTCATCATCTCCCCCTCAGGATGACGACAACTTGTTGGATACGTACGTCCGCGAACAAAGTTTTAGCGCTAAATACTTGTGTACGCAACACAAGGACTATTATAAGCCGATTAT
>CACZFT010000067.1 GCA_902780535.1 uncultured Selenomonas sp. | reverse complement strand
GATTCTCGATGCGCACAACCAGCAGACGGAGCTCATCACAAAGGAAGCGGCGGGCGAAGAGCTCGACATCGGCTTCCTGACCGTCCATGCGCAGGATCATCTCATGACGGCGATGCTGCTCTCGGACATGGACAAGCGCTTCCTCAAGATTCTCAAGAAGAAAGCAGGGAAATAAGATGGCTGAGACCCCGAACAAGTTCCCCGACGACTTCGTCTTCGGCGGCGCGACGGCGGCTTATCAGGTCGAGGGCGCGACGACGGAGGACGGCCGCGGCCCCTGCACATGGGACGAGGATATGAAACGTCCTCAGAGCCGCTTCACGGCTGACCCCGCGAGCGATTTCTATCATAAATATCCCGAAGACCTCGCGCTTTGCGAGAAATTCGGCGTCAACGGCATCCGCATCTCGATTTCGTGGACGCGCATCCTGCCGGACGGCGAGGGCAAGGTCAACCAGAAAGGCATCGACTACTACAACAAGCTCATTGACACCTGCTTCGCGCATGGCGTCGAGCCGTTCGTGACGCTGCACCACTTCGACACGCCGCTCCGCTATTTCCATGAGGGCGGCTGGCTGAACCGCGCGATCATCCCGCATTTCGTCGATTACGCGAAAATCTGCTTTGAGGCGTTCGGCGACCGCGTCAAGCGCTGGGCGACATTCAATGAGCCGTGGTCGATTGCGCAGAACGGCTACATCGCGGGCAACTTCCCGCCGCACGAGACATTCCAGATGGCGAAGGCCATCCAGATCGAGCATAACCTCATGGTCGCGCACGCGAAAGCGCTGCACCTCTACAAGACGATGGGCCTTCCGGGCAAGATCGGCATCGTCCACACGCTCGAAGGCAAAGTGCCCATCACGGACACGCCGGAAAACCGCCATGCGCGCGACCTCGATGACGCCATGAGCAACCGCTTCATGCTCGATGCCTGCTTCCTCGGCAAATATTCCGACGAGACGATGGCGCTCATTGACGAAATCCTGCGCGAGAACAACGGCACGCTCGTGACGGAACCGTCGGATTTTGACGACTTTGCCGTCGCTGCAAAAGAAATCGATTTCCTCGGCATGAATTACTATTCGAGCCATTTCCTGCAGGCGTGGGATGGCGAGAGCAAGGTCTTCAACAACAGCACGGGCGAGAAAGGCACGAGCGTCTTCGCGCTGCATGGTGTCGGCGCGCGTGTCTCGAACCCCGACGTGCCGACGACGGACTGGGATTGGCCGATCTATCCGCAGGGCATGCACGACCAGCTCTGCCGCATCGCGCACGACTATCCGAACTATAAAGAAATCTTCATCAGCGAAAACGGCATGGGCTACAAGGATGACCTTGTGGACGGCAAGATCGACGACACGCCGCGCATCGAGTACGTGGCAAAGCATTTGAAAGCCATACAGCACGCCATCGCCGAGGGCGTCAACGTCCGCGGCTACTACATCTGGAGCCTGCAGGACATGCTGTCGTGGTCGAACGGCTACAACAAGCGTTACGGCCTGTTCTACGTCGATTACAAGACGCAGCAGCGCTATCCGAAGAAGAGCGCGTACTGGTACAAGCTCTGCAGCGAGCAGAAGAAAATCGTGCCAGTCGAAGAAGTAAAGTATTGATGGTGTGGAAGCGGCCTCCCTTCGGGGAGGCTTTTCCACCGTCTGATACATTTCATGAAAACATTTTCAAAACGTGAAAACAAGCGGAAATGGATTTGACCTATAATAAAACCATCAAAGGGAGAGCGAACGAAGAAAGAAAGCGATTTCCCTGCGATAGCAATCATGATCTACCACGGTTCCGAAAAGGAAGGGAGAAAGAATGGAAAAGCTCATCAAAATGGTGGAAACCATGAAGCCATTCTTCGAAAAGGTTTCCAACAACCCGTACCTGCGGGCGATCCGAGACGGCTTCGTCAGCTGCATCCCGGTCATCCTGTTCTCGTCACTGTTCATCCTCGTCGCTTGCGTGCCGGAAATCTTCGGCTACAAGTGGCCGGACAACATCTCCAGCGTCCTCTGGCTCGCATACAACGCCTCTATGGGTATTCTGTCGCTCTTAATGGTTGCGACAATTGCGAAAAGCCTCACCGGCAGTATCAATCACAAACTGCCAAAGTTGCGCCAGATCAATGACACGTCGGTCATGATCGTCTCGATCATCTGCCTCGTGCTTCTCGCCGTCGAGCCGATCAAGGGCGGCTGGTCCGCGGACTTCATGGGCTCGAAAGGCCTGCTCTCGGCCTTCGTCGTCGCGTTCTCCGTGCCGAACATCTACAAGTTCTTCGTCAGCCGCGACATCACGATCAAGCTGCCGGACGAAGTTCCGCACTTCATCGCGCAAACGTTTGCCGACCTCATCCCGCTGTCCGTTGCGGTCTTCATCTTCTGGCTCGTCTCCATCGTCTTCAAGAATGTGACGGGCATCCTGTTCTCCGCCTGGATCCTCGAACTCTTCAAGCCGCTCTTCGTAGCTGCGGATGGCTACATCGGCATCGCGATCATCTATGGCGCTATGGCCATGTTCTGGTTTGTCGGCATCCACGGCCCGTCCATCGTCGAGCCTGCCGTCACGGCCATCTACATCGCCAACATCGAGGCCAACCTGCAGATTGCAACGGCAGGCGGCCATGCCACGAACATCCTCACGCATCCGACTTCTTACTTCGTCGCCACGCTCGGCGGCACGGGCGCAACGCTCATGTTCTGCGCAATGTGCGCTTTCATCGCAAAGTCGAAACAGCTCAAGGCTGTCGGCCGCGCATCGATCATCCCGGTCTGCTTCGCCGTCAACGAGCCGATCCTCTTCGGCGCGCCGATCGTTTTGAATCCGGTTCTCTTCGTTCCGTTCATCGCAGCTCCAATTGCGAATGTCTGGATTTTCAAGTTCTTCGTTGACAACCTCGGCATGAACTCGTTCCTCTACATCCTGCCGTGGACGACGCCGGCCCCAATCGGCCTCGTGATTGCGACGGGCTTCGCAAAGCTCGCGTTCGTGCTCGCACCGCTGCTCCTCATTGTGGATGCTGTTCTCTACTATCCGTTCTTCCGCGTCTATGACACGCAGCTCGTCGCCCGTGAGACGGCCATCGCGAATGGCGAAATCTCCGCGGACGATGAAGATGCTGAGATTCCGGCCGATGCCTATGCCGCTGCGGAAAAAGCCGAGGCTGGCGAGCCGGAAGAGAAGAAGGAAGAAGCTCCTGTTGTTGCCGCTGATTCCTCTGCCGCCAGCGATGGCCCGGATGGCGAAAAGCGCGTCCTCGTCCTCTGCGCCTCGGGCGCGACGAGCTCCATGCTCGCGAAAGCCATCACGAAGGGTGCCGAGAAGCGTCATGCGCCGGTCGAATCCATCGCGATGGCCTATGGCCAGCACAAGGACGTCATCACGGACTACGACCTCATCGTCCTCGCGCCGCAGATGGCCTCGATGTATGACGAGCTCAAGCACGACTGCGACGAGAAGGGCGTCAAGAGCGCCACGACGAGCGGCCGTCAGTACGTCGGCCTGACCCGCGACCCGGACAAGGCTCTCGACTTCGCCCTTGCCCTTATGGCAAACTAAGCTGAACCAAGAATAGAACAAAGCAAGCACCGACTGGAAACATGGCTACATGCGATGCTTGCTTTTTCTATACTCTTTTTTCAAGATTTATGGGGAAACCAGGAGGAAACAAGAATGAAAAAGAAGACTCTGATCGCTGCTGTTCTCGCTGCCACGACGCTTTCTGCGTCGACGGCGTTTGCTGCCGAGGCGAACCCGTTCACGGACGTTCCGAAAGACCACTGGTCGTATGATGCGCTCTCGATGCTCGCCCGCGATGGCGTCATCGAAGGCTATGGCGACGGCACGTTCCAGGGCGACAAGCTCATGAACCGCTACGAGATGGCGGCCATCGTCGCGAAAGCCGCCGAGAAATACGGCACGGCCGAGCTGCAGGACAAGGGCGTCATCAACAAGCTCGAACGCGAGTATGCGCAGGAGCTCAAGGACATGGACGTGCGCCTCACCGCTGTGGAGAGCGATGTGAAAGACCTCAAGGCGAAACAGTCCAGCTTCAAGATGTACGGCGATGCGCGTGTCCGCTACATGTGGAATAAGAGCATGTCCGGCCATGACAACAGCGATACCGGCAACGTCAGCCATTTCGAAAAGCGCGTGCGCCTCGGCATCTATGGCGAGCCCGCGAAGAACCTGACGGTCGACGGCCGCCTGAAGTACGACGACAAGAGCAACCAGGACAAGGGCTATGGCACGGAGCAGAACTACAATGACTGGAGCAAGAGCTGGAACAACGAGGAGTCGTTCCGCCTCGACAAGATGAGCCTGAACTGGCACAATGCCGGCACGACGACGTCCGTCGGCCGCACGCAGATCAGCCTCGGCCAGGGCCTGCTCTATTGGGAGAACCCGGTGGACGGCTTCTACGTCGAGCACCAGTTCGGCCCGAAGACGAACCTCATGCTCGGCTACGGCGACATCTCGGCCGAAGGCTGGCAGAACAGCAACATCTGGACGTCGTTCGGCAACCTGAAAGTCCAGCCGAGCAAGGCGACGCAGATCACGGCAGCATTCCTGCATACGAATACGGACAACACGCTCAGCGATGGAACGAAGGAAGACGATTACAAGTTCAACCAGTACGCCATCGGCTTCAACACGCAGTTCCAGCCGCGCTGGAACCTCATCGCCGAGTACGTGCGCAACAACGCCGGCTGCATGCGCGACAAGAGCGGCTTCTGGGCACGCGTGACGTACGGCAGCCCGGAAGGCTACTGGGTGAAGGGCGGCACGTACCAGATCTATGGCGAGTACTTCGCGCTCGGCGGCGGCTCCATCGAGGGACGTGCATGGCCGCACCGCCTGAACATCGCGGGCAGCGACGCCATCAACGGCAACGGCTCGCGCGGCTTCGGCCTCGGCATGGGCCGTATGCTCGCCGACAACGTCAACCTCGAAGCAACGTGCTACTGGCTGAAGCCGTATGACAAGAACCATGCAGGCTTCTCGAACTACGACCCGGTCGGCTACGTCGCGATGTCGTATTGCTTCTGATGTTTTTGCCTCCCTCTGAGAGGGAGCCTTGTATCGAGTTGCGTTCAGCAACAGAAAGAACATGTTTCAAAGCAAGCAGACATAGCTATTTCGAGGTGAAAATAACGACCATGAAGAAGAAAACGTTAAAGTCCTTGATTCTTTCGGCATTGGTGGCGGGAACGTTTGCGTTTCTGCCGAGTGCCGATGCCGCTGTGCAGGTGAACCCGATTCCGAATCTGCCGGAGAATTTCATCAAGGGCGCGGATGTGTCGATGCTGCCGGAAATGGAGAAGCTCGGCGCGAAGTTCTATGATGTCGATGGAAAAGAGATGGACGAGCTCCAGATCATGAAGAACCACGGCATCAACTGGATCCGGCTGCGCATCTGGAACGACCCGAAGGCCGGCCCGGGCGGCGGTGGCAATACGGACGAGGCGCGCGCCATCGAGATGACAAAGCGCGCCCATGCGCTCGGCCTCAAAGTCCTCATCGACTTCCATTACAGCGACTGGTGGGCCGACCCTGCGAAGCAGTTTACGCCGAAGGCGTGGGAGAACGACACGGAAGACCAGCTCGTCCAGCACGTCCACGACTACACGAAGCAGGTCGTCGAGGACTTCCAGCAGGCGGGCTGCGAGCCGGAAATGATCCAGATCGGCAACGAGATCAAGAACGGCATGCTCTGGCCGATCGGCAAGCTGCCGTCCTCCGATGGCGACAAGGCGTTCTCGCGCCTCATGGACGCGGGTCTCAAGGCCGTGCGCGAAGCCGACCCCGACCGCAGCATCCAGCTCATGGTGCATCTGCCGGACGGCGGCGATAATGCGCTCTACCAGCGCTTCTTCGATTCACTGAAGAAGAATGGCGTGACGGATTTCGACGTCATCGGCCTTTCCTACTATCCGTTCTGGCATGGCACGCTTGACCAGCTGCAGGCGAACCTCGATGACATCAGCGCGCGTTACGACAAAGACGTCATCGTCGTCGAGACGGCATTCGGCTACACGAATGAGAACTTCGACAACATGAAGAACTGCTACGACGAGAACATGGAGCGCATCGGCGGCTTCCGCTCGACCGTGCAGGGACAGGCGACGGGCCTGCGCGCCGTCATGGAGCGCCTCGCGAATGTCCCGAACGGCCGCGGCACCGGCATGTTCTACTGGGAACCGGACTGGTATGCGGTCCCCGGCGCTGGCTGGAAGACCGGCGAAGGCGATGAATGGGACAACCTCGCGATGTTTGATAAGAACGGCAAGGCGCTCGAATCGTGGGATGTCTACAAGGATGTCAGCGACAAGAACGCCAAGACCGTCACGCCGACGTTCAAGGAAGTCGACAGCATCGCGGTCGAGGGCGGCCTCGGCGCGCCCGTGCAGCTGCCAGCGACCGTCCGCGTGACGTTCAGCGACGACCATTCCGAAAACCTGCCGATTGCCTGGCAGGATGCGGCGCCCGTGTTCCAGAAGACGGGCGACCAGAGCGTCAAGGGCAGCGTGACCGTGGACGGCAAGGCGATTCCCGTCAAGGGCACGGTGCACGTCATCAAGAAGGTCAACCTCGTCAAGAACGGCGATTTCGATGACAGCGGCAGCCTCGACGGCTGGACGGTCACGGGCGACACGGGCGCGATGGACGTCGTCAGCAAGGGCGGCGACGCGCTCGGCAAGTCCGCGATGCATTATTGGAGCGACAAAGCGTTCCACGTCACGGCGACGCAGTCCTTCACAGGGCTCAAGGATGGCAAGTACACCGTCAAAGTCCTGACGGCGGGCGGCGGCGGCCAGAACGCCTACCAGCTCTTCATCGAGACAAATGGCCAGAAGAAAGCCGTGGACATCAAGGACACGGGCTGGAACAAGTGGCAGCCGACCGAGATCAGGGATGTCGAAGTCAAGGACGGCAAGGCGACGATCGGCGTGACGCTCGACGCGCCGGCCGGCACCTGGGGCTCGCTCGACAACTTCGAGTTCTACCGCCAGGAGTAACGGTTCTCCTCAGCCCCCCTCATTGAGGGGGGAGGGCCACGAAGTGGCAGGGGGAGTAGTTGGGTGCTGGAGACAAGCAAATATATAGAACGTTGCTAAAGACTTTAGCGACGAATGCATTCTTGTCAGGCTATCGTATCCTACTACTCCCACCACCGCTTCGCGGTCCCCCTCCCTCTAAGAGGGAGGCTTAGGGGCTCGTAGAAAAAAGTGGAAACCGTTTACGATTTTTGATTGACAAACGGCGCATGATGTTCTACAATAACAAATAGGAAATAAAGAGAGAAAAAGCAACCCGCTCTTCGGCGTTGCTTTTCTTTCAAAGTATTTCGGAAAACGTTTACAACTTCGAAGCCGATGCAAAGCACGGCAGATCTCGCAGAGATGAAGAAAGTCTTCGAGGAGAAGTTCGGCAAGAAGGCCGAGCGCAGCTATTTCTCCCCGGGCCGCGTCAACCTCATCGGCGAGCATACCGACTACAACGGCGGCCACGTCTTCCCGTGCGCGATTTCGCTCGGCACGTATGCCGTCGTGGCAGACCGTGATGACAGCACGACGCGTGTCTACTCGATGAACCTTGCGGATAAGGGCGTCATCGAGTTCCCGATGTCGGGCCTGTCCTATGACAAGAGCAAAGACTGGGCGAACTACTTCATGGGCGTCGTCGACGTCTTCGAGAAGGCCGGCCGCAAAGCGGGCCACGGCTTCGACATCGTAATCCACGGCACGCTGCCGGGCGGCGCGGGCCTTTCGTCCTCGGCATCGCTCGAAGTGCTGATGTCCGTCATCCTCAACGAAGCATTCGGCTTCGGCCTCGAGATGCTCGAGATGGTGAAGCTCTCGCAGAAGGCTGAGAACCAGTTCGTCGGCGTCAACTGCGGCATCATGGATCAGTTCGCCGTCGGCATGGGCAAGAAGGACTGCGCGATGCTCCTCGACTGCAACACGCTGAAGTATCGCTACAGCAAGATTGCGCTCGAAGGCGCGAGCATCGTCATCACGAACACGAACAAGCCGCACAGCCTCGCATCGAGCGCCTACAACGTCCGCCGCGCACAGTGCGAGCATGCACTCAACGAGCTCAAGGAAGTCAAGCCGGAACTTAACGCTCTCGGCGAGCTCTCCAATGAAGACTTCAACAAGATTGCCGGCCATATCAGCGAGCCGCTCGAGCGCCAGCGCGCCCGTCATGCCGTTCTCGAGAACAACCGCACGCTCGAAGCTGTCGATGCGCTCGAGAAGAACGACGTCGAGAAATTCGGCCGCCTCATGAACGCGTCCCATTTCTCGCTGCGCGACGACTACGATGTCACGGGCAAGGAGCTCGACACGCTCGCAGAGATCGCCTGGACGATTCCGGGCGTCATCGGCTCGCGCATGACGGGCGCCGGCTTCGGCGGCAGCACGGTCAGCCTCGTGAAGAACGATGCGATCGAAAACTTCAAGAAAACCGTTTCGGAAGGCTACACGAAGAAAATCGGCTACGCTCCGAGCTTCTACGTCGCGAACATCTCCGAAGGCACGCATAGAATCGAAGAGTAAAAGAAAATTCTGTACCGATTTACTGAAAATTTACTAGAAAAACATATCAAATGATGTTACAATAGAAAATACCAAGGAAAGGAAATGGTATCCATGTCAATTCTCGTTTGCGGCGGTGCCGGCTACATCGGTTCCCATGCGGTTCATCAGCTCGTGGCGAAAGGCGAGGACGTCGTCATCGTCGACAACCTCCAGACCGGCCATCGCGGGGCGCTGAACCCGAAAGCGAAGTTCTACGAGGGCGACATCCGCGACGCGGCTGTGCTCGACAAAATCTTCACCGAGAACAAGATCGAGGCTGTCATCCATTTCGCGGCGAACTCCCTCGTCGGCGAGAGCATGGAGAAGCCGCTGAAGTATTTCAACAACAACGTCTATGGCATGCAGGTGCTCCTCGAGGCCATGGTGCGCCATCACGTCGACAAGATCGTCTTTTCCTCGACGGCTGCCGTCTACGGCGAGCCGAAGCGCATCCCCATCATGGAGGATGACGAGACGAACCCGACGAACACGTACGGCGAGACGAAGCGCACGATGGAAAAGATGATGAAGTGGGTCAGCCGTGCCGACGGCATCCGCTACGTGTCGCTGCGCTATTTCAACGCCGCCGGCGCACTCGATGACGGCTCCATCGGCGAAGACCATCATCCCGAGACGCACCTCATCCCGCTGATCCTCCAGGTGCCCCTTGGCAAGCGCGACCACATCACCGTCTTTGGCGACGACTATCCGACGCCGGACGGCACGTGCCTGCGCGACTACATCCACGTCATCGACCTCGCCGATGCGCACGTCCTCGCGCTCGAGTACCTGAGGAGGGGCGGCGAGAGCAACATCTTCAACCTCGGCAACGGCCAGGGCTTCTCGGTCAAAGAGATGATCGAGGCCGCGAAAAAGGCCACGGGCAAGGACATCAAGGTCGAGATGGGCGCACGCCGCGCCGGCGACCCGGCCCAGCTCATCGCGTCGAGCGAGAAGGCAAAGAAAATCCTCGGCTGGAAGCCGCGCTACACGAATGTCGAGCAGGTCATCGGCACGGCATGGACGTGGCATCAAAAGCATCCAGAAGGGTACAAGGACTGAACTTGTTTTTGCTCAAAAAAGAAAGGAACGCGTTCTATGTCCATCAATCATGAAATCAACCGCCTCCTTCATTTCGCCGTGCAGCGCGAGCTCATGAAGGAAGAGGATCGTTACTATGCGGCAAACCGCCTCATCGACCTGCTGAAGGTCGGCGAGTTCACGCCGGAAGACGATATCGACGAGCAGCTGCCGACGGCGCTGCCCATCCTCACGGAAATGCTCGACTATGCCGTGGAACAGGGCCTGCTCGAGGACACGACGGAGCAGCGCGACCTCTTTGACACGCGCATCATGGACTGCGTGATGCCGCGCCCGTCCGAGGTCATCCGCCGCTGGCAGGGCGACTACGCGCGCAGCCCGAAAGCTGCGACCGACCAGTTCTACAAGATGTCCATTGCGTCGAACTACATCCGCAAGGATCGCATCGACAAGAACATCATCTGGAAGACGCCGACGGAGTACGGCGACCTCGACATCACGATCAACCTGTCGAAGCCGGAAAAAGATCCGCGTGATATCGCAAAGGCGCGCGAGCAGAAATCGACGGAATACCCGAAGTGCCTGCTCTGCCGCGAAAACGAAGGCTATGCCGGCCACATCGGCCATCCGGCGCGCGAGACGCACCGCCTGATCCCGATCCGCCTTTCGGGCCATCGCTGGTTCATGCAGTACAGCCCGTACACGTATTATAACGAGCACTGCATCGTGCTGAACCGCAAGCACGTTCCGATGAAGGTCAGTCGCCGCAGTTTCGAGAACCTCTTGGACTTCGTGACGATCCTGCCGCATTATTTCCTCGGCTCGAATGCCGACCTGCCGATTGTCGGCGGTTCCATCCTCTCGCATGACCACTACCAGGGCGGCCGCTACACGTTCGCCATGGCAAAGGCGCCGGTCGAGAAATCGTATACGGTGCCCGGTTTCCCGGACATCAAGGTCGGCCGCGTCAAGTGGCCGATGTCGACGATCCGTCTCTCGGGCATCGACCGCGACCAGCTCGTCGACCTCGCGACGAAGATCATGGATGCATGGCGCGCCTACAGTGACGAATCCGTGGGCATCCTCGCCGAGACGGACGGCACGCCGCACAACACGGTCACGCCGATCGCCCGCCGCAAGGGCGAGGGCTATGAGCTCGACCTCGTGCTGCGCAACAACCGCACGACGGACGAGTATCCGCTCGGCATCTTCCATCCGCATCAGGAAGTTCACCACATCAAGAAAGAGAATATCGGCCTCATCGAGGTCATGGGCCTCGCCGTGCTGCCTGCGCGCCTCAAGAAAGAGATGGCCGCGCTGAAGCAGGAGTGGATCAAGGGCACGGAAGACATCAGCGGCATCGAAGAAATCAAGAGCCACGCCGCCTGGTACAAGGAAATCCGCGCGAAGAACCCCGAGGCGAAGCCTGAGGACCTCGACAAGATCCTCAAGTACGAGATCGGCAAAGTCTTCGAGACCGTCCTCACGCACGCGGGCGTCTACAAGCGCACCCCCGAAGGCATGGCTGCCTTCGACCGCTTCATGCAGGTGGTAACGAAATAAAGAGATAAGGGATACATTTGGAACAGAAACGCAAGGCAACCATCGTGGACGTGGCGAAACTCGCGGGGGTGTCCGTCGCGACGGTCTCCCGCGTCGTCAACGCCAACTATCCCGTCAAAGAAGAAACCCGTCAGAAAGTCAAGAAGGCCATCGAAGAACTCGACTATGTGCCGAACGTCCAGGCGCGCGAGCTCAACACGCAGCGTTCCTCGACCATCGGCGTTGTCGTGCCGGGCCTCTACAACATGTTTTTCGCGCAGGTCATCGACGGCATCGAGGACTATGTCCGCCAGGACCAGTATTCGCTGCTGCTGAACTGCGCCAAGAACGATCCGAAGCAGGAGATGCGCTGCATCACGGCGCTCGTCGCGCGCAACGTCTCGGGCATCATCGTCATCAGCCCGAACACGGCGCACATCAAGGAAGAATTCTACACGCAGCTCGTCCGCCGCACGCCGCTCGTCTTCATCAACGCCTACCACTACATCCCCGACGTCTCCTATGTCGGCAACGACGAGGCGCTCGGCACGCAGGAAGCCCTGCGGCATCTCATGGGGCTCGGCCATGAGCGCATCCTCTTCGTGCGCGGCGTGAACTCCGACTCGTACCAGATCAAGGAAGACACGTTCCGCGTCCGCGGCATCGACCCCGACGCCTACATCGTCAACATCGGCGAAGGCAACAGCGTCGAGACCGTCGACGACACGATGCAGACACTCATGAGCGTCCTGCCCGAGACCGACGCAACGGCTGTCTTCTGCTGCAACGACCTCATGGGCGTCGGCACGATCAATGCCGCAAACGCCCTCGGCATCCGCGTGCCGCAGGAACTCTCCATCATGGGCTTCGACAACATCGCGCTTTCGCGCTATGTCTCGCCGAAGCTCACGACGATGGATCAGAACATGTTCCGTCTCGGCAGCAACGCAGCCCAGCTCCTGATCGAAAAGATCGAGACCGGCCAGAGCAAGCGCATCACGCTCGACAACACCCTCGTCGAGCGCGAGTCGACGGGCCCGGCGCCGAAGAAATAACACCAAAAGAGTTTCCCTGCGCCCTTCCGATATGATAGAATCGGTCATATCGCGGGAAGCCGCTGAAAAACTTCATAGCCAAGAGGCATATTGCGGAAGGGCATCGCAGTATGCCTCTTTTCTTGTATAATGGAAACATCAAATGGGAGAAGGAGGTCACAAGCATAATTTTCTTGGCCTGCGCTCGGAAGACGACCTGTGAGACGCTGCTCGATCAAGCGAAGCTCCTTCGAAAGACGGTATACCAACGTAACTTTCAGCGGCCTGCCATTTTCGGAGAGCCTTTCGTTATCAGTGGACGGCGTATTTTTTGACGAACGCCTCGATTGGAATCGGCGGGGAGAACAGGAAGCCTTGCAGGTAGTCGCAATCGGCTTTCAGCAGGTGGTTTTTTTGGAATTCGGTCTCGACGCCCTCGGCGACGATCTGCATGCCGAGGGTCTTTCCCATGTGGATGACGTGGTCGACGATGACGCGGCCGCGCGTCTTCGTTTCGTCGGAGAAGCGAAGGAAGAACATGTCGAGCTTCAGCGTTTTGGCGCGGATGTTGCGCAGCGTGTTGAGTGAGGAATAGCCTTTGCCGAAGTCGTCAATCTCCACGTGGAAGCCTGCGTCGATGATGTCATCGACCATCTTGCTCTGCGAGACGACGGCCGACTCCGTGATTTCAACGCGCAGCTTTTCCATCGGCAGACCGTATTTCTCGATGAGCTCCTGCAGCGTTTTCGCGACGTCGAGATAAAGGAAGTCTTTCGGCGAGACGTTGATGGAGAGCGCGAGGTTCGAGAACGACGTGCCTTCCCAGCTCTTGAGCAGCTGGACAGTCTTTTCCCAGACGAAGCGGTCGAGCTGGGCAATCTGCCCCGATTCCTCGAAGCACGGGATGAACGCGCCCGGCGAGACGATGGAGCCGTCGCCCTTGATCCAGCGCACGAGCACTTCGGCAGCTGCGAGCTTTTCCTCGCGGTCGAGCTGCGGCTGGAGGTAGAGGTGGAACTCGTCCTGCGCCAGGGCGTCCGTGAAGCGGTTGACCATCTCCTGCTTGTTGATGGCCGTCTCCCAGAGCTTCTTCGTGTAGTGGGCGCTGCCGATGTTGTAGTCGTTCTCGATTTCCTTGCGCGCCATGTCGGCGCGGTCAATCATGATGGCGACGGGGAGCCCGCGGTCGACGACGGAGTAGATGCCCGCATGGATGTGGAGCGGGATGTCGTCTTCCTCGATGACGAAGAGCGCTTCGTCGAGGAACTCCTGCAGGCGCGCTTCGAGCGTCTCGTCCGTCGGCTCGAACACGGCGAAGTGGTCGCCGAAGAGCCGCGCGATGAGCGCCCCCGCATGGCACCGCTTGCGGATAGACTCCGCGACGGAGACGAGCACCTCGTTGCCCTTTTCCATGCTGTAGAGGTCGTTGATCATGTGGAACTTGCGCAGGTTGATGGAGACCATCGTGAAATCGGTGTCCGGCTGCGCGGCGAGCGCGGCGCGGACGGCGCGCGAGAAGCCCTCTTTGTTGAAGAGGCCCGTCAGCGTGTCGTGCTGGTTCAGGAAATCGGCGTTGTCGTTGTCCTTCTCAGGGATGCTGGCGACCTCGGCCGGTGTCGCTTCGCGCCAGTCGATGAGCTCGAGCGAGGCGACGAGCGTCGTCGCTGCATCGACGTGCAGGTTCACAGGCCGCGACGTGATTTCGAAGAGCTGCCGGTTCCGGAGCTCCTGCTTGCGTCGCTCCTTGTCCGTGTGGCAGGCCTGATAGCTGATGCAGTTGCTGCATCGGTGGTTCGAGCCCCAGACCGCATGGCAGGGCTGGCCGTACTGGCAGGAGCCCTTCGCGATGTCGAGCTCGCGGCACTCGTCCGGGTCGACGATGCGCGCGAGCTTGTGTTCTTTCCGATAGGCATCGAGCAGGTCGGCCGCCTGCTGCAGTGTCAGATCCATAGCCTCCATGATGACCATCCCATTCCTTCCCGGTTTGCAATCCCAGATACACATTCTATTTCCATCTTACTTTGAGCTTATTATACAACGTTTTCTGGGGAAATGGGCTGTTTTCTTGAAATTTCATT
This sequence comes from uncultured Selenomonas sp., assembly GCA_902780535.1. Classification (GTDB taxonomy): domain Bacteria; phylum Bacillota; class Negativicutes; order Selenomonadales; family Selenomonadaceae; genus Selenomonas_C. The sequence continues at coordinate 15,831 of CACZFT010000067.1, read as the reverse complement.
GCATGGGCTGTGAAGCTGGAGACAGCGCGGGAAATGTGATATAATGCTGTCAACTTGTAACGCGGAATTTCTTCACGATAGGAGCTGTTATCATGCCAATCAAACTGCCGAGTGCCCTGCCCGCGACGCACATTCTCGAAAGCGAGAACATCTTCGTCATGGACGAAGACCGTGCCTATGCGCAGGACATCCGCCCGCTGAAGATCCTGATCCTGAACCTCATGCCCATCAAGTACATCACGGAGACGCAGCTCATGCGCCTGCTCGGCAACAGCCCGATCCAGGTCGAAGTCGACCTCATCTACACGGAGTCGTACATCCCGAGCCATACGCCGGCAGACTACCTCGCGCAGTTCTACGGCACGTTCGAGGAAGTGCGGCACAAGAAATACGACGGCATGATCATCACGGGTGCGCCCGTCGAGGACATGGCGTTTGAGGAAGTTGCGTATTGGGACGAGGTTGCCGAAATCATGGAATGGTCGAAGTCGCATGTTTACTCGACGTTCCATATCTGCTGGGGCGCGCAGGCGGGGCTCTACTATCACTATGGCATCCCGAAATATCAGGTGCCCGAAAAGATTTTCGGCGTGTTCGAGCACCATGTCTGCGTGGAGCACGAAAAGCTCCTGCGCGGCTTCGATGACATCTTCTATGTGCCGCATTCGCGCCATACTGAGAACCATAAAGAGGACATTTTGAAAGTTCCCGAGCTCACGATTCTCGCCGAGGCCGAGGCGCCGGCCGGCCCCTACATCATCGCGAACCTTGAAAAGCGCCAGTTCTTCATCACAGGCCATGCCGAATACGATCCGACGACGCTGAAGCAGGAATACGACCGCGACGAAAAGGCCGGCCTGCACCCGAATGTCCCGGTCAACTACTATCCGAACGACGACCCGACGCAGAAGCCCGTCGTGCGCTGGCGCAGCGTCGCGCACCTGCTGTTCGCGAACTGGCTCAACTACTACGTCTATCAGGAGACGCCATACGAGCTCGATGCCATCTGCAGCGACCGCGATGATTGAATGGAGGGCGGAAGGCCCAGACTTTGCAGGACTCCTGTCAGAGAGTTTTCATCTCGCTTTGGTAAACTGAATCGGAAACAGACCAAAAGGATAGGAGCGAGTTCTTTCATGAACTTCAGAAAGATACGGAAACTGCGGATGTTCGGCTGGATGGCGGCAGGACTGCTTGCCTGCTCGCTTGCTTTTTCATCACCAGCCATGGCAGCAGAGGAAGGCGAGGGGCCGGACGTGCCCGCAGACGTCTACCAGTGGGTGCAGTCGACGGCGCGGCAGAACTATTACTTCAACCGCCAGCAGATATGTTACGCCATCAAGCACGGAAAAATCGACCGCGACGTGCTCATCGTGCCGACGCTTCGGACGTATGACGACATCCAGATCGAGGACGTCGTTTCGAAGCGTCGCTGGAACATGGAGCCGCTTGACGGCTATGACCGTCTCGCCGGCGCCGCCGAATACCTGCGCATCGACCGCAAGGCCGGCACCGTGACCATCGAGCGCCATGACGACATCGACGATGACTTCGCCACGATCCGCGAAGAAAGCGAGCCCGTCGTCATCAAGCTCGAAGACCTTTCCGAAAAAGACGTCGAAGGCCGCTTCTACCGCGCCATCCTCAAATACGCCGACAAGCACGACAAGGCCCTGACGGCAAGGACGGAAGAGAAGCTGGGAAAGTAACATGGACTTGATTCAGAAAGCAACCCGAACACACCATCTAAATCTCGCCGAACTCACGAGCCTCCTCGCAGACCCTTCTTGCGAGGAGGCTCTTTGTCGTGCCGCCGACGAAGTGCGCCATGCTTTTGTCGGCGATGGCGTGCACCTGCGCGGCCTCATCGAGTTCTCGAACATCTGCCGCCAGGACTGCATGTACTGCGGCCTGCGGCGGGACAATGGGAAAATCGAGCGCTACCGCCTGACCGAGGATGACATCGTGCACCTCGCGGAGAAGGCGAAGGGCTACGGCTACCGCACCGTTGTGCTCCAATCGGGCGAGGATGCGCATTTCACGGCCGAGCGGCTCGCGTCCATCGTGCGGCGCATCCATGCGATGGACCTCGCCATCACGCTTTCCGTCGGCGAGCGGCCGCGCGAGGACTACGAACTCTGGCGCGAGGCCGGCGCCGACCGCTACCTCCTGCGCATCGAGACGACGGACGCCGCGCTCTATGAATCGCTCGACCCCGGCATGAGCTACGAAAACCGCGTGCGCTGTCTGCGCGACCTCGGCGAACTCGGCTATGAGGTCGGCACGGGCTCGCTCGTCGGGCTCCCGGGGCAGACGCCCGAGATGCTCGCGCGCGACATTCTCTTTTTCCAGGACATCGACGCCGACATGATCGGCATCGGCCCATTGATCCCGAATGGCGACACGCCGCTCGGCACGGCCGCGCCCGGCGATTTCCACCTCACGCGGCGCATGGTCGCGCTCCTGCGCCTGCTGCTCCCAGAGGCGAATATCCCGGCGACGACGGCCATGGAGACCATGGTGCCGCGCGGCCGCGAACTCATCCTCGCTTCGGGCGCGAACGTCGTCATGCCGAACGTCACGGAAGGCGACTACCGCCGCAAATACGCGCTCTACCCCGGCAAGATCTGCGTCGCCGACACTCCGGCCGACTGCCGCGCCTGCATGGGCGGCCGCATCGCCGCGATGGGCAGGTACGTCGCGACGGACAAGGGCTTCCGCCGCCACAGCCTCCGCTGAATGCACTTTGATGCACGTCTGTCCTTTACAAAGTTACATAAATATGATATACTGATACTGCCGCAAGGTGATTTGGATAAATAGTACTCGTCAAAAAGGAAGCTGTCTGCCTGGCAGCAGACGGCTAAGACATCTCTGAGCGCGGATGCGCCAAGGGCTGTCTTAGGGAGGGATTATTTATGGCAATCAAGACTGTGGAAATGGATCGGCGTGACAGCGCGAGCTATCGCAAGCTCCTGCGGCGTGGCGGCTTCCTCTCGGCAAGCTACCTCTCCGGCAGCGGCCTCGACGTCGTGGCGCTCAAGAAGCTCGCCCAGCAGGGCAAGCTCGATGCCGTCCGTTGCGCGATTGGCAAATCCATCCGGTGGTATTATCGGGAACAGCAGGCTGAGCTCGCTCACCTGCGCGGCGAAGTGTGAGGCGTGGAAACCTGCACTTCAGAGAATCAAGAACATGCTTGGAACTGGGCGACCAGTTCTATTTTTTTACATGATTGCGGGGAGCGGTTCTCATAAAACGCAGGACAAACGCAGGACAAAACGATAAAACTCGTGCTATACTGGAGACAGCACGAGTTTTTGTTTTGGAGGTGGGCGTATGAGGCCAGTCATCCCCATTGGGACAGAGTACTTTGCAAAACTTCGCGAAAACAACTATTATTTTGTGGACAAGACGACGTTCCTCAGCGAGTTCTTCCGCGGCCATGCCGACGTGACGCTCATCACGCGCCCGCGCCGTTTCGGCAAGACGCTCCTGATGTCCATGACGCAGCAGTTCCTCGACATCGAGGATGCCACGGAACATCGGAAGTTGTTCGAAGGGCTCCAGATCATGGAGGATCCTGTCGCGATGAAGGAGCAGGGCACGCGCCCCGTCATTTTCCTGACCATGAAAAACATGGAGTGGGACAACTGGGAGGGCATGCAGAAAAACATTGCCTCAGAGTTGTCCCACTTGTACAGCCAGTTCAAGTACCTGCTGCAAGATGAGATGGATGCTGGCGACCGGACGGCGTTTGAAAGCATTTATGCTGGTACGGCGCCGCTTGCGACGATGGGGAAAGCGCTCCTGCTGCTCTGCCGCTGTCTCGAAGCGCATTACGGCAGAAAGGCCGTCCTGCTCATCGACGAGTATGATGCGCCCATCCAGTGGGCGTGGTCGCATGAGTATTACAAGGAAGCTATCGGCTTTTTCCGCAGTCTGTATTCGTCGGCGCTGAAATCGAATGACGCGCTCGACTTCGCCATCCTCACGGGCGTGCTGCGCATTGCGAAGGAAAGTATCTTCAGCGGATTGAACAATCTCAAGGTATCGACGGTTTCTCGTGGCGGTTTCGCAGATGCTTGCGGCTATACGAAAGAGGAAGTCACGAAGCTTGCGCGCGACCTTGGTTGCGAAGACAAGCTCGCAGAAGTCGCGGACTGGTACGACGGCTACGACTTCCAGGGGACGGAAATCTACAACCCGTGGTCGGTCAATAATTATTTCAGTGAGCATTGTACGGCAGAAGCCTACTGGGTGGATACGTCGTCGAATGACATCATCCAGACGATGCTTGCACAGGCGGACGAGGCGCGATGGGAAGAACTGCAATCGCTTATGACGGGCGGCACGGTGATGGTGCGGATCCGCGAGGGCGTCATTTACGATGAAATCGGGAAGAATGCCGGCGACATCTACACGATGCTTCTGCAGACGGGCTACCTCAAGGCAGTTGGAAGCGTCCGCGTCGGCGGCGGTGAGCGGATGTATGAGCTTGCCATCCCGAACCGCGAAATCCGCATGCTGTTTCAGACAGAGCTTTTCGACCGTGTCGACCGCAGCTACGGCGAGGTCTCGTTTTATAAGATGGGGCTTGCCATCCAGCAGGGAAACGCCGGAGAGTTCCAGAAAATCTTCCAGGGCATCCTGCTGCGTGCCGTGAGTTCGCATGACACGGCGGATGCCGAAAGCTTTTACCATGGCCTCATGCTTGGCTGCGTTCTTTATTACGAAAAAGACTACCGCGTCGTATCGAATCGGGAGAGCGGCTACGGCCGCTTCGACCTCGCGATGTTTCCGAAGAATGCGGCCCTTCCCGGCATCCTTATGGAGTTCAAGGCTGTGGGAAGCGAAGGCGCGCTCGAACAGGCAGTAGATGCAGCGCTCCAGCAGATTGATGAAAAAGCCTATGTCACGGAACTTGAAGCAGCTGGCGTGCATGAGATCTGGCGTTATGGCGTTGCATTCTGCAAGAAGCATGTGCTGATCAAAAAGGGATAAAACAGAGCTTTTTACTGCAGCTGCGCCTTCCAGTATTCGAGATCGGGGGCGTTCAGCGGGAGGTCGATGGTCTGGCCGTCTTCGTAGTAGTAGCGGATGCGGACTTCGTCGGCGTTGCGGACGGCTTTGAGGCTGGCTTTCGGCAGTTCGCAGAAGAGTTTGTTCTCGTTCTTGAAGCGGTTTGATGGATCGGTCTCGCCGGGCGGCGGGAGCTGCTTGACGGTTGCGACCATTTCCCAAGCCGTGCCATCCGTGTAGAGGACGGCCTGCGGCAGGAGCTTTTCCGTGCCGTAGCGGCTGTCCCAGATCGTCAGTACGGCACCTTCGAGCGCGCCGGATTCCGTATGCGAGCTCTGGAAGTCGATGCGGCAGTAAGCCGAGAGGCTCTCGGCTGTGCGGTGGTCGTAACTGTACGTGTAGGAAAAACCGAAAATGCCGGCGAGCATGAGGAGCAGCCCGACGGCAATGAGGATGCGTTTGTACATAGAGTGAAAGACCTCCGAAGGTCGAATTTGTCTTTGGAAAATCAGAAAAACCGCTGGATGAGGTCGGAGGCGAGGTTCTTGCCGCCGCAGCGGGAGTCGCTGCCCGACGAGGCGAGTGTCGCGGCGTAGCGTGGGTCGCCGTAGTACGAGACCTTGATGTGCTTGCTGACTTTCGCGTCGGCGTCGATGCCGAGGTCGTGGAGCTTCTTGCGCACGGCCGATGTCATGCCGGAGTAGCCTTTGAGGATGGTCTTGAGCTCCTGCGCGCGGCGGCGCGGCTCGTCTGCAAAAGCGTTGCTCTTGACGATGTCGCGCAGGATTTCGGCGCGGCGGCTGCCCTGCCGGCAGTCCTCGCCGACACGGCGCAGCACGTCGAGCACGACTTCGCGGATTTCGCCGGGGTAGAGGTCGCGCTCCTGTCCGCGCGCGAGTACGGCATCTCCCGTCGAGGCGCCCGCACTCGAAAAGTTTTCGACGCGGGCGCGCAGTGTCTCGTTTTCTTCTTCGAGCATGGCCTTTTCGAGTTCGAGTTCTTCGATGCGCTTCTCGTAGGCCGTCATGGCCTCCTGGATCGTGCGGGGCTTCTCGCTGGCTGGCTTTCCCATGGCGCTTGCTCCTTTCTGCGGTTCCCGTTGCGGCTGTCTTTGGAATCCGGCAGCGTCACGCTTCCTGCAGGTACTGCGACGGATCGATGCTGAGCTCGTGGATGAAGTGCCGGAGCTCGTTGTCGGCGACGACCATCTGGATGAGCTTTGCACCGCGCGGCTCGGCTGCAAGGTCGATGGTCTCGGCTTTGGGGAGCAGGCGGCCTTCGAGGTTCGCGAACAGCACGATGGTCGGCGCTTCGGTCTTGCCGAATTCGCATTTCTTGACGATGGCATAGCCGTCCGGGTCGAACTGGCCGATGTTGACGTTCTTCATGATGTTGTAGGCGACATTCGGCGTGTAGGCTCTCTTGTAGGGCCGCTCGCTCGTCAGCGCGTCGTAGACGTCGGCGATGGCGACGATTTTCGCGAAGCGGTGGATCTCGTCTCCCTGCAGGCCGCGCGGGTAGCCCCGTCCGTCGATGTGCTCGTGGTGCTCGCGCGCGATGGCGGCGAGGATGCTCGTCGATGGCAGTTCGTGATCCATCTCGTGGATATGTTCGGCGCCTTTTTCGGGGTGGCTCTTGATTTCGGCGAACTCGGAGTCCGTCAGGCGCGTGTTCTTCGTGAGGATGCGCGTCGAGACGTCGATCTTGCCGAGGTCGTGCAAGAGAGCGCCGAGCGTCAGGAGGTTCATGTCCTTGCGCGTGTAGCGGCAGAGCATGCCGAGCATGGCCGAGAGGATGGCGACATTGACGCTGTGCGCGAACGTGTAGGTGTCGTGCAGGCGGATGTCCGTGAGCTGCACGAGGTTCTCCTTGCGCTGGATGATGTCGCGGATGATGTTGTCCGAGACGGTCTCCATGGCCTGGGCGTCGAGGCGGCCTTCCTGTTCGACGGTCTGGAACGCTTCGTAAACGTGCTGGATGGCGTCGATGCGCGTCGTTTCCTGCACGACGTCCTCGGGCGGCTGGAGCTGGAAGTTGGGGTCGGCGCTCGTGACGTTGACGGTCGGGATGCCGATCTTCTTGAGCTGGTGGATATATTCTGGCGTGATGGCGCTGCCTTTGACGAGGTAGCTGCCACCATGGTGGTTGTAGATGCTTTGGGCGACGATCATGCCCTTTTTTAGATTCTTGACTGGTAATCTGAGCATAAATCCCATTCCTTCGCTGACGACGATGATGATGAAAAAAATCCCGTTTTTTCGGACACATTCCTATCCTCTAATATAGCATAAACGGCAAAATAAAGCTACCATCTTGCGCGGCCTTCGTGATATACTTTAAGCAGCATGCAGAAAGGGTGTGACAGTTGTATGACAACCTTGCAGGATACGCCGCGCGCGTCGCGGCTCCACATCGGGCTCTTCGGGCGGCGCAACAGCGGCAAGTCGAGCCTGCTGAATGCGCTCGTCGGCCAGAGCCTTGCCGTCGTCTCGGAGAAGCCGGGCACGACGACGGATCCCGTCTATAAATCCATGGAGATCGCAGGGCTAGGGCCCGTCGTCTTCATCGACACGGCGGGCTTTGACGATGACGAGCAGGAAGCAGGGCTCGGCGCGGCGCGCGTGCACCAGACGGAGCGTGCGGCGGCTGAGACGGACATCGCGCTCGTGCTCTTTTCTCCGGAGGCGGCCGAGGATGGCGACGAGGAAGAGCTCGCGTGGGTGCGGCGCTTCCGGCAGGCGGGAAAGCCCGTGCTCGCCGTCGTCGCGCAGGCCGATGCCGCAAAAGACGAAGGCCATGCACGGAAAGATGCGATTGCCAAGGCGACGGGCTGCATCACGCTCGCCGTCAGCGCGGCAAAGCATCACGGACTCGAAGCCGTGCGCCGCGAGATTGCGCGGCTGCTGCCCGAGGACTATCAGCTGCGCTCGATCACGGGCGACCTCGTGGGGACAGACACGCAGGACCTCGTGTTGCTCGTCATGCCGCAGGACATCCAGGCGCCGAAGGGCCGCCTGATCCTGCCGCAGGTGCAGACGCTTCGCGAGCTCCTCGACAAGCACGCGCTCGTCATGAGCTGCACGACGGACTGCATTGACGCTGCGCTCGCGGCCATGACGAAGCCGCCGAAGCTCATCATCACGGACTCGCAGGCGTTCCGCACGGTCTTTGAAAAGAAGCCGGCCGAATCGCTGCTCACGTCGTTCTCCGCACTGTTTGCCGCGCTGAAGGGCGACATTGACTACTTCCTCGCGGGCGCGCACCATCTCGCGGGCCTCGCAGAAAAGGCGAAGGCGGGCGAGACGATGGAACTGAACGTCCTGATTGCTGAGGCCTGCACCCATAGGCCCCTCGACGGCGACATCGGCCGCATCAAGATTCCGCGGCTGCTCAAGAAGAACCTCGGCGACGGCGTCCAGACGACCCCTACGACCTCGTCATCCACTGCGGCAGCTGCATGTTCAACCGCAGCTACGTCCTCTTCCGCGCGAACGAGGCGAAGGAAGCGGGCGTCCCCATGACGAATTACGGGCTCGCCATCGCGGCGATGCTCGGCATCCTCGATGATATTTCCCTGCCAGAAAATCCATTTTCCGAGAGGTGAAACCATCATGCAATTTTTGAAAAAGAGTTCCTTCGTGCCTGTACTCGCTGCACTATTGCTGGCTGCGCCGATTGCTCCGGCATCGGCCTTTGCCGAGGAGGCGCAGACTGCGCAAGCCGCGCCGCAGAGCACGTCGGAGGAGACGGGCTGGTACTGGCTGTCGTCGGACGACAAGTACAGCAACTATTTCGACCCTTCGTCCGTCGTCACGACGGGCAGCGTCGAGACGGCGCGCGGCAAGGTCGCGACGGAAATCGAGGCGTACATCAAGACGAGCTACAGCTACGGCGGCGCGCAGGAGACCATCCAGAGCTACGGCGTCAAGGATGTCATCCCGAACCCCGCCCAGCTTTCCTACAGCGTCGCGCTGCTGAAGGTGAATCCGCAGAACCGCACGGTCCAGTATGCGAAGGAAGATTTCTACGACCCGCAGGGCAAGGTCGTCTGGTCGCATGCCGATGGCAAAGAGAAGGAAATCAATTCGCAGTCGTTTGACGAGCAGTTCTACACCGTCATTGTGGACAACGTCTTCCACGAAGGCGAGACGGAGCGCGCCAAGGCCGAAGACCGCTGGCTCGACCTCTACACGAGCGAGATTGACGGCCTCACGACGACGGCCATCGCCGACACGACGACGATGCGCAAGAAGGGCGACAACCTGATTTTCTGGGAGTGGGACACGCTCAAAGACGCATCGGGCAATACGCTCGAAATCAAGTTCCTCAAGAAAGCCGTGAACCTGCCGCAGGGCACGGAGCGCGTCGTCAAAGCGAAATACTGGAGCGGCCAGACGGGCTGGAAGGATCTCGAAGACGACCTCGGCGGCGCCTACCGCATGATATCCACGGGCACGCCGCAGGCCCAGGGCCTCACAGCGCTCCGCACCTACGCCCAGACCCATGTGAAATGGGTGAACCGCTACAGCATCAACTGAGAGGAGCCGCCGACGAAGTCGTCCGCCCATCTTGCGGCATCTTTTCCGCCCTGACTGCGTCGTCAAATCCTCGACGTAGCTCTGCTACGCCTTGCGGTTTGACTCCTTGTCAGAACGAAAAATCTGCGGCAATCTGGACGGACTCGTTTCGTCGGCGGCTCCTCTTTTTGACACAGTAAATTTCCTATACTATAATAGAGAAAATTCTTTTTCTATTGGAGCGTGAAAAATTATGTTAGATATGAAGTTTGTGCGCGACCATCTCGACGAGGTCCGCCAGATGCTGAAGAACCGCTGCAATCCGCTGAATCTCGACGACTTCGCGGATCTCGACAAGCGCCGCCGCGAGCTGCTGCAGGAGACCGAGACGCTCAAGAGCCAGCGCAACGCGGTTTCGAAAGAGATCAGCCAGATGAAGAAGAACAAGGAGGATGCATCGGAGCGCATCGCCGAGATGCGCGCAGTCGGCGAAAAGATTTCCGGCCTCGACAAGGAGCTCAAAGACGTCGAGGCGAAACTCCGCGACATCCTGCTGCACATCCCGAACATGCCGCGCGAAGACGTGCCCATCGGCAAGGACGATACGGAGAACCCCGAAGTCCGCAAATGGGGCGAGCCGCGCAAGTTCGACTTCGAGCCGAAAGCCCATTGGGACATCGGCACGGACCTCGACATTCTCGATGCTGACCGCGCCGCGAAGGTCACGGGCGCGCGCTTCACGTTCTACAAGGGTCTCGGCGCCCGCCTCGAGCGCGCCTGCATCGCGTTCATGATGGACCTCCATGCGAACAAGCACGGCTACACGGAGATGCTCGCACCGTATATCGCGAACAAGGACAGCATGATCGGCACGGGCCAGCTGCCGAAATTTGCCGAGGACATGTTCAAGCTCGAAGGCCTCGACTACTACCTCGTCCCGACGGCCGAAGTCCCGATGACGAACTATCATCGCGATGAAATCCTCGACGGCTCGAAGCTTCCAGAATACTACAGCTGCTACACGGCCTGCTTCCGCGCCGAGGCCGGCAGCGCCGGTCGTGACACGCGCGGCCTCATCCGCCAGCATCAGTTCAACAAGGTCGAGATGATCAAGTTCGTGACGCCGGAGACGAGCTGGCATGAGCTCGACACGATGGTCGAGGCGGCCGAGGACGTTCTCAAGACGCTCGAACTCCCGTACCATATCGTCAAGCTCTGCACGGGCGACATGAGCTTCACGTCCGCGACGACGTATGACCTCGAAGTCTGGTTCCCGGCACAGAACAAGTACCGCGAGATCAGCTCGTGCTCGAACTGCACGGACTATCAGGCCCGCCGTGCGAACATCAAGTTCCGCCGCGACAGCAAGAGCAAGCCCGAGTACGTGCATACGCTGAACGGCTCCGGCCTCGCCGTCGGCCGCACGGTCGCTGCCATCCTCGAGAACTACCAGCAGGCAGACGGCAGCGTCGTCATCCCGAAGGCCCTCGTCCCCTACATGGGCGGCGTCGAAGTCATCAAGAAGCCGGAATGAGAATCCCGGACGTGCATCCATGAACCCATGACAAGGGCTCGCATGCAGGCAGCCAGCCTGTGCGCGGGCCCTTTTTCGGGCAGGAAAGCGATGGAATTCCGGAAGAAGCGGGCGGCTTTCTGCAAAGCATAGGCAATCGCGGAATTTTTTGGTATAATAGGGTTGGTCCGGCATTCTCGCCGCTCTTTCTGTTGTCTTGGGCCTGATGGCGGTGTATCTGCCGGTCGTCGGCGTCATCGCCGTGATGATCTGGGCGCTGCCGCTTGTCGTGCTGACGGTGCGGCACGGGCTGCGCTATGGCGTGGCGGCCGCGGTCGCCGCGACGGCGGTGCTCTCGCTCTTTGCGGGGCCGCCGATGGCCGTGCGTCTGTTCCTTGCGTTTGCGCCGACGGGGCTCGCGCTCGGCTGGGCGATCCGCGCGGAGCTTTCGGGCACGCGCATCTTCCTCTCGGGGCTGGCGGCTTCGATTGCGGGGAAGCTTCTCGGCTTTGCGCTGATTTTCTTCCTCATGGGCATCGATCCGTGGCAGACGCAGCTTGACGGCATGCGCGAGGCGTTTTCGGCGACGACGCAGATGTATGAAGACATCGGCGTCGATTCGTCAGACATCCAGCAATCGACGCAGCAGCTCGACCAGGCCATCACGATGCTCGCGGAGCTCGCGCCGCTCGTCCTGCTGCTCATGGGACTTTTCGATACCGTCGTGCTCTATTTCCTCGGCGGGCGCGTGCTGAAAAGGCTCGGACACCCGGTGCCATCAGCACTGCCACCGTTTGGCGAGTGGCGCCTCCCCGTGGGGTTCCTCTATCTCTTCGGTTTCTCGCTCGTCGCGCTCTACTGGGGCGGCGGCCACGATATGCCGGTTTTGCGGCAGGCGGGGCTCAATGCGAACATGATCGCGCTCTTTGCCGGCCTCGTGCAGGGGCTGTCGCTCCTGCATGTCCTGCTCTCGCATTTCCGCGTGCGCGGCGTCCTCCGCGCATGCATCTATATCTTTATCTGCCTGAACGGGCTCCTGCTGCAGATCGTGGCATTCACGGGGCTCATCGACATGTTCTTTGACTACCGTTCGCGCTTTGCGGGGCGGTTTGGCGGGAGGTGAGCGCATGCCCAAGAATCTGTCGGCATGGATCGATCTGACGCTTCAGCTCTTCGTGATGCTGCTGCTCATCATCGTGCTCTGGTCGTACAATCCATTCCTCGCGGCGACATCGTTCGTGCTTTGGCTCTGCCTCGCAGGCTTTGCGCGCGAGCGCTGCCGCGACCGTTCCGTGCGCTTCGAGCGCTACTGCAAGAGCGTCATTGCGAATGTCAATGAGCTCATGAATTATGCGATGGACCGCTTGCCGCAGGCCATCTTCGTCGTGGACGCCGAAGGCCGCATCCAGTGGGCGAGCAGCCAGGCGGACACGTTCCTCGGCGAGACGCCCGAGCATGATACGGACATCAAGGACTATTGGCCGAACGTTATCCTCGAGCCGATCTGGGGCACGGACGGCGAGTATGTGTTCGCTCACGAGGATCACTATTATCAGGTGAAATACCGTCCCGTGAAGCTCGCCGTGCACCAGCCGGAGTACATGGTGCTCTTCGTCGAGGATGTCACGCATGTCGAGGAACTCAGGAGCGAGTACAATGCGAGCCGCACGGTGCTCTGCTATGTCCAGATCGACAACTATGACGAGGTCATGCAGGGCCAGACGGAGGCGGAGCGCGCAGGCTTGCTGCTGGCCGTCAACCAGGCGCTCGGCACGTGGCTCAAGAACCTCGGCGGCTTTTTGAAGCGCGTGAATGAAGACCTTTACGTCGCGGTGCTCGAGCGCAAGGAGCTTGACCGCGCGATGGCGGAGAAGTTCGATGTGCTCGACAAGGTGCGCCAGATCCAGAGCACGAACCGCCTGCCCGTGACGCTCTCGATGGGCGTCGCGGTCGCCGAGGGCCAGACGATGGCCGAGCTCGGACGGCAGGCGCAGGCGGGGCTCGACCTCGCGCTCGGCCGCGGTGGCGACCAGGTGGCCGTTTCGATCGGCGGCAAGACGCAGTTCTTCGGCGGCCGCGCAAAGGCGGTCGAAAAACACACTCGTGTCAAGGCACGCGTCGTCGCGCATGCCATCGAGGAAATCATGGAGTCGTCGGATGCCGTCTACATCATGGGGCATCACAACGAGGACTATGACAGCTTCGGCGCGGCCGTCGGCGTCGCCGAGATGGCGAAGGCGCTCGGCAAGCCCGTGCACATCGTGCTCTCGGACATGAACGAGGGCATCGGCAAAATCGAGGAATACATGCGCAGCAAGGAGGAGTACGACGGCCTGCTCGTCCATGCGTCGGATGTCTCGACGCTCGATGCGCTGTCGCCCGTGCTGTTCGTCGTCGATACGCACATCCCGCATCTCGTCGCCGATCCGACGCTTTTAGAGCGCGTGAACCAGGTCGTCGTCATCGACCATCACAGGAGGAGCGAGCAGTTCATCAAGAATCCGCTGCTCGTCTACATCGAGCCGGCTTCGAGCTCGACGAGCGAGCTCGTGACGGAGCTCCTGATGTATTTCAGCGACGACATGCGCGTCTGCTCTACTCGGGCATCGTCGTCGATACGAAGAACTTCGCCGTGCAGACGGGCGTGCGCACGTTCGATGCGGCGGCGTACCTCAGGCGGTCGGGCGCCGATCCCGTCGTCGTCCGGCACCTTTTCCGCTCGGACTACGACACGACGGTCGCGCTCGCGCGCGCCGAGGCGCATGCGCAGTTCTTTGCGGGCGGCCTCATTGCGACGGCCATCCCGTCGAACATCCCGAACATCCAGGTCATCGCGGCGCAGACGGCAGATTCTCTGCTGCGCATCGAGAAAGCGCGCATGAGCATCGTCGTCTTCGCGCTCAAAGAAGGCACGGTCGGCATCTCGGCGCGCTCGACGGGCGAGCTCAATGTCCAGGTCATCATGGAGCATTTCGGCGGCGGCGGCCACCAGAATGTGGCCGGTGCGCAGGTCAGGGGCCGCGCGGTCGAGTCGGTGTTCGCCGAAGCCATTGAAGAAGCAAAAGCATATATAGAGGAGTATGATCAAGATGAAAGTGATTCTGCAGCAGGACGTTAAGAAACTCGGTGTCAAGGGCGATATTGTCGAAGTCTCGGAAGGCTACGGCCGCAACTTCCTCCTCCCGCGTAAGGCCGCGATCCTCGCGACGGCGGAGAACCTCAACGTCGCCGAGGCAAAGAAGGGCGCGAAAGCGCGCAAGGACGCCATGGCCGCTGACGAGGCGAAGCTCATGGCCAAGCAGCTCGAGAAAGTCGAAGTCACGATCCCCGTCAAGATCGGCGAGGGCGGCAAGCTCTTCGGCTCCGTGACGGGCAAGGATGTCGCGCTGGCGCTCAAAGCCCAGAACATCGACATCGACAAGAAGAAGATCAGCATCAAGGGCGACGTGAGCGGAGAGGGCGTTTATGAAGCTGTCATCAAAGTCCACCCGACCATCACGAGCACGATCAAAGTCAACGTAGTAGCAAAATAACTTAAGGAACATCTATGGGATTACTAGATAGTATTTGGAGTCTTTTACACCAGGAAAAAACGACGACCAGAGGCGAGGGGCATCCCTCGTCTTTTCCGGCCTCTCAGGCAATGAGGGAGGAGACGCATCAGCCGCTGGAAGAAGACGGCGAAGAACTGGACGAGGCAAGGCTGATCGAGCTGGAGCTCGACCGCGAGATCCAGGCGTTTTATTCCGTGCTCGTCGATACGATGGGCTCGGACAAGCTGGTCTTGCAGGCGGGCAAGCTCGATGCGCTGGCGCTCATGCGCTCACAGAGCCGCGGCGACCGCGTGCTTGCACTCGAACGCATCGTGCTCGAGAATCCGACGCTCGGCCCCGCGCCGACGGACGAAGAGATTCCCGAGACGCTCGCAGACCTCTCGGAGCACGTCGCCGACATGATGGCGCGCAAGAACGTCGAGGACTCCATTGAGAAAAAGGTCAATGACAAGCTCGAGCAGGAGCATCAGGACTACGTCAAGGACATCCGGATGCAGGTGCTCAAAGAGGAAAAAGGCCCGACGGAATCGCCGCAGGACGCCGAGAAGCGCGAGAAGCTCGAAAAGATGGACAAGATTCATCTGACACAGTCCGTCATGGAGCTCCTGCGTCCGCAGGACTTCAGCGAGATCGTCGGACAGGAGCGCGCCGTGAAGTCGCTGATGGCGAAGCTCGCAAGCCCGTACCCGCAGCACCTGCTGCTCTACGGCCCGCCGGGCGTCGGCAAGACGACGGCCGCGCGCCTCGTGCTCGAAGCCGCGAAAAAGAAACCGCTTTCACCGTTCGGCGAAGAAGCGCCGTTCATCGAGACGGATGGCACGACGCTCCGCTGGGATCCGCGCGACATCACGAATCCGCTTCTGGGCTCCGTGCACGATCCGATTTATCAGGGTGCGCAGAAGACGCTCGCCGACAACGGCGTGCCGGAACCGAAGCCCGGCCTCGTGACGGACGCACATGGCGGCATCCTCTTCATCGACGAAATCGGCGAGATGGACGAGATGCTGCAGAACAAGCTGCTCAAAGTCCTCGAGGACAAGCGCGCCTATTTCGACTCGGCCTACTATGACCCGACCGATCCGAAAGTGCCGCCGTACATCAAGAAGCTCTTCGAGGAAGGCGCACCGGCTGACTTCGTGCTGATCGGCGCGACGACGCGCGATGCGAGCCACATCAACCCGGCTCTGCGCTCGCGCTGCGCCGAAATCTACTTCGAGCCGCTGACGCC
>CACZFT010000066.1 GCA_902780535.1 uncultured Selenomonas sp. | reverse complement strand
CTTTGCGAAGGCAGTTTGTTTAGCAGCTTCTACTATAGCAGAGCGTGCAAGTGATTTCTTTTTTCATGCTGGCTTACCCACAGTTATGGGAGAAGCCTCCATTTATTCACTCCTCCTCAATTAAATGCTTTAATGTTTTATGGAGTTATTCTACAAATATCCCAATATTCCTGCTAAAACTAAAAAACAAACCGCCCATTGGAGATTTTTGCGGTTTTACGCAATTTTCTCCAATAGGCGGCCTGTTTCTATATCGCACCCGCGAAAGTTACAACTTGGTATCCGTATTGTCGTGCAAGGGACCGCCGTTCCGGCATAAGCGACCACTACGGCGCTAAACACCTAGTGTCTGCTTATCCCCCCGCCCTTCGGGCCTTCCCCCCTCTGGGAAGGGGGCTGAAAGGAGGACATAAACGCCTTTAGCTGCTGTTCCGTATACCCTCTCCTGACCGATTTCCATCGGTCATGCAGCCAGAACCATTCTTCGGGGTATTTCCTGATATGCTGCTCTGTCAGGGTGGCGAGCTGCTGGGTGGTTTGCTGGATGTCGGCGCGCTTGTCTTTTGTTTTCGGCGTGTAGATGGGCGGGGAGACGATGAGGGTGTGCCTGCCCGTCTTGTCATCGCGATGCATGAAGGCTGGAAAGATGGGGACGGTGCGGAAGCGTCCCATGCTGGCGGCGCCGGTGAAGTAGTTCGTCGCCTGGCCGAAGAATTTGACGAGGACGCCGTCGCGGACGGAAGGATCCTGATCCATGATGAGGCCGATCATAAAGTTTCGCGCCATCATGTCGAACATCTCTCGCACGCCAGTCTTGTAGGTGATGTGCATGCCGATGAGTGTGCGCTGCTCGACGATGAACTTGTTCGCGCCCTGGGCGCGCTGCTTTTCGGCGACGCCGACGAGCGGGATGCCCGCCTGCGCGAACGCGCCGCCCATGAGCTCCCAGTTGCCGCTGTGCGCCGTCGCGATGATGCCGCCCTTGCCTTCCTTCAGCGCGGCCTGCAGGTATTCGAGGCCCTCGATGGAGACGTAGTCCGCGACATGCTTCTTGATGACGGGAAAGCGTAGGACTTCCATGAGCATCGGGCCGAAGCGCACGGCCGAGGCTTTGGCGATGCGCCATGCTTCTTCATCGGAGACGTGCAGGCACGCCTTGACCTGGTTCACGGCGAGGAGCTTGCGCTTCTTCGGCACGACGGGCCAAGCGAGGCGGCCGATGCACCAGCCGAGGCTGTCCGCGAGACCGCGCGGCAGCAGGCAGGAAACGGCGCTCAGGAGCTTCAAGGACGAGCTTCGTGAGGCGCTTGACCTCTTTGCGGAGTTCGGGCAGGTGCTTCATGGCCGCCTGCATGCGGAGCCATTCCGTATGGCTCTGGACGGGGAAGCCTGCGCAGAACTGGCCTTCGGGCATGTCGCCGATGATGCCGGAACGCGCGGCGTAGACGGAGTTCGCGCCAATCGTGATGTGGCCGACCGTGCCGACCTGGCCGCCAAACGTAACATTGTGGCCGACGGTCGTGGAGCCGGAGATGCCCGTCTGCGCGACAATCAGGCAGTTCGGGCCAATCTTGCAGTTGTGGCCGATATGGACGAGATTGTCGATCTTCGTGCCGTGGCCGATAACGGTCGAGCCCATGGCCGCGCGGTCGATGCCGTCGTGGGCACCGATTTCGACGTCGTCCTCGAGCACGACGTTGCCGACCTGCGGCACTTTCGTGTGGACGCCGTCTTTCGTCGTGAAGCCGAAGCCGTCGGAACCGATGACGGCCGAGCTGTGGATGACGCAGCGCTTGCCGACGCGGCAGTGCTCGCGCACGGTCGCGCTCGAATAGATGACGGTGTCGTCATCGACCTCGGCATACTGGCCGATGTAGGTATGCGGATAGAGCGTGACGCGGTCGCCGATGACGGCATGATCGTCGACGCAGGCGAACGGCAGGATCGTGACGTCCTTGCCGATCGTGACATCTTCGCCGATATGCGCCTCGGGGCTCACGCCCTGCGGAAAGACGAGCTTCGGCGTGAAGACGTCGAGGAGCTTTGCAAATGCCGCGCGCGGCTCTTCGACGTAGATGACGGATTTCGGGAAATTTTCGACGCCCTCCGGCAGCATGACGGCGGCGGCTTTCGTGGCTTTCGCCTCTTCGATATGCGTCTCGACGGCGAACGTGAGCTCGTGTTCTCCTGCCCCTTCGATATTGTCGAGGCCGGAGATGACGATGGTCTCGTCTCCGACGACGCGCCCGCCGACGTACTCTGCGATTTCTTTCAGCGTCTTCTTCATGCGCTCACCCGCTCCTTTTTCTTACTGCAGTTTCTGGATGGCTTCATCCGTGACATCGATGCCGCCTTCGACGACGGTCTTCTGCATCTGCTGGTTGTCGACGATGGCGTCGAGCTTCTTCTCCTTCGCGACGTCAGCGAGCGCCGTATCGAGCTTCTGCTTGAGCTGGATGCTGTAGGACTGGTTGAGGCCGGCGACCTTGCGCTGTGCATCCTGCTGCGCCTTCTGGAAGTCCTCGTCGCTCATGGTGTCCTTCTTCTCTGCGAGATCCTTCTCGGCCTCATCCTGGGCTTCCTGAATCTTCTGGTTGCCTTCTTCGACGAGGGACTGGATCTGCGGCGCTTCCTTCATGATGCGGTCGCCGTCGATGTAGCCGATCTGCGTCTTGCCGCAGCCCGTCATGACGAGCGAGGCCGCAAAGGCAGCTGCGATGAGCAAACGGGATTTCTTGGTGAGTTTCATGTTCGTGATTCTCTTCTTTCTATGTTCTATCAATCATTGGCGGGCGGATCGCTTTCGAGCTCGTCCAGGACTTCGTCCGTGACATCCGTCGCATCGACGCTGACGGTCTTGACATATTTCTCAGGGACGTCGGGGCCAGCGGCCGGACGGAAATCATTGGGCAGAAGCGACGCGAGACTCCGTGCAGGGTCGCAGACGATGAGCGTGAAATGATGGAGAATGGCGACTTTTGCCGCCTTGCTCGCGATGTCATTCAAAATTTTCGACTCGAGCGCGAGGATTTTCTGCTCGTTTTCCTCCAGCGCGTCCTGCGTAGCAAGCGCTTGCTGCTGGCGCGCCGCCAAGGCCTGCATCTGCTCGCTGATTGCTGCGATGTCACGCTGCTGCGCCTCGGACTGCGCCTTTGCCGCCTCGGTCTGCCGCTGCGCCTGGAGCTTCTCAAGATTTTCGTGGCTGGCTGCAAAGTCTTTTTCGACCGAGGCTTTCGCATAGCCTGCGATTTCCTGCTGCCAGTCACGATAAAGCGCAATCTGCCGCCCGCCGCGCTCGGCTTCGAGGTCGTCGAGGTCGGCGTTGAGCTTCGCGACCGTTTCATCAGAAAGCCCCATGGCCTCGCGGTTATCAAGCTTGAGCTTGATATTGAGGATGGCATTGAGGTATTCTGCGTTGATGGCATCGCGGCGGGCCTTGTAGTCTTCCTCCGTCGAGGCTTTGTAGTCAGCCGCCGCCTTCTTCTGGGCGCGCTCGAGCTCGGCGCGCCGTCCGATGACGTCCTGCGCATTCTTCTGCCAGACGGAGTCGTCAAACGGCTGCTGGCTGGCCTCGGGCGGCTGGACGGCAAGCGGCGCAGGGAGCGCCGTGCTTTCCTGCAAGCGCGCTTTGAGCTCCGTGCGCTCCTGCAAGAGCTTCTGGAGATCGCCATAGGCGGGATGCGCCTGCACGAGCTCCTGCAGGCGGACGACGCCTGTCTCGCTCGCCGTCTGCGTCGCTGCAGGCGGTGTCTGCCGCTGGAGCGCCTGGCGCGTCAGCACGGCGCCGAGACAGACGAGGAGGATGGCGAAGGCTGCGCCGATGAGGATGCGCTTCTTTCTGCGGCTTGGCGGCCCCGCCTCGGCCGGCGCTGCGCCCTGCCCTTTTTCCGCGTCGGCCATGAAATCTCCCCCTATTCAGAAAGATACCGAGCGCATCAGATGGCTCGGTATCTTGTTTCCTTGTTTGGAATCCGATGGATTATTTTGCAATCTTCTTGACGACATCCTGCGTGATGTCCGTGCCGCCGTAGACGACTGCGTTCTTGTCGATGACGACCGTCAGGCCCTTGGCATCAGCAACAGATTTGACCGCTTCTTCCACGGATTTCTGGATCGGCTCGATGAGCTCCTGCTGCTTCTGCTGAAGACGCTGCTGCGTCTGCTGGTAGTAGTCGGACTTCTCCTGATCGCTCATGTTCTTGGACTTCTCCTCGAAATCCTTCTGTGCGTCCTGCACGGCCTGCTGGAGCTCGGAGTTCGCACTCTGGAGCTGCGGATGCTGGCTCATGATCTGACGGTAGTCGACCGTGCCGACGTTGCTGTTGCCAGCTGCCGACGCCATGCCGGAGCCGAACTGCGTCAGCGCGAGGGCGACGACGGAGCCGACGAAGACGAGCGCGATGAGCACGCTGATGATCTTGACCGATTTCTTCTGGAACGTAATCATGATATTGTTTTCTCCCTTTCCCTATCTCTGGGTGTATTTGGGTAAATTGGATGTCAGTCGCTCGCTCTGAGCCCTGAAACACGTTTCATTATAGCAAAGTCTCAAGGCCGATTCAAGCCGTATTCCTGACAGAATGCAATTTTCAAAAATTGCCGAGGAAGCGCAGCCAGCCGCCCTCGTTATCGCAGGCGTACTCGACGCTCAGGAAGTCGTGGATGCGATAGCGGATGGCGCCTTCGCCATAGCCCCCTGCATTGTGGTACTCGTAGCGCAGATACCAGTCCGGCGCAATCTGCCAGCCGAAATCATAGACGGGGCGGTGCTCTTTGAAGTCATAGCGCAGCCCTGCGCGCGTGTCGTAGCCGAGGTCGCGGCTCCAGCCAAGCTGCCAGCGCCATTCGACGTCCTGCGGCGTGACGTCCGTGAGCAGATAGAGCTCGTCGACGCGAGAAAACCGCCGTCCGGCATGGAGCCGCACGAGCAGGTCTTCCTCGTCGCTGTGCGTGGCCGATGAATCGCGGCCGACATCGAGCCAGCCCGTCAGGCGCAGGCGGTAGCGCGAAGAATCCGTGCGCGCCATGACTTCCGCCCGCTCGCCTGTCCTGAGCGTGACGTCCGTCTTCATGCGCATGAACGTGAAATCCGGCTGCTGGTCGACCGCATCGGCAAAGAGCTGCTCGAACGCCGCGCGGTGGCGCTCCGTGAACGCCACGGGCACGCCGACAAGCACGTTCACGCGGTCTTTGAGGAGCTCGCGATGCGTGAGCAGCAGGACGTTCGGCATCGTGTCGGAGCGCATGGAAAGATCGACCGTGCGCACGACGGGCACGCGCGGATAAACCGTGAGCTTCACCTGCGCGGCCGTGTCGGCCGTGACATCGAAGTCTGCGCGGAATTCCGGCAGATGCTCTGCAAGGTACGCATTGACTTCGCGCTTCAAGACGCCATTCGTCCAGTCGGCCGCCGCAATCGGCAAGCCCAGAAGCGCGCGGTCAAAGACCTGCTCGACGCCCGCAAGATCCTGCCGCACCATGGATTCCACCTCGGGCGTCATGCCATCGACATGCGTCTCGACGGCGACAGACTGCACACGGTCGGCCCACGGCACGAGCGTGACCTGCACGCGCGCCGTCTCGCCGGGCACGACCTTCGTTTCCATCACCGTATAGCCGACGAGGACTTTGTCAAAGACCTCGCGGATCAGGGCGGCCTGTTTCGCGGCATCCGCCGCAGGCATGTCGGCAGGCTTGCCGAGCAGGAGCTGGGAGGCAATCGCCTCGATGCTCGTCTCCATGCGGGCGGTGACGGGTGACGGAATCGTCTCCTGAGATGTCACTTCTGCCTTGACAGAATCAATGCGTTGTGCTGCATTTGTATTTGCCGAAAATAGAAACATAAAAAATACAGCAAGAACAAGGTTCTTAAAAAATTTTTTCACATACAATTTTCTATTTCCCAAAGAGATGAACTGACAAAACGAGTTCGTCCAGATTGGCGCAGATTTTTCGTTTGGACAAGGAGTCAAACCGCAAGGCGTAGCAGAGCTACGTCGAGGATTTGACGACGCAGGCCAAGCGGAAAAGATGCGTCAAAATGGGCGGACGACTTTGTCAGTTCATCTCTCAGAACGTTCCGCCGACGCTGAAGTGGACGCGGCCGCCGGGCCAGAGGCCGCTCTCCCAGGCACTGCCCCAGTCGGTGAAGATGGCGCCCTGCACTTTGCTGACAATCGGGAAGCGGTACTCGAGCGTCGCGAGGAACATGTGCTCGCCGCGGAACTGGTCGTCGCGATAGCCGCGCAGGCTGTCCTGGCCGCCGACCTTGTAGCGCGCGTACTCGGAGATATGGCCGTCCGACCAGCCGTACTGGCCCCGGAGCGCCCAGACCTGGTTCTTGCCCGCCTTGAAGTAGCGCTGATCCTCGATGTCCGCCTTGCGGTAATCGAAGTCCGCGCCGAAGCCGCCGATTTCGCCCGTCAGCGCGATGCGGCCGCCCGACGTCGGGAAATAGATGTTGTCGCGCGTGTCCGTGACATGCTGGAGCGTCAGACTGCGCGTCGTGCCGAAGTTATATTTCTTCCATTCCTCATGCACGGATTCCGGCGTGCGGTTGCGCATGTTGCCCGTCTCCGTCTGCTTGTTGTACTTGTCCTTGCGGTTGCGCAGCGTGATGTAGTTCGTCGAATACTCGCTGACCGGACGGCCGAGCGTGATTTCGCCGCCAGAGTAATGGCGCATATACGACTCGATGTGGTCGCCGTTTTCGTCGTAGTCATCGTACTCGTACGTGCGGTTGTAGATGCGGAACGTACCGACCGTCTGTTTCTGGTCGAGCCACGGGCGGCGGTACGAGAAGCTGTAGCCGTGGGAATCCGTGTCATCGCCGCTGAACTGGTACGTGATGTTGACAGCATCGCCCGTGCCGCGGAAGTTCGTATCGCCGATGCCGATCATGCCGATGACGCCGTCCTGGCTCGAGTAGCCTGCACCGACGCTGAACGTGCCCGTGCGGCGTTCCTTGACGTTCCACTCGATGACAACGGCATTCGGCTCGACGCCCGGCTGGACTTTCGGCGTGACCTCTTCGAAGAAGCCGAGGTTGTTGACGCGCTGCCAGCTGCGCTGCGTCTTCTTCGCGTTGAACGGCTCGCCGACTTTCTGGCGCATCTCGCGCAGGATGACATAGTCCTTCGTCTTTTCGTTGCCCTTGACCTTGAAGCCCTCGATCTTGCCCTCGTTGATCTTGATCGTGAGGTTGCCGTCCTTGTCGATGTTGAGGTCGGTGATCTTCGCGAGGATGTAGCCGTCGGATCGGTATTTCTCCTGGATTTCCTGCACGTTCTTCTTGAGCGTCGTGCTGTTGAGCATCTCGCCGGTCTTCAGCGTCACGAGGCCCATGAGGTCGTCCGTCGTCTCGACCGTGTTGCCCGTGATGGCGATGCTCTTGAGCATCGGATTCTCGAGCACATGGTACGTCAGCACGACGCCCTCGGGAACTTCCTCGAACGTCGGGAACAGGTCGTAGTAATAGCCCGTCGCGACGAGCGCATCGACGTCCGCGTCGAGCCCTTTCGCCGTGTACGTGTCGCCCGTGCGCATATGGACGGCGTTCTTCGCCGTCGCGAGCGTGGCATCCGTCGCGCCGTCGAAATCGAGATCGACAATGGTCTTGCCTTCATAGCGCTGCTTGTAGGCGTCGATGGCCGCCTCGGTCGGGCGGAGCTTCGCCCAGTCGCGCACGCGCTCGCTGACCTCGCCTTCCGTCGTGGCTGACGTCGCCGTCGTCGCGGAAGAAGCGGCACCGACCATCGCCGTGGCCTCGGCCGAAGCATTCGCATCCGATGATGATTCTCCCTCGGCCGGAGTCTCTGCCGCTGCGGCGTTGTCCTCTGTTGCCGTTTCTGCGGGAGCCGCCGCGTCATTCTGCGCTGCTGGCTCCGTCGTGCCCTGCGCATCCGTCGGCTCTGCAGCCAGTGTCATCCCAGGCGCGGCTGCGAAGCTCGTGGCGAGCGCGATGGCGGCCGCCAGTTTTCGATAAGTCTTCTTCGTCAAAAGTCCAACCTCCTGTATGGTCGTGATCTCCGAAATTTCTGAAAGGATATTATCTGTTCAAGTCATATCTTTCATTATATCGGGTTCTCATGGCTCTCGCAAGGCTTTTCCTGCTGTCTGCATGAGTTTCTGCGTTTCCGGGGCCGGAACAGCAGGTGCGGCAGGTGCAGCTGCCGACTGCGCGGCCTGCGATGGCGCGCTTGCAGGAGCCTCTGCCTCGCGCGAGGACGCTGCGGGCACTGCGCTGCCTGCATCCGGCGCAGCTGCTTCCGCCGATGATGGCGTCGCAACAGCTGGCAAAGGTGACGCATCGGCTGGCACTGCTGCTGAGCCGTCAGGCTCTACCGCTGCTTCTGGCTGCGCCGCTGCCTCTGTCCCGTCCGCTGGCTGCGCCTGCATCTCGGCGGGCGGTGCAGGGATGCCGGCCGTCTCCTGCGGCGGCGCGACGGCCGGCGTCAAATAAAACGCAAGCGCCGCGAGCACAGCCGCCGCCGTCAGCGGCAGCAGGCGCGCAAGGCGCCGCCGCCAGATGGCGCTGCGCGCCTCCGGCTCGGCTTCCTGCGCATGACGGAGCTCCGCCTGCGCGAGCATGACCTTGAGGTCGCCGCGGATGCCACTCCCTTTTGAAAGCGAGGCGTCCGCCTCGTCGAGCCAGTCGCGCGCCGCGCGGATGGACTGCTGCTTCTTGTCGTCCATATAGCCCCCTCCCTTCTTACTGTGTTATATATTCTGGACCGACTTTTCATTTCTGGCAGTCCAAAAAACACGAAAAACCGCGATTATCGCGGTTTTTCTATGATTATTGAAATTTATTCTATAAAATACACCATTTTCCTTTTCTCGAGGGGGACACTGAGAAGATGAGTCCGTCCAGATTGCCGCAGATTTTTTGTCCTATCAAGGAGACAAACCGCAAGGCGTAGCAGAGCTACGTCGAGGATTTGCCGACGCAGAGAGGGCGAAAAAGATGCCGCAAGATGGATGGAGGAATTTCTCAGTGTCCCCCTCACCAGTGCTGCATGAATCTCGACAGCATGCCGCGCACGCGGCGGATGCCGCTCTTCTGCAAGCGGTAGACATGCGACGTCGAAACGTCGAGCGCGTCGGCCATCGTCTCGACGGGCTGGCTTTCGAGGTAGACGCCCGTCAGCACGGCGCGTTCCTTCTCGGGCAGGCGGTCCATCGCGGCGTGCAGGCGGCCGGCGAGCTCGTGCGACTCCGCCGCCTCGGGCACAGAAAGCGCGGCCGTGTCGGCGAGGCTTTCTTTCAGAGAATCGCCGCCCGCCTCGGGCTGCGCATCCATGCAGGCGATGTCAGAAGCGCCTTCCTTCCGCAGGAAGTCGGCCATACGGCCGCGGATGCGGTGCACAGCGAACAGGCTGAACGCGACGCCGCGCGCGGGTTCATAGTGCTCGACGGCCTCGATGAGGCCGACCGTGCCCTCCTGGATGACATCCATGATGCCGGGCAGCGCGCGATACGGCATGGCCTGCTTGAAGACGAGCGGCTGATACGATTCGATGATGCGGCGGCGCGCAGCCATGTCGCCACCAGACTTATACGCCCGCCAGAGCGCTGCCTCCTCGTCGGGCTCCAAAAGCTCGACATTTTGCAGTTCTTTCATGTAATCTTCGAGACGCATGATTGCGCACCCCCTTTCGCTCTGAATAGTTTACACGTTGCAGATTAAAATTTATAGCGTGCTTCGACACCGACAACCGTATCGCCGGATTCGCGGTCGAGCGTGAAGCCGATGGCATCGCTGAGGTCGTACTGGAAGCCATAGCGCTGCGTGTTGTTGCCGCCGATGGCACGGACGTAGTGCATCTGCGTCTTGCCGCCGATGCGCTTGCCCATCTCGACGTTGTAGACATTCTCCCCATCGCTGCTGCCTTCCTCATGCGACTGCTGCTCGAGCACCGCTGCCGCGCGAGATGCGGAACGTATCGAGCCAGAGCAGGCTGCGCATCTGTTCTTCGAGCTGGCCGAGCACGGTCATCTGGAGGCCGATGTTGACGATGTCATTGATGTCGAGATTCGTCTCGCCGTGCCGGTAAGAGCTCTGGAGCGTCAGCATGCTGATGATTTCCGTCTGGCTGTATTCCGGATTCGACGTGAGATTGACTTTCATGTCGTTGTTGAGACGGCCGTCGAGCAGCAGGTAAATGCTCGTCGAACCGACTTTCGTGTCGGCGAGGAAATGGATGCTCGGCAGGAAGTTGTCCACCTGGTCGAACGTAGCAACGCCCTCGCGAATCTTGAAGAGATTCTTGAGATACGTGACGGTACCGCCGCGCTTGACCTGGAACTGCCCGGTCGGCGCTGGATGGAACGTCGAGCCGCCGAAATGCGCCGCGCCCGTGATATACATGTCATAGAGCGAGTTGCTGTAGAAATGGACGTTCTCGCCCGCCGTGACATCGATGTCGAGCAGGATGTCCGGCAGCACGCCGTCGCCCTCGGGAATCATCGGGATGGAGACCTCGCAGTTGTCGAAATCGAGATGTCCCGAGAGTTTCGGCCGGTAGTAGATGTTGCCCGCCGGGTCGGCAATCTCGCTGTTCTCGACATGGAACGCGCCCGTGATGGGGCCTTTGTACGCCGTCGAGACGACTTCGAGGCCATCGGCCGAAAGGTCGGCCGCGTATGTTTCCGGCGTCAGGCCGCTGAGCGCGAGATGGCCGCTGCCCGTGAACGTGCCCTTGCCCATCTTGCCCGAGAGTTCTTCGAGCTTGATTTCATTTCCCTGCAGCGTCAACACGCCATGCAGGGATTCGATGGGCGTCTGGATGAGCCTGAGCTTCACGGCGCCGTCGGGCAGCGAGAGCTTGCCGGAAAACAGCGGATGCGCCGCCGTGCCCGTAATCAGCACGTTGCCGTGCGTCTCGCCGACAGCCCATTCGACCTGGTCGGAGAGCACCGGCAGCAGCGAGAGGTCAGCCTGGTCGAGCGAGACCTCGAGATGTATCTGCTCGAAATCCGCGAGCTCCTCATCGCCGCCCGCGACGAGCGCATGGAGCGGCACGATGCCTTTCGCACTCGCCTGATAGGTCTGCGCGTTCTTCTGCGTGCCGACCGTCTTCTGCACGACGAGGTTCTTGACATCGACAATGCCGTGGAAGAGCTTTGCCTCGCCTGAAAGCGTGTCAAATGTCGAGCCCTGGATGCCGCCGTCTTTCGCCGTCAGCGCAATCTGCCCCTCGGGGCTCGAGATGTTGCCAGAAAGCGTTGCATCGATGTCGGCCGTACCGAGCACGTCAGCCTTGAGCCCTGCCGCCCTCGTAAACATGCCGAGCGCGATGTCCCGCGCCGTGAGCTTGAGCCCGAGCGTGCCATCGAGCGCCGTCGTGCCCGTGAGCTCGAACGTGCCGCTGCCCTGCCGGCCTTTGCACGTATCGATATGGAGCACGCGGTCTTCGAGCTTTGCCGCGACCTCGACGCCGTGGACGTCATAGCCCGCAATCGTGCCCTGCGCCATCGTGCCCTCGACATCGAGATATGGATTTTCCGCCGTGCCGCCGACAATGGCCGTGGCATTCATCGTGCCCTGCACGAAATCGTTCTTCTGGTTCAGCAGCGCGCAAAGATTCGTGAGGTCGGCATCCTGCACGACGACATTGCCTGTGAGTGCATGGCTCGCCGTGTCGGCCTGAAGCTCGAGGTCGTAGCTGCCGTCGCCCTGCACGAAGCCGAAGCGGTCGAGCGAGATCATGCCGCCCTCGTAATGCGCGTGGCCGTAAGCGCGCGGGATGTCGACGCCGTTGAGCGTCAGCGATTTCGCATCGAGCGTGCCGTCGAAAATCGGCGCGTTGATGAAGCCCGTCACATGGCCTTCGAATGTGCCATGACCAGCCACTTCGTACGGCAGCTTGTGCTCGACGCGCTTCATGTCGATGTCGCGCACGTCGATGTCGAGGTTCAGGCTCTGGTCGAGGCCGATCGTGCCGTTCAGCACAGCATCGACCATCGGCGAATAGATATGGAAGACCTGCAAGCGCAGGACGTCGTCCTTGAGGAAATAGTCGCCGTCCATGCCCGAAAGCAGGACGCCGCGATAGCTGCCGCGGTAGAAATGGATGTAGCCGACAGCCTCGGGATGGTCGAGCGTACCCGTGAAATGAATCGTGTTGTCCACGTTGCCCGTGATGGGCTGATCGGGCGCGACGAGCGCCGCGATGTCCTCCATGCGCGCGCCCATGCAGTCGACGCGCAGGTCGAGCGCCCTTTCGCCCGTCAGGCCGATGGAGCCCGTGACGAGCCACGTCTCCTTGCCGCCGTTCTCCATGAGGAAATCATCGACCGTGACACGATCAAGGCTGCCCGAAGCGCGCAGCACGAGGCTGTCAAACGGCTGCTGGAACGCCTTGCCATGATTGGCCGAGAAATCGAGCGTGACAGCGGGATCGCTGAGGCTGCCCGTGAGCTGTCCCTTGAAATCGCAGAGACCCGTGAGGTCGGCGCGCGCATCGAAGTTCTGAAGCAGCGAGAGGTCGAAATGGCCGCCATAGAACGCGAGATCGAGCGCCTCGCCGCCCCTGATCTCGCCCTCGAGGCCGAGGTTCGAGTTGTTCGGGAGCTTTGCGCTCAGATAGTCGATCTTGATGTCGCGGCCGCGAACGGCCAGCGAGGCGCTGAGGCTGTCGATGGGGAGCGCGCCATAACTGCCTTTGGAAAGCGAGACGCTGCCATTCGCCCAGAAATCATCGACAGCGGCACCTTTGCCATGCGCCGTGACATCGGCATGCACGCGGCCCGAAAGCGCATCAATCCCCGCGAGGGACGACGTCTTTCCTGCCGCATACGACTGCACGGCTGCGACGTCGATATTATCGGCTTTGACATGCGCCGTATACGCCTGGTCGTCCAGCGAGAACTCGCCCTCGCCCGTGACCTGTCCGCCGAAGACGCCCGCATGGACGTTCTGCAGGTAGAGCACGCAGTTCAGGAGCCGTGCATGCGCTGAAACATTCTGGAACGCAATGCCGGCCGCCTGGCCGGACGCGGCTGTGACGTCGCCATCAATCATCGGGTCGGCGAACGTACCGCCGACTTTCGCCGTGACGTTCACGGGGCCGGCATAGTCTGCGGCCGCGATGGCCGATGCTGCCTGCGGCCGCGCCTCGGCAATGACCGCGAGCAGCGGCGCGGGGTCGAAATTCTCGGCGCTCGCTTCGAGATTCATGGCTGGCGACGTCGTATCGAAGCGGACGCTGCCGTGCACACTTGCCGCCTGTCCCTGCACAGTGACCGTGAGGTCGCCGCCGACTTCGCGGTTCGTGAAGTGAGTGAACCCCGCGACATCGCGAATCTCGATGCCCTCCACATCCACAGCGCCGTCCTCGACCTCGCCCTGCCCGACGATCGAAATATCGTCGACATCAGTGCGGCGATAAAGCGACGCCTTCGCCGTTTTGACCTTGCCGCCCAGGACCCTGATGCCGTCGGGCAGCAGGCCATCGGGAATCAGCGCGAGGTAATTTTCGGCATCGACGTCCGCAACCTCGGCATTCAGAATCTGGCGGTCGCTGGAAAGCGTGCCCGATGCATGGACGCTCGCGCCCTGGTTCTCGCCCGTCACATCGACCTTGTAGGCCGGTGCATCGGCGAAATCCACGGAGCCCGCGACATTTTCGAGCGTGAGCGCGCGGCCGTCCATGCGCCCCGTCACGCGCGCCTCCTCGAGGACGATCTTGCCCGAGAAGCCCGAGCCGCCCGAGGATTTCGGCGAGATGTCCGCGATGTTCCACGTGCCATCAGCGCGGCGCTCGACCGTCGCTTCGGCGCCTGTGACGGTCACGGTCTCGATGGCCGACGCCGGATTATCCCTGAGCTGGAACGCAGAAAGCAGGCGCAAGTGCACCCGGGCCTCCGGGGCCCTGACGATGCACTGCGCCTGGTTGTCATAAATCGCGATATCGTGGAGCGTGGCGTCATGAAGTGACGTGATTTCCATGGAGCCGACCTGCGTCTCCGTGCCGAGCTGATCCGTCAGCGTGGACGCAATCGTCCCCGCAGCGCGCTCCATGAGAGCGCCGGACTGGACATAGTACCAGACACCGGCGCAGACGAGGAGCACGAGGGCTGCGGCGATGCCGCAGAAGAGACCGATCGTTTTGCGATGCATCTGCTTCATGATAGCCCCACCTCATTTTTTCGGAATCAGCCCGCGAGTTCAGCCTCCACATTGCTGTTCTCCTGCTGGACATTTTCTGCTGGTGCGGCTTCCTGCTTTGCCTGCGTCTTGGCGGCGTCAGCAGCAGCGGCCTTTTCCGCCTTCTCTGCATCTGCCTTTGCCTGTGCCTCGGCCTTGGCCTGCTCCTTCGCGGCCTTCGCCTCAGCCTTTGCCTTGGCTTTCGCTTCCTTCTTCGCCGCCTTCTCGGCTTCCTTCGCTGCCTTCTTCTGCTCTGCCGTCGGCGCATTGGCCGCCTTCTGCGCATCGGCTTCCTTCGCCGCCGCAATCTTGATCGTCGGCTTCACTTCGCGCAGTGCCGCTTCTTCTTCCTTCGTGAGCTCCGTATGCAGCAGCGCCGACTTCAGCGCATCCTTCGGCGAATCGCCATTCTGCTGTGCGGCGACATAGCGCGGCACATCGATGTCGATGGGGATGCCCATGGCCTTGTCAAGCGATGCCTTGCTCGTGTTGTAATTGTAGAGTGCCGTGTAGTAGTTCGTGCGGGCGCTCGTGAGCTTCTCCTGCGCATCCATGACGGAGAGGTTCGTATCGACACCGGCGCTGTAGCGGACCTGCGCGATCTTGTAGTCTTCCTCTGCCTGCTCGACGGCTTTCGACGTCGTATGGATGTTCTTCTCCGCTGCCTGCAGCGAGAGGAACTGCTGGCGCACGTTCAGCTGGATGTCTTCCTTCGTGGCGGCCGCCGACTCTTCCGAAGCGCGCAGGCTTGCTTTCGCCTGCTCGACGGATGCATGCGTCACGCCGTTATCGAAGAGATTCCAGTTCGCCGTGAAGCCTGCCGTCCACTGGCCCGTGATGTCCTCGTCAAACGGGTCGTCGCCCGTCAGCGAGCGCACGACCGAGGCATTGACCGTCGGACGATGGCCGGCCTTCGCGATATCGACGGCCTGCTTCGCCTGCTCGACCGCATAGTCAGCCGCGATGCCGTCCGGGCGGTTGTCGAGTGCATAGACCGTACAGTTGTCGAGGTTCAGGTCATACGGCGTGTACTGCAGCGAGTCCTTGATGTTGAGCTGCGTGTCCGTCGGCAGGCCGATGATGTTGTTGAGCGAGGCGATGGCCAGGTTGTAGTTGTTCTGCGCCGTCACGAGGCTCTGCTGCGCGTTTGCGAGCTGGACTTCGGACGAGAGCACGTCAGATTTCGCAACCGTGCCGACGCGGAACTGCGCGTTGACGTTGTTCAGATGTTCCTGCAGCACGTCGACAGCTTCCTGCTGGACTTCGACGAGATTGCGATACTCGAGCACCTGATAATATGCCGACGTTGTCTGATATTTGATGGTCTGCTTCGCGTTCTCGAGCGTGAGGTCGGCCGCATTCAGCGCATAGGCTGCGCGCTCGCGCGTATGCCGGAGGCTGCCGCTCGTGTCGAGGTTGTAGCCTGCCGAGAGCGTGTTGCCGTACATGTTGTCATAATCGGCATTGCGGTAGTATTTGCCGCCGACGCGGTTCGCCGTGCCCTGCCACGTGAGCGTCGGGCCCTGGCTGCGGCGGGCCGACGAGAGGTTCCAGCGCGCGGTATCGACATTCGCGAGCGACTGCTTCAGCGTGCGGTTGTTCTCGAACGCCATCTGGATGCTGTCATCGAGGCCGAGCTCGACGGTATCCGCCGCAAGCGCCGTGCCCGCGCTCATCGTCATGAGGCCGCCGAGCACGAGGGCCGTGAGCTTTTTATAAAAAGGATGATTCTTCTTCAAGGTAGTTCCTCCTGTTCATTCTGTTCCTTGTTCTGGAATTTATATCAGAATGACTGACGGACACCGAAATATCCGGCCCGTTCATCATCTTTGTTTGTTACATCATTCCATTGGCCGAGGAGCGACGTCCCGCCGCCGAGGTCGTAGGCCGCGCGCAGGCGAAGCTTCACGTCATCGGGATCGTAGGCATCGGTCGAAAGCGTGAAACGCCTGCCCGCATAGAGGTCGAGGCCCGCCCCGATCTTGCCTGCGACGACGCCGCCGCGCACGCCGTAGCGCCCGCCGCCGAATTTCTTGCCGACCTGGGCATTGAAGAGGCTGTCGTCGCCGATGTCATCGACGCCGAGGTCGATCGTGCGGTCGCCGCGGTTCACGCGGAGGTTCGCATTCACGCTCCAGTCGCTGTCGTCGCCGCTGTAGAGGAAGTCCACGCTCGGCGTTACATCCATAGATTCGACAGAGCCGAGCATATTCCCTGCTTTTTCGCTGATGGCGCGTGCATTTTTGACCGTCTGCCGCAGGTCTTCTGCCGTCTGCGGGTCGCCCGCGACGCCTTCGAGGTTCTCGGCAATATGCTGCACGCGGTCACTCGTGTCCTTGAGATTCGCAAGCGTCGCGCGGACATTTTCGGCCGTCTGCGGGTCGCCGAGCACGCTGTTCATATTCGCCATCATGTGCTCGACGTTCACCATCGTGCGGTTCATCGACTCCGTGACCGTCACGAGGTTCGCCGTCATGGCCTTGACGTTGCCGCGGTTTTCGGCTGCCATGCTCTCGAGCTGCGCCATGAGGCCCGAAAGGTGTGCTGTCATGTCGCGCATGTTCGCCGTCATCTGCAGGATGGACTGGCGGAAGCCCTTGTCGCCTGCGATGCTGTTGAGGCTCGTCAGCAGCTCCTGCGCCTGCCCGACGACGGCGTTGATGCCAGCAAACATGGAATCCATGCCCTGCTCGTCATCGCCGATGAGGTAGGCGCCATCGCCAACGTAGTGGCCGCGGTCCTCGGCAGGCTGCACGTTGACGAATTTCTCGCCCATGACGCCCGGCGTGCCGATGGTCACATGCGAGCCCTCGGGGATGCGCACATCAGGGTTCACGCGCAGCGCCACTGTGACGCCGCCGCCATCATTCGAGATGTCCGTGACCTCGCCAATCGGCACGCCCGCAAGGCAGACCTTCGCCTGCTTCTCGAGGCCGATGACCTGATGGAAGCCCGCGTAGACCATGTAGCCGCGTCCCGATTTCAGCGAAAAACCGGAAAGGCCGAGCACGAGCGCGACGAGCAGCACGAGGCCTGCCGCCGTGAAGGCTCCGACCTTCGCTTCTGTCTTCATGCGCCTTCCCCCTCTTTCGTCGTGCGCAGCGTGCGGAAGAATGCCTGCACGCGCGGGTCTTGGAGTTTCTGGAACTTTTCGGATGTATCGACGGCGATGAGCTCACCTTCGTAAATCATGGCGATGCGGTCCGAAATGCGGCACGCGCTCGCCATGTCATGCGTCACGACGACGCTCGTCACATGGAGCTCGCGCTGCGTATAGATGATGAGTTCGTCGATTTTTTCCGTCATGATGGGATCGAGCCCCGAGCTCGGCTCATCGTAAAAGATGACTTCCGGCTCGATGGCGATGGCCCGTGCGAGGCCCACGCGCTTCTTCATGCCGCCCGAAAGTTCGCCGGGCATCATGTTTTCAACGCCCTCGAGACCGACGAGCGCGAGTTTTTCGCGGACAATCTTCTGGATTTCCGGCTCCTTGAGCTTCGTATGCTCGCGCAGACCGAACGCCACATTGTCACCGACCGTCATCGAATCGAAGAGCGCCGAATACTGGAACACCATGCTCGTATGCAGGCGGATGTCCTTGAGCTCGCGCTCCGTCATATGGCCGATCTCTTTGTCGCCCATCCATATCTCGCCTTCCGTCGGCTGGATGAGGCCAATCAGGAGCCGCAGGAGCGTGCTCTTCCCCGAGCCCGAGCCGCCGATGATGGCAAGCGTCTCGCCCTTCTCGATTTCAAGGTTCACATGCCGAAGCGCCCAGTTTTCCTCAAAGCGCTTGCCCACGTCTATCAATCTTATCATAAATTCCCTGCTTCCACCGTTAAAACAGGATAAGCGTCAAAAGTGCGTTCAAGATGAAAATCACGATGATCGACGAAACGACCGTGCGCGTCGTCGCACGGCCGACGCCCGCAGCACCGGCAGGCGAATGCAGGCCGTAGTAGCAGCCGAGCACCGCAATGACGTTGCCGAAGAAAAACGCCTTGATGAGGCCGCCCGTGAGATCGTAGGCATCGACATACATATGAAGGGAATTCGTAAAGAGATACGAACTGATGCCTGCGTAATACACCGCGACGAACCAGCCGCCGAGAACGCCGATGAAATCGCCGAACACCGTCAGAATCGGCACGACGATCATGCAGGCGATCATGCGCGGCACGATGAGATAGTCGACAGGATTCACGGCCATGACGCGCAGAGCGTCAATCTGCTCCGTGACCTTCATCGTCGAAATCTCCGCCGTGATGGCAGCCCCGACGCGGCCCGCGCAGACGACGCCGACGAGCACGGGGCCGAGCTCGCGCCCGATGGCAATCGCGATGACGGCGCCGATCGTGCTCTGCGCACCGTACCTGATGAACTCATGCGCCATCTGGAGCGTCAGCACGACGCCCGTGAACAGCAGCGTCAGGCTGACGATCGTCAGGGAATCGACGCCGAGGTGCGACATCTGCGCAAGGATGTGCCGCAAGCGCGGCCGATGCGTGAGCTGCCGCATCGTCTCCGCGTAAAGCAGCACAATCGTGCCAAACGCCTCGCATCGCCGCAGCACGAAGCCGCCGAGTGCCTCGAGGCACCGCATGAGCATCGCGTTCCCTCCCTTCCATCCTACGTTTGCACGTTCTGAAAATGCTTGCACCCTGCAAATTGTTCTGCAAAATGCTTCCTCTAGTTTAGCAAGCAAACGAAAAATAGTAAAGGTTTATTTACTCAACTTTCCCACCTGCCAACAGCAGGCGAATCGGCATAACATAAGGCATTGCTACCGATAGATTGAGCTCTTGACAGCACAAAGGCACCTTGCCTT
>CACZFT010000065.1:6110-17452 GCA_902780535.1 uncultured Selenomonas sp. | reverse complement strand
GCTGCTCATCCGCATCTACGATGCCGAGGGACTGAGCCAGGAGGAGCTCGCGAGCGTGCTGTTCCTCGACAAGGCCGTCGTGACGCGCTCGCTGACGCTCCTCGAGCAGAAAGGGCTCGTGCGCCGCGAGCAGGACACGCACGACCGGCGCGTCAAGCGCATCTTCTTGACGGAATACGCGAAGACGCAGAAAGACTTTTTCCAAGGCATCATCAAAGCGTGGGTGAAGTATCTCGCGGCGGGCATGGATGCGGCCGAGGTCGGCACGACAATCCAGGGCTTCCACGATGCGGCGACCCGCGCGTGCAATGCGGACATCCCTGCGCTCGTCGAGGCGATGAAGGCACAGAAAGAGGAGGCAGCTCCCCATGAATGAAAAAAGAAAAAGATTTTTGGGCATGCAAGAACTGCGTGCCTTTTTCTGCCTGTTGGCGCTCTTGTGCCTGCCGCTGGCCGCGGGTTGCGGCAGCGAGCAGGCCGTGGAGCAGAAAGCGCCGCTTGTCAAATCCATGGCGGTCGGCGCGACGGATGGCGCATCGTCCGATACGTATGCGGGCACGGTGCGCGGCCGCTATGAGACGAACCTCTCGTTCCAGGTTGGCGGCCAGATTCTCGCGCGCAACGTGAACGTCGGCGACCGCGTGAGCGCGGGCGATGTGCTGATGGTCATCGACGCGAAGGACGTCGCGCAGAAAGCGAATCAGGGCGACGCCGCCGTCGCGTCGGCGAAAGCGCAATTGAATCTCGCGCAGTCGAACCTCGCGCGCTACAGCGAACTCTACAATGAAGCCGCCGTCCCGGCCGCCGTGCTCGACCAGTATCAGACGCAGTATGACGCGGCATTCGCAGCATACCAGAATGCGCTCGCCGAGGCCGCACAGGGGCATAACGCGCTCGGCTACACGAACCTTATCGCGGGCGCGGACGGCGTCATTTCCGCCATGAGCGCCGAGGAAGGGCAGGTTGTCGCGGCTGGCCAGACCGTTGCGACGCTCGTCCAGACGGGCGAGCTCGAAATCGAGATCAACGTGCCCGAGAACCATCTCGCCGATGTTCCGGTCGGCCGCGAGGTCGCCATCGATTTCTGGGCGCTTTCCGGCCAGGCAGTCGGCACGGTGCGCGAGGTCGCGCCGATGGCCGACAGCGCCGCACGCACGTACAAAGTCCGCATTTCTGTGCCGAATCCGCCGGACGGCATGGAGCTCGGCATGACGGCGAGCGTCCATGTGACAGGCGCGGTGGCTGCAAACGACGAAGGCTATCTCGTGCCGCTCGCGGCCATCTACCAGACGGGTGACAGCCCCGAAGTCTGGGTCGTCAGCGATGACGGCACGGTCGCCCTCCAGCCTGTGACCGTCGAGCAGTTTGACGACAACCAGGTGCGCGTGCATGGCGTCGCGGCTGGCACGACGATCGTGACGGCGGGCGTCCACACCCTGCGCGAAGGGCAGGAGGTTCGGTTGAAATGAGGAATCTCACCGAAGTCTCCCTCAAGAACAAGGCGCTCGTCTGGTACTTCATCATCATCACGGCGATTGGCGGCATTTTCTGCTACAACCAGCTCGGCCGCATGGAAGACCCGCAGTTCACGATTCGCCAGATGGTCATTTCGGCGGCCTGGCCCGGCGCGTCTGCTGACGAGATGCAGGATCAGGTCACAGACAAGCTCGAAAAGAAGCTTCAGGACACGCCGGGCCTCGACCACATCAACAGCGAGACGCGCGCGGGGCAGACGGTCATCTATGTCAACCTCGCCGATGACGTGGACAAGGCGCAGATCCGCCAGACATGGCGCGACGTGCGCAATTTCTGCGAGGACGAGAAGCGCGAGCTGCCGGACGGCGTTTACGGGCCGTACTACAACGACCGCTTCGACGACGTCTATGGCACGGTCTACGCCGTGACGAGCGACGGCTACAGTTATGAAGAAATGCGCCGCGCGGCCGAGGATGCGCGCCGCCTGCTCATGCAGGTGCCGAACGTCCAGAAAGTCGAGCTCGAGGGCGTGCAGGAGGAAAAGGTCTACGTCGAGGCCGAGACCGCAAAGCTCATGGAGCTCGGCGTGAGCCCGAATGCCATCTTGCAGGCGCTCAAGACACAGAACGAGATGACGGCCACGGGCAAGCTCGAAACGGCCTCCGACAACGTCTACCTGCGCGTCACGGGCACGTTTGACAATGTCGAGGACATCAAGGCGCTGCCCATCAACGCAAATGGCAAGATTTTCCGTCTCGGCGACATCGCGAAAGTCGAGCGCCGTTCCATCGAGCCCGCGCAGCCGAGCATGTATTTCAATGGCGAGCGCGCCATCGGCATCGCCGTCTCGATGAAGGACGGCGGCAACGTGCTCGAACTCGGCGAAAACCTCAAGAAAGAGGTCACGGCCATCGAGCAGAACCTGCCCGTCGGCCTCGAAATCCACAAGGTTTCCGACCAGCCGAGCGTCGTCAAGGACTCGATTCATGACTTCGTCAAGACGCTGTTCGAGGCCATCGTCATCGTGCTCGGCGTGAGCTTCCTTTCTTTGGGCCTCCGCACGGGCCTCGTCGTCGCGGGCTGCATCCCGCTCGTCTTGTGCGGTGTTTTCGTCTTCATGTACATGCTGGGCATCGACCTGCACAAAGTCTCGCTCGGCTCTCTCATTATCGCGCTCGGCCTGCTCGTCGATGATGCCATCATCGCCGTCGAAATGATGAGCGTCCAGCTCGAGCTCGGTCACAGCCGTTTCGACGCGGCGTGCTATGCGTTCCGTGCGACGGCAAAACCGATGCTGACCGGCACGCTGATTACCTGCTGCGGCTTCATCCCCGTCGCGTTCTCGCAGGGCATGGCGAGCGAATTCTGCGGCGCGCTGTTCCCTGTCATCGGCATCGCGCTCCTGCTGTCATGGATCGTCTCCGTCATGGTCGCGCCGCTCTACGGCACATACCTCATCAAGGTCAACGTCGTGACGGACGAAAACGGCCGCCCCGACCCGTACCAGAGCCGCTTTTACAAGTTCTTCCGCAGCGTGCTCGGCTGGTTCCTCACGCACAAGCGCATCGTGCTCGTCGGCACGGCCCTGCTGTTCGCCGTCTCCGTCTTCTCGATGAAATTCATCAAGCAGGAATTCTTCCCGGCTTCGCTGCGCCCGGAAATCGTCGTCGATCTTGAGCTCCCCGAGGGCTCATCCATCGCTGCGACGCAGGCGGCCGCTGACCGCATGAGCGACTTTCTCGGCCAGCACATCGACGAAATGGACAACTATTCTTATTATGTCGGCCGCACGGCGCCGCGCTTCGTGCTGCCCGTCACGCCGAAAGCTGATGCTGACAACCTCGCGCAGTTCGTCATCGTCGCAAAAGACACGGCCACGCGTGAAAAGCTCGCAGGCGAACTCCGCACGGCATTCGCCGATGACTTTGGCGACGTCCGCGCGAAACTCCGCTACATCCAGACGGGCCCGATGTACGAATATCCCGTCATGCTGCGCGTGACCGGCCTCACGCCCGACGAGACGCGCAGCCTCGCCGAAGAAGTCGCGAGCCGCGTCGCTGCCGATCCGAACAATACCGACGTCAACCTCGACTGGAACGAAAAGCAGAAGACCATGCACCTCGAGCTCGACCAAGACAAGCTGCGCGCCATGGGGCTTTCAAGCCAGACCGTCTCGCAGACCATCTACACGGAGCTCACGGGCGCGATGGGCGCGCAGTTCTATGCAGGTGACCGCACCGTCGACATCGACCTGCGCCTCGCCAAAGCCGACCGCAGCGACCTTGGCAAGATGAAGGAGCTGCCGATTTATCTCGGGCAGGCGGGCTATGTGCCGCTCGGCCAGATTGCAAAAATCAGCTATGAAGCTGAAGACGGCCTCATCAAGCGCTACAACCTGCGCCCGACCATCACCGTGCAGGCAGGCGTCAAGAGCGGCACGGCGAACGACGCGACGCAGCGCGCCTATGACGCGACGAAAGACCTGCGCGAGAACCTGCCGCTCGGCGCGAGCATCGAAAAGGCGGGCACGCTCGAAGACAGCGAAAAATCCACGAAATGGCTCATGGGCCCCGTGCCCGCGATGGTCGTGCTGATCATGACGCTGCTGATGTTCCAGCTCAGGAGCGGCAAGGACATGGCACTGACGCTCCTCACGGCGCCGCTCGGCATCATCGGCGTCACGTGGGGTATGCTGCTCTTTGGCAAAGCCATGGGCTTCGTCGCGCTCCTCGGCGTTCTCGCGCTCTTCGGCATGATCATCCGCAACTCCGTCATCCTGATTGACCAGATTCAGAAGCACCTCGCCCAGGGCGAGACGCCCTGGGACGCCGTCGTCGACTCCGCCGTCCTGCGTTTCCGCCCCATCATGCTGACGGCCGCCGCCGCCATCCTCGGCATGGTTCCCCTCATGACCAGCGCCTTCTGGGGCCCGATGGCCGTCGCCATCGCCAGCGGATTATTTGTCGCGACTGTGCTGACACTGCTCGTTTTGCCGACCATGTATGCGGCGGTGTACCATGTGAAGAAAGAATAAGCCAAGGGGGGTGATTCGTTGAAAACGCGAAAGGTTGGCGTGATTGACGCGGAAACCGTGCGCCTTCTTGCGCTTGAAATTCAACCAATATAAGCATAGCGGATATCTAAAAGCGCATACATGAAAAGGGCGTTCCCAACAGGGAACGCCCTCTCGAAAAGCTCAAGGCAGGTTGACCGTCCTGCATCTCCTAATCAGGCCAAGCGGCCATTTGGTGGCGGCTGCCAGTTCCGCCCTCAGTGAGCCTTTTCTTTCATAGCCCAAGTGTATCACAATGCGTGAGGAAAGTCAAAAAAGAGGTGCAAGATTTCATGGATAGCATGTGCGACAAGAACGAATTGGAAAAATGCCTTGCGGGCGAGTGTTATGATTGCCATGCGGCGGTGTTTTTAGAATTCAAGGCGAAGACCCGGCGGCTGCTGGCGGAGTATAATCGGCTGGCGTATGAAGAAAAGGAAAAGAAACGTGCCGTTTTGCAGGAGATGCTGGGAGGAATCGGCACGAATGTGTCCATCGGTCTGCCGTTTCTCTGCGACTATGGGCGTAACATCTACATTGGAGACAATGTGTCCATCAACATGAATTGCACGTTCGTGGACTGCAACCGCATTACGATCGGAAATAATGTGCTGATTTCCTCGAATGTGCAGATTTACACATCGACGCATCCCGTAGAACTTTCCGAACGGCTGACGCCTGACTGGAAGCCGGAAACGGGGGAATATTTCTGCCGGACGTATGCCCGGCCAGTTACGATCGGCAATGGCTGCTGGCTGGGCGGCGGCGTCATCGTACTGCCGGGCGTGAGCATCGGGGATGGCGCTGTCATCGGTGCTGGTTCCGTGGTGGCGCGCGACATTCCTGCAAATGTCACAGCGGCAGGCAATCCCTGCCGCGTGATTCGTGAAATCAATGGCGGCATAAACTGAAAAATCTCGTCAAAATCAATGCGTTTTTCAATGAGATTTGTTGTCTGAAAGCAGTCTGGAACCGTTTCGAGAAGATTCATTTCGAAGTAATGGATGCATAATAACTGACGCCTTGCAATTTAATATCCCTCCGCTATACTGTGTCCATCAGATGAAGCAAGACATGGACGACATCGGGCGCAGGAGGCGCAGGTTTAGGAGGGATAGATCATGAAAGACATCACGAAAAACATCCGCATGAAGGGCATCGCCCTTGCTCTCTGCGCCGCGCTCGGCGCTGGCTCGCTTGCACTTCCGGCGTCGGCCATGGCCGCGACGCCGTCTTCGCCAGCTGTCATGCAGCTCTCGTCGCACAGAGATAGCTCGCATCACGATGGAAACTGGAATGATGAGGACTGGCAGCGCCATCATGACAACGACGGCGACCACAAGAATCCGCCGCCGAAGCCGAAGAAGGAGACAAAGAAGTCGACGAACAGCCATTCGGAGAGCGAAGTCTGGACGGCCGGCGTCATCGGTGCCGTCATTGGCGCCGTCGTCGCGAAAAACACCTGATCGGGAAGACAGCAGGAGCCGCTGCCACGGCGGGATTGTCCGTGGCAGCGGCTCTTTTTGCTGCAAAATCTTTGTTTGGTGAAAAATCAGTTGACAACGAACGATTCATCTAGTATAATTTCTATCTGTGATAACACTTTTGGCGCCATCGTCAAGCGGTTAAGACACCGCCCTTTCACGGCGGGTTCATGGGTTCGAATCCCATTGGCGTCACCATACGGCCCGGTAGTTTAGTTGGTTAGAATGCCGCCCTGTCACGGCGGAGGTCATGGGTTCAAGTCCCATTCGGGTCGCCATTTTGTGCCTCGGTAGCTCAGTCGGTAGAGCAGGGGACTGAAAATCCCCGTGTCAGTGGTTCGATTCCGCTCTGAGGCACCACGAAATTTCAAGCTCGCTTTTCGAGAATTCGAAGCGAGCTTTTTTCGTACCATCGTTTCTGAGAATCATTGTTTTTGAACGGGGGCAGCCTTATGGAGGCATTCCTCGCGACGTTCGTCGTCGTATTCCTCGCAGAGCTCGGAGACAAGACGCAGCTGCTCGTCATGGCGTTTGCGGCAAAGTTCCCCTGGCAGCAGGTGCTCATCGGCATGACGCTCGGCATCTTCATCGTGCATGCGCTGGCGGTCGGTGTCGGCAGCTTCGTGGGCAGCCTGATCGACCCGGCGGTCATGGAGGTCGTTGCCTCTCTGATGTTCCTCGCGTTCGGCGTCTGGACGCTCCGGAGCGGCGATGAGGAGGACGAGGAGGCGGGGCCTGGCCGCTATGGCCCGGTCTTGACGGTCATGATGACGTTTATCGTCGGCGAGATGGGAGACAAGACGCAGTTCGCGGCGATGACGATGGCGGCGACGTTTTCGGCATGGTATTTCGTGCTCATCGGCGCGGTGGCGGCCATGGTGCTGGCTGACAGCCTCGGCCTCATCGCCGGCGCGTTCCTGCACCGCTATCTGCCACCGGCACGCATGAAGCTCTTGTCTGGCGGCATTTTCTGCGCCTTTGGTCTAGCAGGCCTCCTCCATGCGTTCTTGTGAAATCATGGTAAAGTGAAAGGCAGGAATTCTTCCCTGTTGCAAAGGGGAGGATTCCTGCCTTTTTTGTTTGCATCGTTCGCCTTGGCGCTTATTCCAGCAGCTTCTGCAGTGCCATCCAGTCGGGCTTCTTCGCTGCTTTGCAGACGGCTTCGTAATGTTCTTTTTCGTCCGCGGGCGGCTCTTTTCCTGCGAGGTCTTCGAGTACGAACTGGACGCTGTCGTAGTCGAACGTGGCCGCGAGCTCTTTGAGGGCTTCATAGGCTTCCTGGAGCTCTTCGGCAGTCATCGGTTCTTTGGTGCTTCCGTCGTCTGCGGCCTCGCCTTCAGCGGCGGCCTCTGGCAGGACGGGCTTCAGCACGTCTTCGCACTCGGCGTAGAGCTCGAAGAGGCGCGGCGTATCCTTTTGGATGGTCGCGGCGTCTCCTGCGTTGCCGGCCTGTTCGAGTGCGGCGGCGAGGTCGGAGAGCTTGTTTGCACCGATGATGCGCGCCGAGCTCTTGAGGGCGTGGACACGGATGGTGTAGTTCTTCCAGTCGGCGGCGTCGAAGAAGCTCTGGATCGTTGCGGCGTTTTCTTCATAGGCTTCGGCGAAGAGCTGCAGCGTTTCGAGGTAGTCTTCGGGCGAGCCGCAGTTCGTGAGGCCGCTCTTCGTGTCGAGGAGTGTCTGCGTCCTGAGCCATTCAGGCAGCGATTCGGCGGCTGCCGTGTCCTCGGCTTTGGCATCTTCTGCCGTGACCTCCTGCACCTTTTCGGGCGGGAGGTATTTTTTGAGCATGCTTTCAAGCTTGTGGCTGTCGATCGGCTTCGTCAGGTAGTCGGTGAAGCCCGCGTCGATGTACTCTTTGCGTGCGCCGGAGATGGCATTGGCCGTCAGCGCGATGACGGGCTTGCCTTTGCAGAGGTGCTGCATGGCCTTCATGCGCTGGAGCGTCTCGATGCCGTCCATTTCGGGCATGCGGTGGTCGAGGAAGATCATGTCGTAGGCTTTCTTCTTGACCATTTCGAGCGCGACGGCGCCTGAGAGCGCGGAATCGACATGGATTTCCGTGCGCTTCAAGAGGCCGCGGAAGACCTTGATGTTCATTTCGACATCGTCGACGACGAGCACGTCGGCCGTCGGCGCCTTGAGCAGCGCGGTCTCCGTTTCTTGCGGCACGAGCCGCCGCACCTGCTGCTCGAAATCACCGAGCGGCTGGGAGTCTACGACGTCCTGCTCGACCTCGAACGCGAACGTCGAGCCTTTGCCATAGACGCTCTCGACTTCGAGGTGCGTGTGCATGAGCTGCAGCAGACGCTGCGTGATGTTCATGCCGAGCCCCGTGCCCTCGATGGTCGCGTTGCGTTCTTCCTCGATGCGCTCGAAGGCGTGACCGAGCTTCGGCAGGTCTTCGGGCTTGATGCCGATGCCCGTGTCCTTGACGGAGAAGCGCAGGACGATTTTGTCGTCTGCGGTCTTGCGGAACGTGACGGAGAGCGTCACGCTGCCCTGGCGCGTGTATTTGACGGCGTTCGTGAGGATGTTCATCGCGATCTGCTTGATGCGCACTTCGTCGCCGTGGAGCACGGTCGGCAGGTTCGGGTCGGCGTTCAAAATGAACGCGAGGTTCTTGCTGCGTGCGCGGACCTCCGTCATGTTGACGATGTCGTTGAGGAGCGACGCGAGGCCGTACTCGACGGGGACGAGCGTCATCTTGCCCGCCTCGATCTTCGAGAAGTCGAGGATGTCGTTGACGAGGCCTAAAAGGTGCAGCGCCGAGCCGCGCAGGTCGGTCGCATAGCCCTCGATGGCAGGTTCCTTGCTCTCGCGCAGGATCATCTCGTCCATGCCGATGATGGCATTGATCGGTGTGCGGATTTCGTGCGACATGTTTGAGAGGAACAGGCTCTTTGCCTGGTTTGCCTGCTCGGCCTGTGCTTGGAGCAGGAGCTGCGTCTCGCGGATGAAGAGGTAGATGAGCATGAGCACGACGAACAGCACGAACAGCGCGTAGCCGTGGCGCAGGAACGTCGCGATGTCCTCGACGGGCTTCACGAGCGCCGTGCTTTCGATATAGCCGACGAGATAGAGGTCGGGACGGATTTCGGCGAGCGTGATGAAGGATTTCGCCTCGTGCGCTTCTTCACCGTCATCCGCACTGTGGACGACGATGGCGCTCTTGTCAATCTCCTGCATCATCCGTTCGAGGCGGCCGCTCGCCATGAGCGTATCAAAGCATGCCTGGCGTTCTTCATTCGCAGGGTTGCTCGGCTGGCTGATGGCGTGGAGGTTGCGGCTGACGAGCCAGAAGGTCGCGCCTTTGACCTCCTTCGTGTTGAGAAGCTGTCCGATGATGGCGTCGGGGTCGGCCTTGCAATAGAGGATGGCGTCGACATTGCCGTTCCCCTGTTCGTGGATGGGGGCGGCAATGAGGTAGGCGGAGCCCGTGTCGTTGACGATGAGCATCGGCTGTCCGTGCTGGATGCCGATAAGGCGGGGGAAGGTTTCAAAGGAAACATCATCGTTGCCGTAGACATGCGTGCCATCAAAGCGCAGGATGCCGATGTCGCCCTCGAGGCCCTGCTGCCGCATCATCTGCACGAAGAAGTCCAGTTCCTCCGGAGATTTTTCGATGGCCTTGCTGTAATTTTCCAGCGAGCGCAGACGGCGGTTGATGATTTCGTTGTCCATCTGCGACATCATGGTGATGTTTTCGGCTAGCTGATCCTCCATGTATTCGTGCAGCATCACGTTCAGCTGATGCTGGATGCTGTGGCCGATCAGGCAGAAGCAGCAGAGCGCGAAGACGAGCAGCACGACGAGGCGGCGCTGCTCCGTGCAGAAGAGATATTTTTTCAAGAGGCGGCGCAGACGGTCATTCATAGAGGATCACCCCCTCGACGAACCAATCCATCTTTTGGCGGAGCGTCACATCGTCGATGTATTCGCCCGCGCGGCAGCGAACATTCCCTTCATTATCGCGGATGTCGCCGGAAAACGGCTCGAAGCCATTTCGAAGTTCGTCTTCCGCCTGTGC
This sequence comes from uncultured Selenomonas sp., assembly GCA_902780535.1. Classification (GTDB taxonomy): domain Bacteria; phylum Bacillota; class Negativicutes; order Selenomonadales; family Selenomonadaceae; genus Selenomonas_C. Next base: position 7,413 of record CACZFT010000065.1, on the reverse strand, counting down.
GACCTGTGCGCGTTCCGCGTCCGTGACGTCGGGCGATGTGATTGTGAGCGCCATATCCGCTTCATTGAAATCAAACCAGTAAAATGCCAGCGGGTTCGAGTTCCGCACGTTGTCTTTGAGGAGCGAAGACCAGACTTTCTTCCAGTTGATGATTGTGCGCGCGAGGAGCAGCGGGTCATCCGGGACTTCGTCGTAGCAGGCGAGGCCGTAGATGCCGTGCTCGACGGCATAGGCCGCCACGGCGTCGTTTGACCGATGGGACGCGAGGACATCGACATGCGCGTCCTTCACCATGCGGGCCGCGAGGCGGCACGCGTTTTCGTCCGTTCCCTCTGCGAGCGTCTGGAAAGCTGCGAGCACATGGGCGTCGGGATTCACGCGCCGCACGCCGAGTGCAAAGGCGTTGAGTTCCTGCAAATTGTCCGGCACGAGGTCATAGCTGATGAAGCCAATCTGCCCCGTCTTCGTCTTCAGCCCTGCGAGGATGCCCTGGAGGTAGCGCAGCTGGTAGATGCGCACGAAGTACGTGCGGACATTTCCCGTGTAGTGCGACGGGATGATCGTCTGCCCCGCCGTCTGGAACAGGTCGCCGTAGCCATACGTCGCGGATACGATGATGTTCGCGCCCTGCGCGTGCAGGCGGTCGATGGCCTCCATGCCGGCAGGGCTGTCGGGGACATCTGTCTCAACGAAGTATTCCGCGCCCATGGCATCGGCCGCGTCGGCGAGCCCCTGATACGAGATGCGGTACCAGGGTTCCGCCGCCTGGTGTTCCGGCAGGATGAATCCGATCTTGATCGGCTGCTGCTGCTCCATCTCCGTCGTGAAAAAGAGATGCGCATAGGCGACGAGCGCGACGAGCGCGGCGGCGAGGATGAGATGCGGCACCGACTGTTTCCAGTTCTGTTTCCATTTCATGGGAATCCCTCCCCGAGCTTGCGAGATGGCTGAGACAGGCTCAGTCGTGCAGCTTGTCGTAGAGCTGCTTCGTGAAGAAGCTGCCGACGCTTTCGACGAGCTTGTCGTGGCCCGAAGATTTGAGGATGTAGCCCTCCGGTTTCAGCGCGAGCACCTGGTACACGCTGTCGCGGTCGCCCTTGCCCGTCAGGAAGATGACGGGGATCTTCGCCGTCTTCGGCTCGCTGCGGAGCATTGCACCTGCGGGCCGCTCGTGACGGGCATCTCGTAATCGAGCAGGATGAGATCGGGCTGGTTGTCCGCGACATACATCATCGCTTGCGCGCCGCTCGTCACGATGGTCACGCGGTACTGGCGCGAGAGCCAGTTCTTGACCGTCTTGAGG
>CACZFT010000065.1:0-6101 GCA_902780535.1 uncultured Selenomonas sp. | reverse complement strand
CAGTGCTTCCGTGTTCACAGGGCGCTCGAACACCGCTGAAATGATTGGCTCGGGGATGGATTCCTCGACAGATTTGATGTCCGCCGGATTTCCGAGGAGGATCAGCAGCTTGTTCTTTTCCGTGCAGAGATCCTTGAGATAGATCAGCGCGTCTGTCTTGCTGTCCTCGTCGCCAGAGAGATACATGAGGATGAGCTCGGCATCGCGTTCGTGCGCATGCAGTGCCTCGACGTCGAGCGAACAGGGGATGAGCTCGTAGCCGTTCTTCGTCAGATTGCGCTGCAGCGCGTGGAGGATGAGCGACTTGCCCTCGCTGATGAATAAGATTTTCTCGCTTGCCATATATGTTGCCTTCCTTCATTCGTCCATTCGTAAAAATTCGTTCCTAAGGGAAAGGATTCGACGTGGGAAAGTATTGTCCTTCTATTTCAGGTGTTCTTCCATGAACGCCTCAAACTCTTCCTGCTTCATCGGCTTGGCGTAGAGGTACCCTTGCCCGTATGTGCAGCCGAGGTCTTTGAGGAGTTTTTCTTGTGCTTCGGTTTCGATGCCTTCGCAGAGAATCTTCATGTCGAGGGAGGCGCCGAGCTGGATGACGTTCTGAAGGATGCGCAGGGCGCGGTCGTCGTGTTCGGCGGCCAGGAGGATGCTGCGGTCGATCTTCATGCTGTCCATCGGCAGGTTCTGCAGCATGGCGATGGAGCTGTAGCCCGTGCAGAAATCGTCCATGGATGTGGCGTAGCCGTAGCTTTTGAGACTGTCGATGATGTGGCGCGAGCTTTCTCGCGCTTCTTTTGTCTTGAAATCGACGAAGGCCGTCTCCGTGACTTCGAGGTCGAGGAGGCCGGCAGGGAGGCCGTAGGCTTCGGCGGTCTCCTTCATTTTGCGCAGGTAGCCGCCTTCGCTGATGTGCAGGGCGGACTGGTTGACAGAGACGGGGACGACGGGGAGCCCCCGGCGCATGCGGTCTTCGAGGAAGCGCGCGACGTGGCCGAGCATGTAGTAGTCGAGGCGGACGGCAAAGCCGTTGCGCTCGAAGACTTCGATGAAGCGGCCGGGTGGCAGCAAGCCGAGCTCGGGGCTCTGCCAGCGGACGAGCGCCTCTGCGCCGACGAGGGCGTGCGTGGCGAGGTCGTATTTCGGCTGGTACCAGACTTCGAACTCCTGCCGTGCAAGCGCTTTCGGCGCGAGGGTTTCGAGGCGGCTTGCCCAGGCGAATTCTTCTTCCATCTGCTGGTTGAACAGCAGGAACGGCTGGTTTTCCGTGCGCGCGAGGTCGAGCGTTGTGGAGGCGGCGCTGACGAGTTTTGCGATGTTGGGGCGGCCGTTCGGCACCTGCACGGCGCTGACATGGTAGCGGATGCGCGTCATGACGTCGCCGAATGGGATGACGGAAGCGCCTTCCGTGACCTGCTGCGCCGCCTTTTCAGGCGCGAGGCCGGCCGGGAGCTCCCAGAGCGTGTAGAGGCGCGAGCGGTCGCCGGAGAGCGCTGGGAGCCCGAACCATGGGAATGCTGTCTGCGCGCGGTGGATCTCGTGGACGAAGCTCTCTGCGAGGACGCTTCCGGAGTATGTCGAACGGTAGTAGGCCATCTGCCGCACGCAGATGGCGGCGAGGTAGAGGCGGCCGTCAACGCGGGCGCTCTGAGCGCGGTCGATGGCGTCCGGCAGCTGTTTAGGCCCGTGACGGGCTCGGTGTAGGCGATGCGGGAGATTTCGGCGAGATGGTTCCGGCGGATGCGCAGGACGAGCAGGACGCCGACGAGCAGCGCGAGGAAGATCAGCACGAGGATGCCGAGACTCTCGATCGGGTGGCGGTAGAGGTACGAGACGAGGGACGTCTGCTCCGTCGTCGCGCGGGTCTCCTCGTTGATGGCGCTCTGGATGGCCGTGGGGTCGAGGTGTGCGATTTCCTTGTTGAGGATGCGCACGAAGATGGGATCGATGCGCTCGCTGACGGCGATGCTCGTGCCCTGCGTGTAGACGACGGTGTTGTCGGCTTCGAGGCGGAAGAAACCGTTCCGATAGATGAGCGCCTGCGTGATGATGCTCTTGACGGCGGCGATGTCGGCCTGGCCTTCGCTGACGGCGCGCAGGCAGTCTTCGTCTGTGTCGCAGTAGCGGATGTCTTTTTCAGGATAATAGCGCTCGACGTATTGGCGCGTGAAGTTGCGGCTGCGGGGCGCGGCGATGACGGGAGACGAGGGGATGTCTTCGTTGCGGCGATGGACGAGCACGTAGGTCACGGTGAGGTAGGGATTCGTAAGCATCATGTGGTGCTCGTGCGCCCAGTTGTAGTCAAAGAAGAAGTCGCACATGACGTCGGCTTCGCCGTCGTCGAGGCGGCGGAAGAGCTCTTCGTTTGTGCTCGTCTCGGTGATGTCGAACGTGATGCCGAGGTCGTGCTCGATGCGGCTCAGGATGTCCTGCGTGACGCCTTTGTGCTCACCGTTCTCGAAATAGGCGTACGGCGGCTGGTTCGGTGAGGCGAACGCGCGGATGTGCGAGTGCGCGGCGAGCCAGGCGCGCTCGTCCGGCGTGAGGATGAGCGGCGCGCCTTTCTGCTCCTGCCGCTTGGCGAGCAGGTAGGGGAGGAAGGGCGTGACAGTCAGCATGTCGTTGGTGGCGTCGTCGAGATGATCTTTGAGCGCAGTTTCGTCCGGCCGGTAGAGGATGTAGTGCGAGAACAAGTACAGGTTGCCGTACGGCTGCGTGCCGGTCTGCGGGTGGAGGCTGTCGTTTGCGATGCCTTGCAGAGTGCCGTTTTCGATATCCTGGTCAAGGGCCTGGTAGTCTGCATAAGGGAGGAGCGCATAGCGTCCGGGCGGGAGGAAGCGCGCGAGCTGGTGGTCGATGGCGTCGCGGCTGTAGACATCGCTGATGTAGCCGATGCGGAGCGAGCTTGGCGTCTCGGGACTGACGCCGCTCGTGAGCGAGAGCTGGAGCGGCGTGCGGCCGATGCTGTGCTCGCTGAAGAGGAAGCGCGGGTCGCCAGGCTGGATCGTGCTGCCGATCAGGAGGTCGACGTTTCCGGCGAGCAGTTCCATCGATGTGTTCGTGTGGCTGAGGTCAATGTACTCGAAGCGGCAGCCTGCATAGATGGCAAGCTGCTCAAGGTATTCGTAGCCAGAGCCGCGATAGTGGCCGTCGGCATCTTTCGTGAGGAAGCCGGGCACGCTGATGTAGCCGACGCGGTACGTCGGAACTGCGGGCTCGTCCGCCGCGGCCTCGGGCGGCGGAGCAGCTGCGAGCAGGCAGAGGAGGGCGATGAGTACGAGGAAGAGCCGTTTCATGGTGCGGGTCTCCTCCTTTCCGTTCAAGATTCTATCATCTTATTCTATTCGATTTTTCTTTGGAAATCCCTGCTATTGACAAGCGGCCATAAAAACCATACAATGGAATCGTTAATCCCGAGCATTTTTATAAGGATTCGCGCATGAGCGGCAACAGACGTCCGAAAGCCTGCGGATCCTCGCGATACAGTTTGATGAAGGAGAGTTTGATTCCATGGCAGAAAATCTTCTCGAAATCCACGACCTGCACGCAGGTGTCGAGGACAAGGAAATCCTCAAAGGTCTTTCCCTCACGGTCGGCAAGGGCGAAGTGCATGTCATCCTCGGCCCGAACGGCTCCGGCAAGTCGACGCTCATGAACGTCATCATGGGCCATCCGAAATACACGGTCACGAGCGGCACGATGACATTCGAGGGCGAAGACCTGCTCGCGATGAAGACATTTGAGCGCGCGCGCAAGGGCCTGTTCCTCTCGTTCCAGACGCCGGAGGAAATCCCGGGCATCTCGGTCGAGAACATGATCCGCACGGCAAAGCAGGCCATCACGGGCGAGCGCGTCAAGATCCTGCCGTTCCGCAAGAAGCTCCGCGCGATGATGGAAGAGCTCAAGATTTCGCCGGAATACGCTGACCGCTACATGAACGTCGGCTTCTCGGGCGGCGAGAAGAAGCGCAACGAAATCCTTCAGCTCCTGATGCTCGAGCCGAAGCTCGCGCTGCTCGACGAGACGGACTCCGGCCTCGACGTCGACGCCGTGCAGATTGTCTCGGAAGGCGTCGCGAAGTTCCACAACGACGACAACAGCTGCCTGATCATCACGCACAACACGCGCATTCTCGAGAAGCTCAAAGTCGACAAAGTCCACGTCCTCATGAATGGCGAAATCGTCGAAGAGGGCGGCGCGGAGCTCATCGACACGATCAATGCGAAGGGCTTCACGCACATCCTCGACGCGGTCGGAAAGTGAGGCGCAAGCGTTCATGGCAAAGAAGAAGACATTCGTCGAAGACATCGAGCGCACGCTCTACGACATCAAGGACGCCGACAACAGCGTCTACAAGTCGGAAAGCGGCCTGACGGAAGACATCATCCGCGATATCTCGGCGCGCAAGCACGACCCGGAGTGGATGCTCGAGTTCCGTCTGAAATCGCTCGAAACATACAATAAATTGAGCCTGCCGACCTGGGGCCCGAGCCTTCAGGACCTCGACATGGATCGCATCATCACGTACGTTCAGCCGGACGCGAAGATGACGGGCAACTGGAAGGACGTGCCGGAGGACATCAAGGACACGTTCGACCGCCTCGGCATCCCCGAAGCCGAGCAGAAATCGCTCGGCGGCGTCGGCGCGCAGTATGATTCGGAAGTCGTCTACCACTCCATTCAGGAGGACATGGTCAAGCAGGGCGTCATCTATACGGACATGGAGACGGCCATCCGCGAGCATGAGGACATTGTCAAAGAATACTTCATGAAGCTCGTGCCGCCGAAAGACCATAAGTTCGCGGCGCTGCACGGCGCTGTCTGGTCGGGCGGTTCGTTCGTCTACGTGCCGGCGGGCGTGCAGGTCAAGATGCCGCTCCAGAGCTATTTCCGCCTCAATGCGGCAGGCGCCGGCCAGTTCGAGCACACGCTGATCATCGTCGAGCCGGGCGCGAGCCTCCATTTCATCGAGGGCTGCTCGGCACCGAAATACAACGTCACGAACCTCCATGCGGGCTGCGTCGAGCTCTACGTCAAAGAGGGCGCGCGCCTGCGTTACTCGACGATTGAGAACTGGTCGCGCAACATGATGAACCTCAACACGAAGCGCGCTCTCGTCGAAAAAGACGGCATCATCGAGTGGGTCTCGGGCTCGTTCGGCTCGCATGTCTCGTGCCTCTATCCGTGCAGCATCCTGCATGGCGAGCGCGCGAAATGCGAATTCACGGGCGTCACGTTCGCCTCGAAGGGGCAGGACCTCGATACGGGCGCCAGCGTCATCCTGACGGCGCCCGACACGTCGGCGAACATCAACACGCGCACGATTTCGAAAGCGGGCGGCAAAGCGACGTACCGCAGTGCCGTCAAGGTCACGGAGAACGCGAAGCGCGCGAAGTGCTCCGTCAACTGCGAGTCGCTGATGCTCGACAATGAATCGCGCAGCGACACGCTCCCCGTCATGGACATCGAGGGTGATGACGCCGACGTCGGGCATGAGGCAAAGATCGGACGCATCAGCGACGAGGCCGTCTTCTACCTGACGTGCCGCGGCATCGACGAGGACGAGGCGCGCGCCATGATCGTGCGCGGCTTCGTCGAGCCGATCGCAAAAGAACTGCCGCTCGAGTATGCCGTCGAGATGAACAATCTCGTCAACATCGAGCTCGAAGGCACGATGGGCTGATTTGGGGGAAGGAGACATATTTATGGAAACCAGCGAAATTTACTCCAACATCCCCATGCGCACCTGGCGGTGGCTCGGGGTCAATGAAATCAAGCAGCCGGAGGGCATCGAAGCGGCGGGCGAGCTCCCGAAGCAGCAGATCGTCGTCGAGCCGGGCCAGTCGGACGAAGTCGTCCTCGAGCACCGCGAAGGCGGCACGCATGAGACCGTCGTCCATGTCGGCAAGGGAGCGAAGCTCCATCTCGTGCTCGCCGAACTCGCACCATCGGACGCGCCGTACACGAACCGCGTCAAGGTGCAGGTCGATGAAGACGGCGCTTTCTCCTATACGGGCGCCGAGGTCGGCGGCCAGACGACGGCAACCGAGCTCACGGTGAACCTCGCGGGCGACCGCTCGACGGCCGATGTCTGGGCGCTCTAT
>CACZFT010000064.1 GCA_902780535.1 uncultured Selenomonas sp. | reverse complement strand
GATATCCTGACGATGAATACTTCTTCTTGAAGCTCATCGACATGAGTCGCCATTGACTCGCTGTGCATCATTCATCCCACAGAAAAAATGATTGAGCCCTTATTTTCCAGACAAGATTTTCCGTGCTTTCATCGTTCCATATCGCAGAAAGAAGTGTCCCGCCTCCAGCCACTGCTGATGACAAAGACAGTATTCTGCCATAAACTTCATCTGCTGGTAGTTCTTCGGCAGCTCTGGCTCCACATCCCGCCATGGAGATTTATTCTTGTATCGCAGGAAATACGACTGGTCCTGGCGGTCGTACCACGCGCGCCAGGGTTTTTCCTCGCTGAAATGAAGAAATACTACATCCTCTGGAATCATCTCATATTCCTGCTTCCGCATCTGAAAGTTATAACGGTCTGGCAGGAACTGAACGCGCCCCTTCAGAATCTGGTTCAATGCTTCCTGATCGTAAAACACCCGTTGCGCGTTGTGCTGGACGTACTCGATGCACTGCTCTGAAATCTGCTGCTCCCGCCAGACATCCGCCTGCATCCAGAGAAATCCGGAATTAAACATCGGATCTTCCGTCCGGCTGCTCTTGTCATAGCAAGCCGCCACGACACTCGTGCCCATCGCAAGAGAACACAACTCATGAAGATCGCCGAGACAGACGATGTCTGCATCCAGATAGAGCAGCTGCGGCTGTTCTGGCACAAGGAACGGGAAGAAGAAGCGGTAATATACGGCTGTTGAATAGTTCCGGCTAGTCGGAGCTCCCGTCAGGACGGAAGTATCAATCACATGGATTACGACATCTGCATTCTTATACGATTGCACCAGCTCACGAAATTTTTCCATGTCGCATTCCCGAATCTCATCCATCGAAGGAATCATGACATGGAATACGAATGCCTGTCCTGGATTGCTTTCCAGCAACGACACCATGGAAACGCCTGCTGGCATGAGGAAATTCCGATCAACGCCGTAGCCTGCATGGATGGCAGATTCTGTCGTCCCCCTGCCGACGGATTCTGATCTGATTGCGATTCGCTGTGTTTCTGCATTGAGATTCAACATCTGTCATCCCTTCTGTACGCGAACCGTCGAAAGCAGTCGTTCTGCCGCTTCCGCCACCATCTCCGGCGTCACATGCCAGAGGCAGTCCGGCCTCGGATTGCTTGGGCACTCGTCCGCGCGGCACTTGCAGGGGCAGCAGGGTTCGTCCGATGTGAAAACAATCGCATTTTCATTGATAGGATGCCAGCGTTTCGGGCTCGTGCAGCCATACATCGTGACCATCGGGACGCCCGTCGTCGCAGCGATATGCGTCGCCCCCGTATCAACCGTCACGAGCAGGTCGGACTTGCCAAGCAGCGCCGCGAGACTCACGAGGCTCGTATCGCCGCAAAAGTTTTTCACGGAATGGTGCATGGCCGCGATAACTTCATCAGCATACGCGCGGTCGCCGGGCGCACCGACGACGAAGAACGTCGCATCGTATTTCGTGGCGAGGCGGTCGACAACGTCTACAAAATATTCCTTCGGCCACGTCTTGAGCGGGAATGTGCCCTTGACGCAGAGCGCGATGTGCTTCTGCGCGCTTGGCAGCTGTGCAAGCAATGCGTCTGCCTCTGCCTCCGCTTCAGGCGTGATACGCGCGAAGACGGGCTTCTCGTGCCCGTCCAGCCCCGTGAAACCGCGCACGATGGCCTGATACGTCTCGGCCTGCAAGTTCGTTTCGAGGTCATGCGCGACAGGAATCGTATCCGTGTAAAGCCACGTCACGCGGCTCGGCTTGTCGTCGAAAACGCGGTCAGGCCCGACACGCACGGGGATGCCCGCAAGCCACGCGAGCAGCGCAGGGCGGAGCTTGCGGTCGAATGAGATGCTGAGGTCGAAATGACGACGGCGGAGCTCCTGCACCATCGCGAGCATCTTGCCGAACGAATTTTCTTTTGCCTTGTAGTCAAAGAGAATGACATCGTCAATGACAGGGTTGTTCTCAACGGCCTGCCGCACGACGGGCCGCACGAGCATCGTGATGCGCGCACCTGGATACGCCTTTCGGAGCAGCGCGATCGCGCTCGTCGTCAGCACGACGTCGCCGAGATTCACGAGCGCATTTACAAGAATGTTCTGGTACGTCTTTCTCATCGGCTCTCTCCTGCATGATCTTCCGGCTGGCGCAGGACTTTTGCCATATTTGCCGCAATCTGAGCATCAACATCGTCGAGAAATGCAAAGCGTCTGCGATAGACGGCACGCTTGCGCGTCGGCACTTCTTCCATCGTCTTGCGCGGCTCGACAAGCGGCAGCTCGTCAAAGCGCGGATCATCCGTCGGCTGGCCGCCCGCCTCTTCCCAGAATGCACCAAAATCCGTCTTGAGCTTGCGGTCGCGGCGCACATGGTTCTGCGCATAGTAGCCCGCATTTGTAACGGCATAGATATGTTTCATGCCGAGGCTCCGCGCGACTGCCTGCGTCATGTAGAGGATCAGATTCTTCGTGCGATAACGGTGCGAGCGTTTCGTGACATCCTTGATGATGTCCTTCGCATGTTCCATGTTCGGCCCCTGCATCGCACCGATGAAGAGGCTTTCCTCGCCCTGCTTGTCATAATCCAGCCAGAAGATAATCTGGTAGAGCTCATGCTCGTCAAACATCATCGTAACAGAGAGCATACCCTCCTTTCTCTGCCCTGGGGAAAAGCTCAGCTTCGCATACCAGTGGATATCCTCGGCACCAGAATCCCAGATGACATCATTGGCCTCAAACGCACCGAAACGCACAACGTTCTTCGCCGTCAGATGCGTCTGCAGAATCTCAAAATGATGCTGGATGAGCTGGCTCCTGCGGGCAAATGTCGATCCAGCGAAAAAAAATGCCCGCGTAACCTGTTCCATGGGGAATGGCTGGAGCGCAAGCACCTCCCTGCGCACAGGGTCCTGCTGAAACCAGTCATAAAGCCGCTGCATGCCAACGAAATGCAGCAGCGTACGTCCCCAGAAAACGACGAGGCGATGGACTTCTCTCGGATTGCTCGTGTCATAGATCCGCGTACCGAGCTGAAAAATATCAAGCATAAGGCTTCCCCTATTCATTTCATGATTTCTGTGCCATGCGATGTTGGAGGATGGCGTCAAGCTGCCTGCTCAGGACCGAATAATTGAACCGTTCCCTTGCAAATGCACGGACACGTTCCCCCATCTCCGGCGTGCTGCGACGGAGTCCTTCACGGATGCCGTCAGCAAAGGCTTCAATCGTTGGTTCCGGCCCCTGCACAATCGTGCCGAGCCGCCCGCCATCCGTGACATCCTGCACAATGGAGCCGTATTCCGTCACGACGGGATACGCGCCAAAATACATGCCCTCGACGGTTGCAATGCCAAAGCTCTCCCAGCGGCTCGGCATGCAGATGATGGATGCACGTGTGCAATACGCATACATTTCTTGCCGATCGGACACTGGCCCGACCATCTGCACGATCTCTCGCATCCATGGACTGCGTGCAAAAAGCTCCTGCAAAAACTGCTTCCATTCCTCCGGGTATCCACCAACGCAGATGACGCGACGTCCTTGCAGGATTTCCGGCCCGAGTGCCTCCACGGCGCCCAGAAAAAGCTCCGTGTTCTTCTGATGCGTGCCAAGCCGCCCGATTGTCAGGATGCTTCCGTCTTTTGGCATTGCATCGAGTTTCTCAAGATCCACGCCAAGCAAGGAAACGCCATTCGTAACGTACTCGATGCGCCCGCGGAAAGTCGCCGTCTGTTTCAGGCACTCATAAAAATGGCGGGTCTCCACAGAAAAAAGGTCCACATGACGGCTTTTCCAGACTTCGATGGCAGCTTTGATGCTCCGCAGGCGCGTCCCGTCGTAAAAATGAGAAAAGCCGCCTTCGCCCATATCAAGCTTGCTCCACGTCACAATGCCCGGATGGCTGTGATGCGCGATGCGCGACAGATAATACGTGGAATGACCATAATTGAAGAAAGAAACAACGTCGTATTCCTTTGCATGAGCTGTGAGCCATGCCCCCGCCAGCTCAATTTCCTTCTCATAATCCTGCTCTGCCCCAAGATAGATGAGTCGGCAATGTGCCTCATATTCCGCATGATGGAGCGGCGCATCTGAAAAGTACACATAGGTACTTTCCCAGCCAAATTTCTTTGCCAGATAATAAAGATACGAGCAGGGATCCTTTGTAAGATGCATCTGGTAGGAATACGTAAGCATCACGGTGACGATTCGTTTCTTCATAAATGTCCTTTCATGCATCCTGTTTTTACGAGCGCCTCCACAATTCTTCGAGCTTCATATATTTCGTCAGCGTATAAAAATAATGGCAGGTGCAGAACGTCAGCCCCAAGCGGCCGTCAAGAAAGCCGCGCCGAAGCACATACATATGCAAGAATGCATACACAGCATGCGCATACATGGCGAAAAAACCGACATGCTTTCCATTTTCGTACATGCGCTGTGCCATGAGTGTCGTATATTGATCAAACTTTCCAAAATACTGCTCCCAGCTCACAAGGCAGTGATGATCGCACCAGCCACCAAGATTGCAGACCGGCAGCGCCGTCTCCGGGCGCTCGTGAACAACACCCTGCCATGTCACGCGGCCACGCGGAAACAGCCGCACCGTCCAATCCGGCGCATAGACTCCATACCCCATCCGCTGCCCCATGACGACGCTCTTGCGATGAATGCGCCCCGCCATCTCTCTGCCACTTTCGATCTGCATGCGGATCGCCTCTGCGAGCTCTGGCAGGACACGCTCGTCAGCATCAAGGTAAAAAATCCAGTCCGACGTCGCAGCCTCCTGTGCGAAGTTTCTCTGCCCCGCAAAGCCAGTCTCGCCCATCTCATGACAAAGGACACGCGCTCCCGCAGACTTCGCACATTCAACGGTACGATCTGTGCTGCCCGAATCAATGACAAGGATCTCGTCAGCAAAACGGACGCTTGCAATGCAGTCTGCAATGTTCGCCTCCTCATTTTTCGCGAGGATCAGGACAGACAGCGTCGGCATGAATCTTTCCTCCAGAAAATCATCTCAGGCATTGAACTTCAAGGTTCTTTCAAAATGGCGGCGATGCGCTCGGCAAACGCCGAGGGCGCATACATTGCGGCCGCTTTTGAAAGTTCCGATTCGTATGTCGCCCGCCGTTCATCGTAATGGTTGATGAACGCTTCGAGCGTGCTTTTGAGCGCTGCGAGGTCGCCGCTCGGGAATGTTTCGCCGATATGATACGCCGCAAAGACCTCGGGATTCATATCGTCGCTCGTGACGACAGGCCGCTCGAAGCCGATGGCCGTGAACAGCATGCCGCCCCAATGATAGCGATAGCGCGGCGCACTGTAAGGCAGCAGCAGCGCATCGACACCGAGAATGGCCCGCTGCCACTCCGCACCGATCAGCCCCTTGTGCAGGAAGCGGATGCCCTTGCGGCCGCTGTACTTCCGGATGATGCGCTCGAAATCGTCCGCATCCTCGGGATGCATCGTCGCGCCCTGCACGAAGAGCTCGACGGGGCGCGTGTACGTGCCTGAGAAATAGACGTCGAGAAAATCCTCGAGATGCTTCTCGCGGCGATACTGGCCGAAGAAGCCGATGCGGAGCGGCGCATCGGGCTCGCGCGACGCAAGTGCCGCCCGTTCGCTCTCCGGCACATCGCGCGGCACGAACGTCGGCGGATAGATGCAGCGGATATTTCGCCGCCGCTCGCCAAAAATCGTGTCGCCAAACGTCAGCACGGTCGGCCGGATGTTCTTGCAATCCGCAAGTGCGTCCACCGCCCGCAGGAATTTCGGCGCCTCGCCGGGATTGATGCCGTGCAGGATGAAGACGATCGGCACAGGCGAATGACGCAGCGGGCTCTTTTTGAGCGCCCTCAGATAGCGATACGTCGAAGTCGGCACGATGATGGCATCGAAGTCGCCCTGCTTTGCATGGCGGAAGAGCGCACGATACCACGCCTGCCGATGCAGCTCGCGCCGCACCGTCGCGATGAGCCGCGAGACACCGCGCACGTTCGTATATGTGACGGCCGCCTTCGGCAGACGCACGACAGGCTTTCCATAATCCATCGCAAAGACGAAGTTTTCCGGCACATAGAACACGACCTCGTGCCCGAGCGCCGTGAGCTCTTCCGCGAGGATGCGGTCAAAATCGACCTCATGCCCGCCCGGCGTCATGATGTTCTCAAAAATCGCGATGCGCATTCACTCACCGCCCTTCTTGTCTTGAACAAAATGATAGACGCCAAATCGCTCCCGCTGCACCCAGCCAAGTTCCAAACATCTCTGCAACAACCTGGCTGCCTGTGAAGAAGAAATGTCATAAGTCTGGCAAAGTTCCTTCCGCCGGAAAGAACCTTCCTTTTGCTGGACGAAATCTAACAGCAGCTCGCGATTTTTTTGTTGGAAAGCGTTCGGATGCTGTATCAAGTACGTCTCGATCTTATGGTATAATTTGTCAGAAACAGCCTTTTCTTTTTCAGAAGTGTTCGGCTCCGTAGTCAAAGTGTTCGGTTGTACGGTTGAAGTGTTCGGTTTTTCAGTTGAAGTGTTCGGTTCTTGCTTTGAAATCGTCAATGGCTCCAGATCTGCAAGCCCTTCCACTCCATAATTGCAGTTTGGAAATGTAACAAGAAACATGTATGCGTTTGAATAAAAAGTGGGCTGCTTCTCGTTTCCCTTGTAAGGCTCCAGCATCCGCCCGATGCCGCTGCCACGCCGATCCATGTAATGAAGCCTTGCAAAAACATCCGCAAGCACCTCGTTCCGGCGCCTCGAAGGAACGCTCTTGAGATTGCATTCTTGAATGCGATGACCGCTGATCATACCGCCTGGCGATGAAATTTCCAAGCGATCATCAAACATATCGACATGGATTTCAGAGCCCAGCACCTGATAGTCACGATGAATAATCGCATTCACCAAAGCCTCGCGAATAGCTTTTTCCGGGTAATCCACAGACTCTTCGCGTTGCATCCCACGAACGCGCCACGCATGCCGCGAATTGTTCTGGATGAATTGCTCTGCATTGCGAAGGAGCATGATAAGGCTGGCATCCGTATATTCCATATCATCTGATGCATCCTCATGAACAGCCCCTTTTTGCAGGCCATTCCAATGTGTGCAGACAATACGAGACTGGCGCAGGCCGCCTTGATCTGACAAAAGTGCTCCGGCATTTGTGATGCGTCCCGCATCATCCTGAAGCTTCATCGATACCATATCCCGGTCACCCTGGATAGCTTTTCCCGTAATCTGCTTATACGTGGCAGAAAGCAAAGTAAAGCTCAAATCTCCAAAGGTATACGCACTCGGCAATTCATCAAACGTCATATTTCTGCCACGAAGGACAAGATTACTGAGTTCGATGAACGTTGCTGGCTCAGAACGATCCCCTCGCCGAACAAACGCTACACGTGATTGTTCATGCTTGTAATAGTACGGTGTCGAAACGCCACGATAAATCTCAACTTCCAAACAAGACCGCCCGTGGGTTCCATGCAATACATTAAATTCATATTGCACTGCTGGCTCGATGTGGTCGGCAATGAGCTCCGCGACTTTGCTCGCGGTTTTCTGCACATCATCGACGCCAACAGGCTCATGTGTATCATCTGTCACGCCGAAAATGATGCGGCCGCCTTGCGAATTTGCAAATGCCGAAACGGTCTTGAGCCAGCTTTTCGGTTTCGTGGTCTCCAATGAGCGCTTGAAATCCAGCTTCCCCGATTCAATTTCTTCCGAAAAGTCCTCGCCAAACAACCACGCCACCTCCGATTCCATGCAAACCAATCTGTCTGTTATTCTACCCCATTCTCCGCCGCGCGGCAACCATTTCCCGCATTCCAGAAATCAGGACAGCAGGAACGCTTCGAAGACCCAGTTGCCGTATTTCATGCCCTGCGCCGTCAGGCGGATGTGCGTCTCTGTTTCTTCGATCAGCCCTTTCGCCTTCATGCGCTCGATGGCGTCGGCGTAGACCGCGGAAAGCGGCGTGGCGAAGCGGCGCTTGAACGCTGCTTTGTCAATGCCTGTGGCCGTGCGAAGGGCAAGAAACGCGAATTCCTCCATCTGGATGGCGCGCGTCGCGGGCTCTTCCTGCGTGCGCGGGAGTGTGCCGTGCTCGATGGCATCAATGTAGGCTGCGATGTCCTTTGTGTTCTCGTAGCGGACGCCGTCGAGATAGGAATGCGCGGCGGCGCCGAGGCCGAGGTATGGTTTGTCCTGCCAATAACCAAGGTTGTGGCGGCTCTCAAAGCCCGGCTTTGCAAAATTCGAAATCTCGTAGCGCTCGTAGCCGTGCGCGGGGAGCGCCGTTGTCATGAGATCGTACATGGCTTCCGTTGTCGCATCGTCGGGGAGGTCGAGCCTGCCCATCTCGTGCTGCTTCCAGAACGCCGTGCCCTCTTCAAGCTGGAGGCCGTAGATGCTGATGTGGTCGGGCGCGAGCGCCAGCGCTTCGTCGATGTCGGACTGGAGCATCGCGAGCGTCTCGCCTGGCAGGCCATAGATGAGGTCGAGGCTGAGGTTCTGGAAGCCAGCGGCGCGGGCGTCGCGGATGGCGGTGCGCGCCTGAGCTGCGGTGTGGATGCGGCCGATGCGTTTCAGGAGCGCATCGTGGAAGGTCTGGACGCCAAAGGAGAGTCGGTTGACGCCGTGGCGCTCCATTGATCGGAGTTTTTGTTCGTCGATGGTGCCGGGGTTGCATTCTATAGTATATTCGAGAGAATCCGTCCGGCTAGTGCTCCCTACTACTCCCCCAGTCGCCTGCGGCGACAGCCCCCTCAATGAAGGGGCCTTAGGTAGCATGATTTCTCCGATTGTGAAAAGCAACTGCTCTAATAGTTCGTTCGGCAGAACGCTTGGCGTGCCGCCGCCGATGTAGATGGTGGCGGGCTGTCCCCATGTTTCGACGTATTTTGCACCTTCGGTGCGGATTTCCTGAATCAGCGCTTTTACGTATGCTTCTTCATAGCGCTCTTTCCCCGCATACGATGGGAAGTCGCAGTAGAAGCATTTCTGCTTGCAAAAAGGGACGTGGATGTACACGCCCCATGCTCTCTCGTCCATACTCAATGACTCAGTCAATTTTGAGAATCGCCATGAATGCTTCCTGCGGGACTTCGACGCTGCCGACGGCTTTCATGCGCTTCTTGCCTTCCTTCTGCTTTT
>CACZFT010000063.1 GCA_902780535.1 uncultured Selenomonas sp. | reverse complement strand
GCCGAGGACATCGACGAGACGCGCATCATCGAGGAAACGGCGCTCTATGCCGACAAGGTGAATTTCACAGAAGAGGTCGTGCGGCTCGAAAGCCATTTCGCGCAGTTCCGTGCCATCATCGAGGGAGCGGACGCTCCGGTCGGGCGCAAGCTCGATTTCCTGATCCAGGAGATGAACCGCGAAGCGAACACCATCGGCTCGAAGTGCCAGAGCGCCGAGGCCGCGCAGACGGTCGTCGATATGAAGAGCGAGATTGAGAAGCTGCGCGAGCAGGTACAGAACATCGAATGAACGTCGCGAGGTGAACTATGGACATCAAACTCATCAACATCGGCTTCGGCAACATCGTGTCGGCGAGCCGCATCATCGCCATCGTGAGCCCGGAGTCCGCGCCCATCAAGCGCATCATTCAGGAAGCGCGCGATGCGCAGCGCCTCATCGATGCGACGTATGGCCGCCGCACGCGCGCCGTCGTCATCACGGACAGCGATCACGTCATCCTTTCGGCCGTGCAGCCGGAGACCGTCGCGCACCGCATGATCGGCAGCGATGACGGGGAGGCCAAAGAGGCACAGGAACTGCCGCAGGACGCGGAGAAGGAGGAAGAGGCATGAAGAAAGGTCTGCTGATCGTCGTTTCGGGCCCTTCGGGCACGGGCAAGGGCACGGTCTGCCATGAACTCCTGGAGACGACGCCGGAGCTCGCCTATTCCATCTCGGCGACGACGCGCGCACCGCGCGAAGGCGAGCAGGACGGCGTGAATTATTACTTTTTGTCAAAGGAACGGTTCGAGCAGCTCATTTCCGAAGGCGGCTTCCTCGAGTACGCGAATGTCTATGGCAACTATTATGGCACGCCGCTCGGAAAAATCGAGGAACGCCGCGCGGCCGGGCAGGACATCCTGCTCGAGATCGACATCCAGGGCGCGCTCAATGTCATGAAAAAATGCCCGGACGGGCTGTTCATTTTCCTCCTGCCGCCATCCATCGAGGAACTGGAGCGCCGCCTGCGCGGCCGCGGCTCGGAGACGGAGGAAAGCCTCGCACGCCGCATGGGCAACGCAAAGAAGGAAATCGGCATCGGCCGGAAATACAAATATGTCGTCGTGAATGACACGGTGCCAAATGCCGTGCGCGACATCAAGTCCATCCTCGCAGCGGAACACTGCCGCGTCGAGGGCAACGAACATCTTTTTGAGGAGCTGGAGAAAGAATGAAGAAGCAGAATCAGGTTATGAGCATGGTCAATCCGTCGACGGACACGCTGATGACAAAGGTCGACAGCCGCTACGCCCTCGTGGTCTGCGGGGCAAAGCGTGCGCGCCAGCTGCTCGATGGCGCAGAGCCGCTCGACGAGCTGCAGTCGACGAAGAACGTGACGAACGCACTCGAGGAAATCGCCGAGGGCAAGATCAACTACGTCATCAAGAAAGAGCAGTGAGCTGCCGAGGGGGCGCGGAGATGGAAACAGCGGAAGCAGCATCGAATCTTTCGGGAAAGCATATCGTCCTCGGCGTGACGGGCGGCATCGCGGCGTACAAGGCCGTCGAGGTCGTGAGCCGTCTCAAGAAGTTGGGCGCGCATGTCCATGTCATCATGACGCGCGGCGCGCAGAACTTCGTGACGGAGCTCACGTTCCGCGAGATGAGCGACGAGCCCGTCATCACGGACATGTGGGCGAAAGTTACGCACTACCATGTCGAGCACATCGCGCTCGCGAAGCTCGCCGACGTCGTGCTCGTCGCGCCTGCGACGGCGAACTTCCTTGCGAAAGCGGCCTGCGGCATGGCAGACGATATGCTGACGACGACCGTGCTAGCCACGAAGGCTCCGATTTTCGTCGCGCCTGCCATGAATACGGCAATGTACGAAAACGCCATGACGCAGGAAAATCTCGAACGTCTGCGCGCGCATGGCTTCCATGTCATCGAGCCCGCAAGCGGGCAGCTTGCCTGCGGAACGAGCGGATCAGGGCGCCTGCCGGAGCCTGTCGAACTCGTGTCCGTGCTCGAACAGTTCTTTGACAGCGGGGCGCAGGGCGCGGATGCATCCGTCCGCCAGAAGCGCGACCTCGTCGGCCGCAAGGTGCTCGTGACAGCGGGCGGCACGCATGAGCCGCTCGACCCCGTGCGCTACCTCGGCAACCGCTCGACGGGCAAGATGGGCTTTGCCGTCGCCGAAGCGGCCGCGCAGCGCGGCGCGGATGTCGTGCTCGTGGCCGGACCCGTCGGTCTTGCGACGCCGGTGGGCGTGCGCCGCGTCGATGTGCTGACAGCACAGGAGATGCACGATGCCGTGCTCCGCGAGTACGCCGACACCGATGCCGTCATCAAGGCGGCCGCCGTCGCCGACTATCGCCCGAAGGAGCGCGCGGGGCAGAAAATCAAGAAGAAGGACGGCAGCCTGTTCCTCGAACTCGTGCGCAATCCCGACATCCTGAAAGAGCTCGGCGAAAAGAAGCAGCAGCAGGTGCTCGTCGGCTTTGCGGCCGAAACGGAGCGCGTGCTTGAATATGCGGCGGGCAAGCTCAAGAAAAAGAATCTCGACTTCATCGTTGCGAACGACGTGAGCCGCAAAGATGCAGGCTTTTCTGCGGACACGAACTGCGTGACGATCCTCGGCCGCGACGGCACGCACACCGAGCATCCGCTCATGAGCAAGCGGGCGCTCGCCGACATCATCCTCGACCGCGTGGCGGGGGCGCTTTCCCAAGGCAGAGCATGAAGCGGTTCATTTCGCTCTTGACATGCATGCGCCGCTACGCTATGATGTATACAGTCAAACAAAACTGAACATCGAACTCATCCAGAGCAGTGGAGGGACTGGCCCTATGAAGCTGCGGCAACCCTTGCGTATGCAAAACGGTGCCAATTCCGGTAGGTGACACACCTATAAAGATGAGAGTGGAAAAATCAAAGCTCTCTTTTTATAGAGAGCTTTTTCTTATGAGCGGAAAATTTCGATAAGCTCGATGTTCGGCAAAGTGCATGGGAGGTCATACCAATGAGCAAGAAACGTATGTATTTCACCTCGGAGTCCGTGACGGAAGGCCATCCGGACAAGATGGCAGACCAGATTTCGGATGCCATCCTCGACGCGATCCTCGAGAAAGACCCGCAGGGCCGTGTGGCCTGCGAGACGCTCGTGACGACGGGCCAGGTGCATGTCGTCGGCGAAATCTCGACGAAATGCTATGTCGATATCCCGAAGATCATCCGCAAGACGGTCAGCGACATTGGCTACACGCGCGCGAAATACGGCTTTGATGCCGAGACGTGCGGCATCCTCGTCTCGCTCGACGAGCAGTCGCCGGACATCGCGCAGGGCGTCAATCAGGCGCTCGAAGCGCGCGAAGGCCAGATGGATGTCGAAGACGCCATCGGTGCTGGCGATCAGGGCATGATGTTCGGCTATGCGACGAACGAGACGCCGGAATACATGCCGCTGCCGATTGCGCTCGCGCATCGCCTCGCGCGTCGTCTCGCCGAGGTTCGCAAAGACGGCACGCTGAAGTATCTGCGCCCGGACGGCAAGACGCAGGTCACGATCCTCTATGAGGATGGCAAGCCGGTCGCTGTCGATACGATCGTCATCTCGACGCAGCATGACGAAGACGTGTCGCTCGACCAGATTCGCAAAGACCTCATCGCCGAGGTCATCAAGAAAGTCGTTCCGGACGAGCTCCTGTCGGGCAAGACGCGCATCTTTGTCAACCCGACGGGCAAGTTCGTCATCGGCGGCCCGCAGGGCGATTCGGGCCTCACGGGCCGCAAGATCATCGTCGACACGTATGGCGGCTGGGCACGTCATGGCGGCGGCGCGTTCTCGGGCAAAGACCCCACGAAGGTCGACCGCAGTGCGGCGTATGCGGCGCGCTATGTCGCAAAGAACATCGTGGCGGCAGGCCTCGCCGACCGCTGCGAAATCCAGCTCGCCTATGCCATCGGCGTCGCTTATCCGGTCTCTGTCATGGTCGATACGTTTGGCACGAACAAGGTGGACGAGGAGAAGATTGAAGAGCTCGCAAAGAAGCATTTCGACCTGCGTCCGGCCGGCATCATCAAGATGCTCGACCTGCGCCGTCCGATTTACAAGCAGACGGCAGCATACGGCCACTTCGGACGCACGGATGTCGACCTGCCGTGGGAGCACACGGACAAGGCAGACATCCTTCGCAAAGAAGCCGGCCTCTGATATATGGAGCAAGCGATGCATTCTGACAAGCCTATCGAGCCGGAAATCCTCGATGATATCGATATGGGCGCGCATGAAAAGGACTATTCGGAAGAGGGCTTCTGGAAGAAGCTGAAGGGATATGCGGCGAAAGCTGGCGTGTCGCTGGTCTACAAGGCGCTCCAGCTCTATTATGTCGCGCAGTCGCCAAACTGTCCGAAGCGCGTCAAGATGGGCATTTATTCGGCGCTTGGCTATTTCATCCTGCCCGTCGATGCCATTCCCGATTTCATCCCCATCACGGGCTATACGGATGACCTCGCGGCCATCGCGATGGCGCTGCTGCTTGCGCAAGTCTACATCACGGACGACATCCGGGCACGGGCGCGGGCGAAAGTCGTCGATTTCTTTGGCGAGGAGCAGGTGGCAAAGGGAGGACTTTGAATATGGCGAAATTGACGCTCGAACAGGCAAAGACGATTCTCAAGAAGCATACGACGGAAGACCATCTCTTCACGCATGCGGCGGCGGTCAGCGCGGCGATGGGCGCGATGGCGGAGCATTTCGGCGAGGACAAGGCGTATTGGGAGGCCGTGGGGTATCTCCACGACGTCGATTACGAGAAATATCCCGACGAGCACTGCAAGCATGTGCGCGAATTCCTCGAGCCTGAGGGCATCGATGACGAGACGATCGAGACGATCATCTCGCATGGCTGGGGCCTCTGCGTGGACGAGCCGGAGCCGACGACGCCGATTGCAAAGAGCCTGTTCACGGTCGACGAACTCACGGGCATCGTGCAGGCGTATGGCCTCATGCGGCCGGAAGGGCTCGACGGCATGGCGGTGAAGTCGCTCAAGAAGAAGTTCAAGGACAAGCGTTTTGCGGCGAAGTGCGACCGCGAGGTCATCAAGAAGGGCTTCGCGATGCTCGGCATGGAAGCGGCAGATGTCATGGAGTGCGTCATCAAGGGCATGCAGGAGCACAAGGCAGAGCTTGGCTTCTGATTTCTGACATGCGTTTTTGCGGCAGGAGAACGTTCCTGCCGCTTTTCTTTATGCAACCGTTATGAATGCGCGATACGATGGAAAAACATCGAAACATCGAACGAAAGAAGATGGAGCATGGAAACGGAAGAACAGGGGATGGGCGGACGGAAGCGTCCTGTCCGCATCCTTTCCTTTCTGCGCGGGGAGGCGGGGCTGCTCGCGTTCCTGACGGTCACGGGGCTCGTCTACAATGTCGGCATGACGGCGGGGCCGTATTTCGAGGGACAGCTCGCGCAGTGCCTCGCGGACATCCTCGGCGGCACGCGTGGGGCGGCAGACATGGCGCGCATCGCGGGGCTCTATGTCGCGGTCATCGCCGTCGTGCAGAGCAGCCGCGCGGGCAAGCGTTTCTTCGTGCGGCGCTTCGCGAATCATATCAACCGCCGGATGCGGGCGGCGCTCTATCATGCGCTCGTGCATCAGGAACCGGAGCGCGTGCGTGCGGAGGTCACGGGTGCGCTGATGACGAAGGCCGTCACGGACGTCGATGCGACGACGGAGGGCATCCGGAAATTCACGACGGAGCTCTTCGATACGGGCGTCGTGATGGTCGCGTATCTCGCGATGCTCGCGTGGTATGACGTGCGGCTCGCGGTCGGCTCGTGCGTGTTCCTGCCGCTGGCATATTTCTGGGCGGCGCGGCTGAAAAAGCGCGTGGCGCGGGCGAGTGCGGCGGCACGCGAAAGCGAAGGGACGCTGGCGGCGGCGACGATGGACCGCATCGGGCACGAAGCGCTTTACCGCACGAGTGGCGTCGAAGCGGGGCGCAACGCGCTCTATGAAACGCAACTCGCATCGTACGAGGCGGCATCCATCCGCTCGGGCATGCTCGAAAATGCGATGCAGCCGCTCTACCGCATCGTGTCGCTGCTCGGCGTCCTGCCGATTTTCTGGCTCGGCGGCAGCTATGTGATGCAGGGGACATGGGACATCGCGGCGTTCACGACGTTCTTCTCGTGCTTCCTGAAATTCGCCGTGAAATCGTCGCATGCGGCGAAGCTGTTCAATGCCGTGCAGAAAGCGCAGGTCTCGTGGTGGCGCATCCGGCCGCTGCTCGAAAGCGGGCAGGAAGAAACGGTGCGGCAGGTATCGCTGGCACCCGTGACCATCGAGGCGCGGAATCTCTCGGCAGAGCGCGGCGGGAAGACGCTGTTTTCCGGGCTGTCGTTTTCACTGCGGCCGGGTGAAATCCTCGCTGTGACAGGGCCGGTGGCCTGCGGCAAATCGACGCTCGGCGAAGTGCTGGCGGGGCTCGTACCGTATGGCGGCTGTCTGACGGTCGACGGGCAGGAGCTTTCGTCGATGGAGGCAGGAGAGCTGCGCGGCCTCGTGACGCGGATGGGCCATGCGCCGGAACTGCTGCATGCGACGCTGGCGGAAAATGTCGCGCTCGGCGGGAACATCGATGTCCTGCCGTTCTTGCAGAAAGCGGAGCTGGGGCAGGACATCGAGAGCGGGGCACTCTCGCTTGAAAAGGAAATCTTTGCGGTCGGGCGGCCGCTCTCGGGCGGCCAGCAGGCGCGGCTGGCCTTTGCGCGGACGCTCGCCCATGCAGGCGCCGTCGTCGTGCTCGACGACCCATTCGCGTCCGTCGATGCGGAGACGGAGCGGCGCATGTTCGAACATCTGCGGGCATGGCAGGGACGGAGGAGCATCGTGCTGATTTCGTCGCGGCTCCAGAAGTTTTCGGAGTGCGACCATGTGCTGTTTCTCGCGGATGGGAAAGGAACATTCGGTTTGCATGAAGAGGTTTTAATGCAGTGCTCCGAGTATCGGACGCTTTATGAAGCACAGACTGCTCACGAACTTTAGCCTCCCTCTAGAGGGAGGGGGACCGCGAAGCGGTGGTGGGAGTAGTAGGATGCTGGAGATTGACAAGGATGCAGGTGCTACTAAGGTCTTTAGCAACGTTTGGCATATTTGTTTGTCTCTATCACCCAACTACTCCCCCAGTCAGCTTCGCTGACAGCCCCCTCTAGAGGGGGCCTGACTTTATCGGGAAAGTAGCAGTTACAAGAGGTGTTGAACATGTACGCATCTGCCTTGCTGGCATTCGTGCGCCATTTTCCGCGCGAATGCTTTGCCGCGCTCGCGCTTATTGTTTTCGCCGCGGGGACGGCGCTCGTGCCGCCGATGCTTTTGGGGCGCTTTATCGATGCGCTTGGCGGCGGGCAGTTCGTGATGCTGCTCGGCATCGGGTATTTTGCGGCGAGCGCGCTTGCGGGGCTGTTCGAGAGCGGGCAGGACGCGATGATCGTCGCTGTCGGCCAGCGCATGATGCATGCGCTGCGAAGCCGCATGGCGGCGAAGCTGCCGAAGCTTCCGGCCGCGTATTTCGACCGTCACGAGGCAGGCGGCACGGCGGCACTGTTTTTGAAAGATGTCGATGCGATTGACGTGCTGTTCACGGATGGCATCTTGTCGCTGTTCGCGAACAGCCTGCGCATCGTTGCGATTCTTGCGGCGATTCTCTGGACGAGCCGCGGGCTCTTCGTATTGCTCTGCGTGGCGCTGCCGGTCTTGTTCCTGTTCACGCGCCTCGTCCAGCGGCGCGTGCTGGCCGCGCAGTCGGCGAACCGCTCGGCTGTCGCGCGCATCGTGGCATGCATCCCCGAGACGCTCGCGAGCTTCCGCATGATTCGCGGCTTCGGCATCGAGCCGTGGATGGAGCGGCGCTATGGCGCGATGCTCGATGACGGCTACCGCGCGATGGATCGCACGAACTTTTATGATTCCGTCTATTCGCCGATCATCAAATCGGCGGGCGCGGCGGTCGTGGCTGTCATGATGGTGCTGGCGGCAGGCGCGGGGCCGCGCGGCTTTTTCGCGCTGTCCGTCGGCGACGCCGTCGCGATGACGGCGTATGTGCTGGCGGTCTTCGAGCCGCTCGAAGCGCTCGGCATGGAAATCCAGACCATCCAGGCGGCGGCCGCTGCGCTCGGGCGGATTCGGGCGTTTCTTGAGGAGGACGAACTGGCAACCCAGTGCCTCCCCCGTTGGCGCAAAGTCCCCACTGGGGACTTTGCGGGTGCCCCGAAGGGGGCGGATAAGCAGACGCTTAGCGCTTCAGCGCTTAGCGGTCGCTTATGCCGTTTATGGCAGAGGGTGAGGACGTGTCGAGATTCTCAAACGTTGCTACCCTCTCAGTCACCCTTGCGGGTGCCAGCTCCCCAAGAGGGGGAGCCTTTGGGAGTTCCGTGCATTGAATTCCGCAACGTGACGTTTGGTTATGCCCCGGAACGGCCGATTTTCTCGAACTTTTCCTTTTCCGTGCATCCCCGCGAGCATGTGGTACTGCGCGGCCGGACGGGCGCGGGAAAGACGACGATTCTGCGGCTGGTAGCTGGGCTCTATGTGCCGCAGTCTGGCGAGGTGCTTGTCGGCGACAAGCGGGCGGCGGACGTCCTGCCGCAGGAGCGCCGCCATCTCTACGGCATCGCAGGGCAGGCATTTTCGCCGATTCCCGGCACGGTGCGCGACCAGCTGACGCTCGGCGAGAGCGATGTCACGGACGCGATGATCGAGCGTGCACTGGAAACGGCGGGCATCGCCGACGCTGTGCGTTCTTTGCCGCAAGGGCTCTCGACGATGATGGAGGCGGCGGGACTTTCCGAGGGCGAGTGTCATCTGCTCGGTTTCGCGCGTGCCATCGTCTACGACCCGCGCATCCTGCTGCTCGACGAATGTACGGCGCATCTCGACAGCGGGACGGAGGAGCTGTTGCTCGCCGCCATCGGCCGCATGTCCGAGGGCCGCGCCGTGCTCTCCATCGCGCACTGCTGGAGCGCGGCAATGGCAGAGACGCGCACAATCATGCTGGGCGGAGAAGAATGATTTGACTTTTCAGAAAGGCAGATACAGAATGGCGAAAGAAACCCATGAATTCCAAGCGGAGACGCGCGAGCTCCTCGACCTCATGATTCACAGCATCTACACGAATCACGAGATTTTCTTGCGCGAGCTCATTTCGAATGCGTCGGATGCAATCGAGAAGGTGCATTTCGAGAGCCTGACGAACCGTGACCTGCTCGAAGGCGACGACCAGTTCGAAATCTTCCTCGTGCCGGACAAGGAGCATCATACGTTCACGATTTCCGACAACGGCATCGGCATGACGAAGGACGAGCTCATCGATAACATCGGCACGATTGCAAAATCCGGCACGAAGGCATTCCTCGACCAGCTCAAGAAGGCGAAGGAAAGCGATGAGAGCGTCGATGACAAGGAAATGATCGGCCAGTTCGGCGTCGGCTTCTACTCGGCGTTCATGGTGGCAGAGAAGGTCACGATCATCACGCGCAAGGCCGGCGAGCAGCAGGCGTGGAAATGGGAGTCGGCCGCCGACGGCAGCTACACGATCGAGGAAGCTGACAAGGAGAAGCGCGGCACGACGATTGTCATCACGCTCGCCAAAGAGTTCTATGGCGACGAAGCCGAGGAAGATTTCACGGATCCGTACAAGATCCAGAGCCTCGTCAAGAAGTATTCCGACTATGTCCGCTATCCGATCAAGATGAGCTACGAGACGGAAGAAATCCCGAAGGACGCGGACGGCAAGCCCATCAAGGACGCAAAGCCCGAGAAGAAGACGGAAATCCGCACGCTGAACTCGATGGAGCCGCTCTGGACGAAGAACAAGTCCGAAATCAAGCAGGAAGAGTACAACGAGTTCTTCAAGAACCAGTTCCACGAGTGGGAAGACCCGATGGAAGTCTTCCATACGAAGGCCGAGGGCTCCGTTTCGTACACGGCGCTCTTGTGCATTCCGGCGCATGCGCCGTTCAACCTCTACCAGCAGGATTATGAGCCGGGCCTGCAGCTCTACAGCCGCCACGTCTTCATCATGGACAAGTGCAAAGACCTGCTGCCGGATTACCTGCGCTTCATGAAGGGCCTTGTCGATTCGCCAGATTTGTCGCTCAACATTTCGCGCGAGCTGCTGCAGCAGAGCCGCGAGCTCAAGGTCATCGGCCGCGCACTCGAAAAGAACATCCTCAAAGCCCTCGGCCGCAAGCTCAAGAACGACCGCGAGAGCTATGAGAAGTTCTGGAACGAGTTCGGCAAGTCGCTGAAGATCGGCGTCTACAACAGCATGTACACGGGCTCGTCCGATATGCGCGACAAGCTCAAAGACCTGCTGCTCTTCATGAGCTCGAAGGACGGCAAGCTCGTGACGCTGAAGGAATACGTCGACCGCATGCCGGAGAGCCAGAAGAAGATTTATTATGCGACGGCAAAGGACAAGGAGACCATCGAGAACCTGCCGCAGATGGAAACGCTGCGCGACAAGGGCATCGAAGTGCTGTACCTGCTCGATCCCGTCGACGAGTTCTGCCTCGAAACGCTGCACAGCTATGAGGAGAAGGAGTTCCACTCCATCAGCCGCGGCGACCTCGACCTCGACGATGCCGAGAGCCAGGAAGTCAAGAAGGAGACGGAAGAGCTCCAGAAGGACAATGGCGACCTCATGAAGGACATCAAGGACGTGCTCGGCGACAAGGTCTCGGACGTCAAAGTGTCCTCGCGCCTCAAGTCGTCCGCCGTCTGCCTTGTGGCCGACGAAGCGGGCCCGTCGCTCTCGATGGAGCAGGCGTTCTCCGATATGAAGAACCCGCTGTTCAAGGCAAAGCGCATCCTCGAAATCAACCCGCATCACGAGCTCTTCACGCGTCTGCAGGCACTGCATGACGCGGGCAAGGACAGCCAGGACTTCAAGGATTACTGCGATCTGCTGTACACGCAGGCGCTGCTGATCGAGGGCATCCTGCCGGAGAACCCCGTGGACTTCGCGAACAAAGTCGCGAAACTCATGGCAAAATAACGCGGGAAGCGTGCTTTGGGGAACGGTTCCAGACGCAATTAAGCGGCTGGAGCCGTTCTTTTTTGCGTGTTCGCGAGGAATCCGCGACGTATAATAAAAAATCGAAAAAAGTGCTTGCATTTTGCGAGGGAGTAGGCTATAATGAAAAGCGTCAAGGGAAAACGTTTTCGATAGGCTTTTCAAGACGAAGCAAGCTCAAGGAATTCACAGGGAATAGGAATCCAGCAGTAGCATCGTCCGATGGCAAGCGTGGAAGCTTGATTGGAAAGCAAAAGCATCGCATATAGAAATCATTTTTTTATCTTGGTGATGAAACTCTCGAAAGTTTCGCAATCTTTTCATTCGCGCTTTCTTTTGTGCGGTAAAAGGAAATCGTTTACAAAAGAAAACGCCATCCATCAGGGGGGACTTATTCATGAGTGACAATTTCGTGATCTCCATCAGCCGCCAGTACGGCTGCGGCGGCCGCGAGCTGGCCGGCCTCCTCGCCGACAAGCTCGGCGTCAAGCTCTATGACCGCCAGATCGTCCATATCGCCGCTGCCAAGCTCGGCATCAACGATCTCAGCGAGGAAGAGCTTCTCGAAATGGAGAAGGAAGTCAAGCCGCTCTCCATGCAGTTCATCGCATTCCATTCGTTCGGCACGCACATGGGCGAGTCGAGCCGCGGCATGTTCATGTCCGAGTCGGCCGCCATCAAGAAGCTCGTCGCTGACGGCCCCTGCGTCATCCTCGGCCGCTGCGCGGACTACGTGCTGCGCAATGATCCGAACCACTTCGCGATCTTTGCCTGCGCCGATGACGATTTCCGCGAGCAGCGCGGCAAGACGGTCTATGAAGGCAAGAGCCTCAAGGAGCTCGACGCCGAGGACAAGAAGCGCGCACGCTACTACAACTACTACACGGGCCGCAATTGGGGCGAAGGCAAGAACTATGACCTCGTCGTGAATACGGGCAAGCAGCCGCTCGACAAGATTGCGGATTCCATCATTGCTTACATCAAGACGCTCAAGGGCTGAGGGGGAGAAATCGAAAATGGCACAAAGCAAAGGCAGTGTATGGCCGCGCATCGCATACGCATGCGGCACGTTCGGTCACGACGTATTCTATGCAATGCTCGCGACGTACTTCATGATCTTCGTTACGAGCAACCTGTTCAATTCCGGCAATGCCAGCCATGACCAGTACATGATCGGCATTGTCACGACGATCATCCTCGTCCTGCGCATCGCAGAGCTCTTCGTCGATCCGTTCATCGGCAACATCATCGACAAGACGAAGACGCGCTGGGGCCGTTTCAAGCCTTGGGTTCTCGTTGGTGCGTTCGTTGCAGCGATTTCGCTTGCCGCTCTGTTCACGGACTTCGGCGGCCTTGCAGCTTCGAACCCGACGACGTATCTGATTCTCTTTGCAATCGTTTACTTCATCATGGATATTTTCTACAGCGCGAAAGACGTCGCCATCTGGTCCATGATTCCGGCGCTGTCGTTCGATTCGCATGAACGCGAGATCACGGCAACGGTTGCCCGTATCGGTTCCGTCTTCGGCGGCCAGCTCGTCACGGTCATCGTCATGCCGGTCGTCCTCTATTTCTCCGTCAACCAGAATGGCGGTGCGGGCGATCCGACCGGCTGGTTTGCTTTTGCCTGCATCGGCGGCGGCATCGCAACGCTCGGCGCTATCATCCTCGGCATCGGCACGAAGGAGCAGGACAGCGCACTGCGCGAGAACAAGACGGACACGTCGGCAAAAGACGTCATCAAAGTTCTGACGCAGAATGACCAGCTTCTCTGGATGGCCATCGCGTACCTCGTCTATGGCCTCGGCATCAACGTCGTCAACAACTTCAACCTCTACTACTTCATCTATGTCATTGGTGATGCTACGAAGTTCTCCATCCTCGGCGTCATCAATACGATCATCGGCCTGATCGCTGTTGCTCTCTTCCCGGCACTGACGACGAAGTTCAGCCGCCGCAAGCTGTTCTTTGCCTCGGTCTTCATCATGATCTTTGCGCTCGTCATCTATGCGATGAGCGGTACGAATGTCCCGATGGCGCTCGTCGGCGCTGGTCTGTTCGCCCTGCCGCAGCCGCTGCTGTTCCTCGTCGTCCTCATGACGATCACGGACTCCGTCGAGTACGGCCAGCTGAAGCTCGGCCATCGCGACGAAGCGGTCTGCCTCTGCGTGCGTCCGCTCGTTGACAAGCTCGCAGGCGCCATCTCGAGCGGCGTCATCGGCATGGTCGCCATCTGGGTCGGCATGACGGGCGGCGCCACGGCCGCCGACATCACGCCGGACAGCCTCTGGCACTTCCAGCTCGTCATGTTCGCCGTGCCAATCCTCTTCCTCATCGTGTCGTGCTTCATCTATCGCGCGAAAGTCACGCTGACGGAAGAAGAGCATGCGAAGATCGTCGCAAAGCTCGAAGAGACGTGG
>CACZFT010000062.1 GCA_902780535.1 uncultured Selenomonas sp. | reverse complement strand
TGGTTCCACCTGTTCCCATTCCGAACACAGTAGTTAAGCATCCAGAGGCCGAAAGTACTTGCCTGGTGACGGGCTGGGAGGATAGGAAGTTGCCGGTTTCATTCCCCGATAGCTCAGTCGGTAGAGCACCTGACTGTTAATCAGGCTGTCGCAGGTTCGAATCCTGCTCGGGGAGCCAAGAATATCAGGAGAGTTTGAAGAGCTCTCTTTTACCCCTGGGGTGATTGGGGTATAGCCAAGTCGGTTAAGGCACGGGACTTTGACTCCCGCATTCGTTGGTTCGAGTCCAACTACCCCAGCCAATATGGTTCACTAGCTCAGTTGGCAGAGCACCTGACTTTTAATCAGGGTGTCCCGGGTTCGAATCCCGGGTGAGCCACCATTTTTTCTTCTTCATGACTCACTAGCTCAATTGGCAGAGCAACTGACTCTTAATCAGTAGGTTCACGGTTCGATTCCGTGGTGGGTCACCATTTTTATGGCCCGGTAGTTTAGTTGGTTAGAATGCCGCCCTGTCACGGCGGAGGTCATGGGTTCAAGTCCCATTCGGGTCGCCATTTTGTTTATTCTGGCGGGCATTGCTCGTCGTTTAAAGCCTCGGTAGCTCAGTCGGTAGAGCAGGGGACTGAAAATCCCCGTGTCAGTGGTTCGATTCCGCTCTGAGGCACCATTTTTATGCTGACATAGCTCAATTGGCAGAGCAGCTGACTTGTAATCAGCAGGTTGGAGGTTCGATTCCTCTTGTCAGCTCCATTTTTCGGGATCTTGCGGGTGTAGCTCAATGGTAGAGCCCCAGCCTTCCAAGCTGGTCACGTGGGTTCGATTCCCATCACCCGCTCCAAATCGCAAATGCCGGGGTGGCGGAACTGGCAGACGCAACGGACTTAAAATCCGTCGGTAGGAAACTACCGTACCGGTTCGATTCCGGTCCTCGGCACCACCTTGCATGATACACCTTTTTATGGTATAATTCCCTTATTCGCGGTCGTGGCGAAATTGGCAGACGCGCTAGCTTCAGGCGCTAGTGATAGCAATATCATGGAGGTTCAAGTCCTCTCGACCGCACCAATTTGATTTTTCCTTACAATTTGATATACCGCGGTCGTGGCGGAATTGGCAGACGCGCTACTTTGAGGGGGTAGTGAGCGAAAGTTCACTCTCGCGGTTGTGGCGGAATTGGCAGACGCGCTACTTTGAGGGGGTAGTGAACGAAAGTTCATATGGGTTCAAGTCCCATCAACCGCACCATTTGAAATGACAAAGCTCAGGATGATTTCCTGAGCTTTTTTCGTATAGAAAACTCCCTGGACGATCCAGGAAGTTCATCATCATTGCCGATATTTTGCGATGCACGCGAGGAATGCTTTGCCGTATTTTTCGAGCTTCCGCTGGCCGACGCCGCTGACTTCGAGGAATTCTTCTTCGTCGCGCGGCAGGATGTCGCACATGCTGCGCAGTGTCTTGTCGGAAAAGATCATATATGGCGGGATGTTTTCTTCCTGCGCGATGGTCTTGCGCAGAGCGCGGAGGTGCTGGAAGAGGCCCGTATCGGCCGCTTCCGGCGCTGTTTCTTTTTCTGGCAGGATGTGCTGGATGACGGTCGCTTGGCCGCGCAGGACGTCATAGGCGGCGGGGCGCAAGCGCAGGACGGGATACTCCGTGCCTTCGAGCGCGAGATAGTCCGTCGCGATGAAGCGCTGGATCATGAGCTTAATGTCGTCGAGCGTCTTTTTCGGGTAGAGGCCGTATGTTGAGAGCTCGTCGAGGTGGAGCTTTCTGACGCGCTGATCGGCCGAGCCCTTGAGCACCTGCGCGACGAGCGTGATGCCGTAGCGCTCGCGCATGCGGTAGACACAGGAAAAGACTTTCTGCGCGTCAATCGTGACATCGACGTCGGTTGCGCCGGCCTTGCAGTTGCTGCAGTTGCCGCACGCGGCGGATTCCGTCGCGCCGCCGAAGTAATGGAGGATGAAGCTCCGCAAGCATTCGGGCGTGTGGCAGTAGTCGATCATGCGCTGGAGCTTTTGTGTCTCGATGCGCTTGCGTTCTTCGTCTTCGGTCGAGACGTCGATGAGGAAGCGCTGCGTGCGGACGTCCTGCGGCGCGTAGAGCAGGATGCAGTCGCCGGGCTCGCCGTCGCGGCCAGCGCGCCCGGCCTCCTGGTAGTACGATTCGAGGTTCTTCGGCATGTTGTAGTGCAGCACGTAGCGCACGTTGCTCTTGTCGATGCCCATGCCGAACGCATTCGTCGCGACGATGACCTGCAGATTGTCGTAGAGGAAATCGTCCTGCGCCCGTGCGCGCTCGGCGTCACTGAGGCCCGCGTGGTAGCGGCCGGCTGCGATGCCTTTTTTCGTCAGGAGCTCGTAGATGCGGTCGACTTCCTTGCGCGTGGCGGCGTAGATGATGCCGGCTTCGTCCGCGTGCTTCTTGACGTAGTTCGTGGTGAATTTCTTCTTGTCCTCGCCGCGGCGGACTTCGAAATAGAGGTTCGGCCGGTCAAAGCCTGTGACGTGAACGGCGGGATTGTGCAGGCCGAGCAGGCGGATGATGTCGTCACGCACCTCGGGTGTGGCCGTCGCGGTGAAGGCCGAGACAATCGGGCGGCGCGGCAGCCCATCGATGAACGGCGCGATGTTCTGGTAGCTCGGGCGGAAATCGTGGCCCCACTGCGAGAGGCAGTGCGCCTCGTCGACGGCGACCATGGCGATGGGTACGCGGCTCGTGACTTCCTGGAATGCGCCGGTTTCGAGCCGCTCAGGCGCGACGTAAACGAGCGGATAGCGGCCATCGGCGATGTCGTTCATGCGCGCGCTCCACTCGGCGGACGAGAGCGTGCTGTTGATGAACGTCGCGGCGACGCCGGCATCGACGAGCGCATCGACCTGGTCTTTCATGAGGGAAATGAGCGGTGAGATGACGAGCGTAATGCCGGAGAGCATCAGCGCGGGGATCTGGAAGCAGATGGATTTTCCCGCGCCGGTCGGCATGATCGCGACGGTGTCGCGGCCCGCGAGCAGCGAGCGCACGACGGGTTCCTGCGCGGGGCGGAACGATTTGTAGCCGAAATATTCTTTCAAGAGCGCGAGCGCGCGGTCGAATGGTTCGGCAGTTTTGGCAGGCATGGCAAAGCTCCTTGTGATGGTTGAGAATATCAAATCTTTCTAAACTAATGGTTGTGTAATAGGCGGCTAACGGCCGCGCAACGGCTCTATTTTATCATAAGAATCGATTCTACTGAAGATGAAACGACAAAAGAAACGACAGGGGGATTCATCATGAAGCGATATTTCGGAAAGGGGGCAGCGATGCTCGCGGCCATCTGCCTCGCGCTGACGGCGACGCCCGCCGAGGCGCGCGACCTTTCGCTCCAGGATGCCATCGCGGAGGCGCTCGCGGCGAATACGGGCCTGCGCGTGACGGCACAGGGCGAAAAGACAGCCGAGGCGGAGCTTCGCGCGGCGAAAGGCCAGAACAGCTGGAGCGCGGGGGCTTCGGCCAACGCCTCGACGAGCAAGCAGAAGGACGAGGACCGCAGCACGAGCAGCAGCCTCGGCCTGACGTTCTCGCTCCCGCTCTACACCGGCGGCAAGAATGAGGCGAACATCCGTTCGAGCGCGCTCGGCGTCGACATCGCAGGCCTCACGACGGAGCGCAAGCGCGAGACGCTGAAGTACGACGTCATCAAGGCGTATTTTGATGCGCTCGAAGCGCGCCATACCATCGACGTCGATCAGGACAGCGTCGATTATTACGCAGCGAACCTCGAGAACGTGACGCAGCTTTACGAGGCGGGCTCGAAAGCGCGCATCGACCAGCTGCGCGCATCGGTTGAGCTCTCGGATGCGCGCCAGACGCTCATCAAGGCGCAGAACGCATACGAGGTCGATCTCGCAACACTGCGGAACCTCATGAACCTCGACCGCACGGAGCCGCTGAACCTCACGGATGATTTCACCTACGATACGTTCGACATCTCGCTCGACGACAGCGTCGCCTATGCGCTGCGCAGCCGCAAGGACATCCTCGCGGACGAATACACGCTCCAGCAGAAGGAAGAGGCCATGAAAATCGCCGAGGCGGGCAAGAAGCCGTCCGTCAGCATTTCGGCGGGGCCATCGGTCTCGCAGTCTTTCGAGCCGTCGAGCCGCAGCAATTATGACCTGCAGGCCGGCGTCTCGGCGAACTGGAACGTCTTTGACAGCGGCGTGACGAATGCGCAGATTGACGAGGCGAAGGCGAACCGCGACACGGCGAAGCTGAACCTCCAGAAAGCGCAGGAAGACGCCGACCTCGCCGTCCGCACGGCCTACTACAACATGCGCGAGGCCGAGCACCGCCTCGACTCGACGGAAGACGCCGTCGGGCAGGCGGAACAGGACGCCTACATCGCGCGGGAGAAATACCGCGTCGGCGAGGGCATCCTGCTCGACGTCATTGACGCGCGCAAGGCGCTGTCCACGGCAAAGCTCAACCACATCAGCGCGCAGTACGACTACGTGCGCTACAAGGCGCAGGTCGTCAACGAAATGGGCATCGGCCTGACGGACGAAGAACGCGCGGCCGCGGCAAAGATCGCAGGCACCGCAACGCCGCAGACAGCAGAGAAAATCGCAGCAGCCACGGCACCTTTGCAGACATCAGCACAAAAAGAAGCGAAGTCGACGAAGGCGCAGCCAAAAGAAACGGCGAAAGACACGACGACGCAGGTGGAAGAAAAAGCTGCGGAAGAATCGGCGGATAAGGTAGCCGATGAATTGGCAGGAAATGCTGATATGTAAGGAAGGTGGCACTCAAACTTCAGCCTCCCTCTTTGAGGGAGGGGGACCGCGAAGCGGTGGAAGGAGTAGTAGGATGCTGTAGCCGAACGAGGATGCTGTCTTTGCTAAAGTCCTTTAGCAATGTTTGGCATATTTGGTTGTCTCCAGCACCTAACTACTCCCCCCGCCGCTCACGCGGCCCGTCCCCCCCTCAATGAGGGGGGCAGGAGGTTGAGCGGTTTACATGAGAGAGGTGCAGAATGAAACTGAACTGGAAAGTCAAAGCCGGCATCGCCGCCATCGTCCTTGCGGGGTGCGCGTTTGGCGGCTATCAGTATTATACGGCGCAGCAAGCCGCGAAGCAGGCGGCGGCCGTCGAGACGACGAAGGTCATCCGCATGGACATCAAGTCCACGGTCTCGGCAACGGGCACGATCAGCCCTGTCGATTCCGTCGAGGTCAGCTCGAAAATCACGGCGCGCCTCAAGACGGTCAACGTCAAGGAAAATGACGAGGTGCAGGCGGGCCAGACCGTCGCGACGCTCGACACGAAGGACGAGGAAGCGAAGCGCGACCAGGCGCAGTACAAGGTCGAGAACACGAAGGCCGAGTACGAGCGCATCCAGTACCTTTACGCCATCGGCGCCGACACGCAGAAGCAGCTCGAAGACGCGAAGATGAACTACGACACGGCCGTCTCCGCACTCGCGCAGGCGCAGTCCGACGCCGACGAGGCGACGATTGTCGCGCCGATGAGCGGCACGGTCGTCGGCGAGCCGAAGACCGTCGGCACGATGGCTGTCGCTACATCCGACAACCCGACCGTCATCATGCGCATCGCCGACCTTTCGACGAAGCAGATCAAGGCGAAAATCGACGAGACCGACATCGGCAGCGTCAAGGTCGGGCAGGAGGCGACGTTCACCGTCGATGCCTTCAACGACCGCACGTTCACGGCGCGCGTCACGAAGATTTCGCAGACGGACACGGCGAACACCTGGGATACGACGAGCTCCTCGTCGTCGAGCTCTGCGAGCGTCATCTACTATTATGTCACGCTCGATGTTGACGACCCGGACGGTGTACTGCTGCCAGCCATGACGGCACGTATTGACATCAACACGGCCGACAAGCCCGGCGTGCTCGTCGTGCCGATTTCCACGCTGAAAACCGACGCAAATGGCTCGTATGTCATCGTGAAGAACGTTGACGGCTCACAGGAAAACCGCTATGTCACGACGGGCATCTACAGCGATGAATACGTCGAAATCATCGACGGCCTCGACGAAGGCGAAGACATCGTCTCGACGTACACGGCAAAGAAGAAGTCCTCGAGCTCGTCGAGCAAGAATCAGGGCGGCCCGCCACCGATGTAATTTTTGAGAGGCAGACCTATGGCAGAAACAGAGAAAAAAATCAACACCATCGAGCTGCGCGGCATCAAGAAGATCTACAACATCGGCGGCGAGGAGCTCGCGGCGCTCGCGGGCATCGACCTCGACATCCACAAAGGCGAGTTCGCGGCGCTCATGGGGCCGTCAGGCTCGGGCAAGTCGACGCTCATGAACATCCTCGGCTGCCTCGACCGGCCGACGTGCGGCTCATACAAGCTCGACGGCGAAGAGGTCGCGGGCCTTTCCGATGACGCGCTCGCCGTCACGCGAAACAAGAAAATCGGCTTCGTCTTCCAGAACTTCAACCTGCTCTCACGCATCACGGCGCTTGAAAACGTCGCGCTGCCGCTCGTCTACGCGGGCGTCGGCTACCACGAGCGCATGGAGCGCGCACAGCATTTCCTCGAAGCCGTCGGCCTCGGCGACCGCGGCGACCACCAGCCGAACGAGCTTTCGGGCGGCCAGCGCCAGCGCGTCGCGATTGCCCGCGCGCTCGTCAACGATCCGCATATCATCATGGCCGACGAGCCGACGGGCAACCTCGATACGAAGTCCACGAAGGAAATCATGGAAATCTTCGAGCGCATGCACGAGCTCGGCCGCACGATCATCCTCGTCACGCATGAGCCGGAAATTGCCGCCTGCGCGAGCCGCCAGCTGCTCGTGCGCGACGGCCGCATCACGCGCGACGAAGGGAAGGGAGTGGTCATGGATGTTGTTTAGAGAGAGCTTCTCGATGGCGCTCACCTCCCTTTATGCGAACAAGATGCGCAGCCTGCTCACGATGCTCGGCATCATCATCGGCGTCGGCGCCGTCATCGCGCTCGTCTCCGTCGGCATGGGCGTCAAATCGAACGTCACGAACTCCATCGCGAGCCTCGGCTCGAACATGCTCATCATTTCGCCGGGCGCGTCGCAAAAGGGCGGCGTGCGCGGCGCGGCGGGTTCGCGCAAGACGCTCAAATACGATGACGCCAAGGCCATCAAGCAGAAAGTCAAAAACATCGACTACGTCTCGCCGACGGTCTCGACGTCGTACCAGGTCGTCTATGGCAACAATAACTGGAATACGACCGTGCAGGGCGTGACGCCGGAGTTCCTCTCCATTCGCTCGCTCTCGATTTCAAACGGCTCCTTCATCACGGAGGACGACCTCACGAAGCGCCAGCGTGTCGCCGTCATCGGCACGACCGTCGCCGAGAACCTTTTCGAGGAAAAGAACCCCGTCGGCCAGACGATTCGCATCCACAACCAGCCCTACAA
Organism: uncultured Selenomonas sp.; assembly: GCA_902780535.1. GTDB lineage: Bacteria > Bacillota > Negativicutes > Selenomonadales > Selenomonadaceae > Selenomonas_C. The sequence continues at coordinate 5,345 of CACZFT010000062.1, read as the reverse complement.
AGTCGTGGGCCTGCTCGCGAGCAAGGGCCAGTCGTCGATGGGACAGGATCAGGACGACATGATCTACGTGCCGCTCACGACAGCCATGGAGCGCATGCTCGGCATCACGTACGTCCAGTCCGTCAACGTGCAGGTCAGCGATGCTACAAAGATGGACCAGGTGCAGGACGAGATCGAGACGCTGCTGCGCCAGCGCCACCACCTGACGCAGGCGCATAAAGAGGACGATTTCACCGTCCGCAACCTCACGAGCCTCATGGAGACCGTCAGCCAGTCGACATCGATGCTGACACTGCTCCTCGGCGCCATCGCGGGCATTTCGCTGCTCGTCGGCGGCATCGGCATTATGAACATCATGATGGTCTCCGTCACGGAGCGCACGCGTGAAATCGGCATCCGCAAGGCCTTGGGCGCCACGTTCCTCAACATCATGACGCAGTTCCTGATCGAATCGATGGTGCTCGGCATCATCGGCGGCATCATCGGCATCTTCGCCGGCTGCGCCGCCTCGCAGATCATCGCGAAAGTCGGCGGTTTCACGACCGTCATCACCCCGCTCCCCATCATCGTCTCCTTCGCTTTCTCCGTCGGCATCGGCCTCTTCTTCGGCATCTACCCGGCGAGGAAGGCAGCCCGCCTCGACCCGATCGAAGCGCTCAGATATGAGTGAGATTTTCGTTGTATCAAACGGAACGGAGCCTATCTTATACGGAGCCCCCTTCTAGAGGGGGGACGGGCCCGAAGGGCGGGGGGAGTCCCCTGTACGACAAAACAACAAGAAAGGCGCAACTTCCGCGGGTGCGAAAGCTACGCCTTTTCTATATTCATATCTGGTGCGATTGGTGAGAGTCGAACTCACGACCTGCCGCTTAGGAGGCGGACGCTCTATCCAACTGAGCTACAACCGCAACAAAGACATTCTAGCAGAGAATCTCCGAACATGCAAGACACGTCACGCACGATTTGACAAACCAATTCAAAATATGATAAAATCCACATTATATAGAGATAAAAAGTGCTTTTGAGGAGGTTCGATGTATGCGACAACAAAGGATTTGGAAGGGAACATGGAAACTTCTGACGGCTGGCCTGTTCGCCGTCCTGCTGCTGCTCGTCAGCGCACCAGCGCCTGCAGGCGCCGAGGGCCGCGCCATGTACGTAACGGCGACAGCCTACAGTGCGCTCGACCCCGGCAACTCGCCTTACACGGCAACGGGCACGCGCGTGCGCCACGGCGTCATCGCCGTCGATCCAGCCGTCATCCCGCTCGGCACGCACGTCTTCATCCCCGACTACGGCGAAGCCGTCGCCGAAGACATCGGCTGGGGCATCCAGGGCGCGATGATTGATGTCGCGTTCGACACGCACGAAGAAGCCCTGATGTTCGGGCGGCAGGAGCTCGAAATTTATATTATGGACTAAATAAACGGCGTAACTTCCGCGGGTGCGAAGTTACGCCGTTTTTCATTTCTTCTGTTTTTCCTTCCCCGGCCCGTCGTCGGCAATCGCGACTTTCGTTTCTTCGAATGTCTTCATGTCGTTGAGCACGGAGAGTGCCGCTTCGACGATGAGGGCGCCGGCGCAGGCCGTGATGCCGGGCAGCGTGTCGCCGAGGTTCGTCAGCGTGCCGTCGAGGTGCAGGAGGTACGGCCGCACGTCGGGCGCAAGTCGCTCAGTGTAGCGCGCGACGAGCTCGGTCGCGGCGTCGGACGGCAGGATCATCGTGCTGTTGTGCGCGGCGGCGATGATGGCGCCGATGAGCGCGGAGACGGGCAGCTGGAGGTCTTTCGGCACATGCGCGAGGAAGTCCTCGGGCGCGTAGAGCAGTTCGCCGTCGTCGTCCATGAGCGCATCGGCGAGCGGCGCGGCGATGTCTTCCGTCAGGCCGAGGCCGAGGATGGTGGCGTCGAGCGTGATGTCTTCCGCCGTCACGCGGGCGAAGTCAAACGCGGCCGTTGGCGGCAGGCCCATGCGCAGGCGGCCGATGGTGACAGGCATCTCAATCGTGTGCGCGACGGCCGAGAGGATGCGCTGGCGCGGCACGGTCTCTTTCTGCGTGGAAAAGAGCAGCAGCGCCGGTTCCTGCTCTTTTTCGGGGCGTCCTTCGCAAGCGATGCCCGCAAATTCCGTGGCGATGCTTTCGAGATGGCCGAGGCTGTAGAGCGGTTTTGCAAGGTGGTCGAGGCGCTTCTGGCAGGCCATCATGCTCGCATGGTCGGGCGCGGGCATGCTCTGGAAATAGAAGTTGAACGTCTTGTCCGTGACGCTCGGCGCCTTGGCGGGCATGCGTTCGAGGAAGAGGTCGGAGTCGATGTCCTTGTCGCCGTTTTCGGCGTGCAGGGCGTCGAGCTCGTCGAGCGCGAGCGCGAGGAAGCGGGCCGTGATGGACGAGCCGCAGGCTTCGCCGAGCTTGATGTCGAGGAAGAGGTGCGGCGTGAGGCCGAGCTTCGCAAGCGCCGCGCCGTGCGCGCGTTCGCCGCCCTGATGCGATGGCAGCAGGTAGTCGGTGACAGCGGGCGCGAGCGCCTGCGCGATGAGCGCGGCGGCGCTGGAGTTGAAGGCGTCGAGAATCGTGACGGCATGGCTGGCCGCCGCGCCGAGCATGAGACCGGCAATGGCACCGAGCTCGAAGCCGCCGACTTTCGCGAGGACGTCGAGGCCGTCGCTGGGATCGGGCTGGTTGACGAGCAATGCTTCTTTGACAACGCGGATTTTTTTCTGCAGGCGCTCGTCGGAGATGTTCGTGCCGCGACCCGTGGCCTGTTCGGCCGTCAGGCCGCAGAGCGTCGCCGCGATGCAGGCGGACGCCGTCGTGTTCGAGATGCCCATCTCGCCGGGCAGAAAGCAGGTGTAGCCCCGCGCGTCATGGCCGCGCCCTGCGTCATGTCGCGCGTGCCGGCCGCGATGCGGTAGTGGCGCACGAGGCCGGGGATGCCCGTCGTGTCAGCCGCGATGCCCATGTCGACGACGAGCAGGTCAGAGCCTGCAAAGCCCGCGAACGCATTGGCGGCCGCGCCCTGCGCTAGAAGATAGTTCGCCGTCATCTGGACGGTCGTTTCGGGCGGGTAGGCGCTGACGCCCTGCGCGGCGACGCCGTGGTCAGCGCAGCAGATGATCGTGCAGCAGCGCAGGTTTTTCGGTGCGGGCTTGCCCGTCGCGCGGAGATAACGCAGCAGCAGGCTCTGGAGCGCGCTTGGCTGCTGCTCGGGGAAAAGCTGGTCGAGCGCGGCGGCGGCCTCCATGGCAGCGGGATGGTCAGCGGGCTGGATTTTGGCGATGGTTTCTTCGAGCAGGCTCATGCCCGCGCCTCCTTTCTCGATTCCTCCTGCGGGACGTCTTTGAGCGAAAGGCCGATGCGGCCACGCTTTTCGTCGACGCTGATGACTTTGACGCGCAGGATGTCGCCGACGGAAACGACGTCAAGCGGGTGCTTGACGCGCTTTTTCGACAGCTGGGAGATGTGGATGAGGCCGGCCGTCTTGATGCCGATGTCGACGAACGCGCCGAAATCCGTGATGTTGCGCACGGTGCCGCGCAGGATCGTGCCGGGCTGGATGTCGGAGAGCTTCACGATGGCCTGGCGCGTCAGCGGCGCGGGCAGGTCTTCACGCGGGTCGCGGCCCGGGGCGACGAGGGCGTCGAGGATGTCATGGACGGTCGGCAGGCCTGCGCCGAGCTCCTTGGCGAGCGCGGCTTCCTTGTCCTTCGTCAGCAGCTTGCGCTTCGCGGCGAGCAGGGCGAGGTCGTCCTTGCTCTTGAGGTCTTCGAGCGAAAAGCCGAGGCGGTCGAGGAGCTTTTCGGCAAGCACGTACGATTCGGGATGCACAGGCGTGTCATCGAGCGGCGAGCTGCCGCCGTGGATGCGCAGGAAGCCCGCGCACTGCGTGAACGCGGCCGGACCGAGGCGCGGAACCTTTAAGAGCTGGCGGCGTCCCGTGAAGCGGCCGTTCTCGTCGCGCCAGGCGACGATGTTCTTCGCCGTGGTCGCCGTGATGCCCGCGATGTGCGAAAGCAGCGCCGGGCTTGCCGTGTTGAGATCGACGCCGACGTGGTTGACGGCCGCCTCGATGACGGCGTCGAGGGCCTGCGCGAGTTCTTTCTGATTGACGTCGTGCTGGTACTGGCCGACGCCGATGGCCTGCGGGTCGATCTTGACGAGCTCGGCGAGCGGATCCTGCACGCGGCGCGCGATGGAGACGGCGCCGCGGATTGTGACGTCGTACTCGGGCAGTTCTTCCTTTGCGAGCTTCGAGGCCGAGTAGACGGAGGCACCGGCTTCGTTCGTGATGAGGTAGTGGACGTCCGTCAGGTGATGCTCGGCGATGAGGTTCGCGGCGAACTGCTCCGTCTCGTAGCTCGCCGTGCCGTTGCCGATGGAGAGCAGCGTGACATGATGCTTCTTGATGAGCGCGAGGACTTTTTTTGCTGACGATACGCGTTCGGCATCGCTCTTCGTGAGCTGGAGCACGCCGTGATCGACGACACGGCCCGTGGCATCGACGACGGCCATCTTGCAGCCCGTGCGGTAGCCGGGGTCGAGACCCATGACGACATGGCCGCCGAGCGGCGCCTGCAGGAGCAGCTGCCGCAGGTTCACGCCGAAGACGTGGATGGCCTGTGCCTCGGCGTTCTCCGTGAGCTGTGTGCGGATTTCGCGTTCGAGCGCGGGGAACAGCAGGCGGTTCTCGCCATCTTCGAGCGCGGCGCGGAGCTCGTCTGTGAAGATGCACTTGTGGCGGTAGATGTGCGCGAACATCTGGTCAACGGCCGCCTCGTGGTCGAAGGCGACCTTGACGCGCAAGCAGCCTTTCTTTTCGCCGCGGTTGATGGCGAGCACGCGGTGCGACGGCAGCGTGCGGATGGGCTCGCTGTAGTCCGCGTACATCAGGAACGTCTGCGCGTCCTCGGGCTGCTTGCCGTCCTTGTCCTCGATGATCTCCGTCTGGAGCGTGCCCGTCTGCCAGAGCTTCTTGCGCAGCTGCTGGCGGAGCTTCGCGTCCTCGCTGACGACTTCGGCGACGATGTCGCGTGCGCCTGCGAGAGCGTCCTCGGCCGTCTCGACGCCTTTTTCTGCGTCAATGAAGGCGGCGGCCGCCGAGAGCGGCGTGCCGCTTTGCGTTTCCTGCGCCATCATCGCGTCGGCGAGCGGCCCGAGTCCTTTCTCGCGTGCCATCTGCGCCCGCGTGCGGCGCTTCTGCTTGTACGGCAGGTAGAGATCTTCGAGCTCCTGGAGCTTCGTCGCACGCTCGATGGCGGCGCGGAGCTCGGGCGTCAGCTTGCCCTGCTCGTCGATTTTCTGCGTGATTTCCTCCTGCCGCTTCGCGAGGCCGCGCAGGTAGTCGAGC
>CACZFT010000061.1 GCA_902780535.1 uncultured Selenomonas sp. | reverse complement strand
TGCGCCTGCATCGCCTGTTTCGTACGTTTCCCCGCCCGGCCCCTGCTCGAGCGTGACGCCGTCGTAGCTCTCACGCTCGCGGTCGGTCATCACGCGGACGTTGCCCGTTCCCTGTTCTTCTCTCTCTGTCATAGGTTCCTGCCTTTCCGAATCCAGCGTGAAATATCTTTTCAAATCTCTGGGAATCGCGTATACTAGAAGAAGGTTTGAAGAAGTTTCCAGAGGTGTTTTCCTATCATGAATTTACCACTTTCAACTGAAAAGATGCTGGCAATCCTCATCGCATCGTTCTCGCTCGGCGTGGCGGCCATCGGCGGTGCTTCCGTCTCGATCTCGAATCACAACCGCGTCATCATGGGCGTCCAGTCGGACGGCCAGACGCTTTCCGGCATGACGGAAAACGAGGTACGCCATTTCTTTACGGAAAAAGCGCGCGCGAAGCTCAAGAAGGACGCCGTCCTCGTCACGGCTGGCCAGAAGCAGTGGAAGATTTCGCCGAAAGACATCGACCTTGCGCCCGACGTCGAAGGCGCTGTGCAGGAAGCCTACGGCACGGGACGCGGCCATTCCCTCTTCCGCAACATGGCCGAGCAGATGAAGCTCGCTCTCGTCGGGCAGAATGTCAAGCTCACGGCCACGTATGACGAGGCGAAGCTCCAGCAGAAATGCGACGCCATCGCAGGCGAGCTCGCAGCACAACCGGCGAACGCCAGCCTCTCGCTTGCGGCGAATGGCATCATCGAGCGCCATGCGGCGACCATCGGGCGCAAAGCCGACGCCGACGCCGTCGTCGCTGAAGCTGGGCCGAAACTCCAGTCGCTTGCGCTGACCGTGCACGCCGAAATCCCCATCGAGGAAGCGCAGCCGCCCGTCACGGACGCCGACCTCGCGAGCGTCGACAGCATCCTCGGCGAATATTCGACGCACTACTATCCCGGCGCACGCGGGCAGAACATCGCCATCGCGGCAGGAAAGCTCAATGGCGCCTTCATCCGCAGCACGGGCACATTCTCGTTCAACGATACGGTCGGCGCGCGCACGCGCGATGCTGGCTACCAGACGGCGGGCGTCATTCTCGACGGACGTCCCGCGCAGGACATCGGCGGCGGCGTCTGCCAGGTCAGCTCGACGCTCTACAACGCCGTACTGCTCGCGGGGCTCAAGACGACGGTGCGCACATCGCACGCATTCCCCTCATCCTACTGCCCGCCCGGCCGCGACGCGACCGTCGCCGACGGCCTCCTCGACTTCCAGTTCCAGAACCAGCTCGCGCATGGCGTCTACCTGCTTGCCAGCGCGAACGGCACCGACCTGACAATCTACGTGCTCGGCACGAAAGCTGACCTCGGCGGCAAGACCGTACAGCTCGAAAGCGACGGCAGCCGCCTGCACCCGAGTGTCTACCGCCTCTACCTCGCAGGCGGACAGGTTGTGGAAAAAGAATTCCTTCATACGGACAGCTATTCAACGTAACCCGTCAAAAACGGCCGCCCCGTCTCCAAAGACGCGGGCGGCCATTTTGCTGCTCTCAGCTGTTCAGTTCGCGATAGATATCCTTTTCTTCCTTGCCGATGACCCAGCCGAGCGCCTTTGCCTCGGCATAGACCATGGAAATCTGCTCGTGGTCGACGTTGTCCATCGACCGGAGGTTCTTGTACTGTTCGCACTTCTGATGGTAGCGCGCCGTCGTCTCCTGGACGCTGCGCGGCTTGCCGTAGTTGCGCATGTTGTAATGAGCGACGATGTCTTTCATTTCCTGTTCGTTCATGAAATGTCAGATCCTTTCTTTTTTACCCGTATACTTTCCCTTTCAAAAACTCCCGTACCGTCCGGTAGTAGAGCTCGTGATCCTGCTGGCTCGCGGCGGAGTGGATGGCGCCCTCCACGAGCAGGAGCTTTTTCTCCGTCGTGCAGGCAGCGTAAAGTTCCTCGGCCATGACCGGCGGGACGAGCGTGTCCTTCGTGCCGTGGATGAAGAGAATCGGCACGCGGGCGCGGCGGACGGCCTCAGCAGGTGCAGCCTCGTGAAGCGAGAAGCCCGCGCGCTTTTCACAGCGCCAGTCGAGAAGGTTCATGCCCGGAAATGACGGCAGGCGGAACGATTCCTCCATCTGGTACGCCAAAAGGTCGTAGGCGCTCGTATAGCCGCAGTCCTCGACCGTCGCGACGACAGCGGACGGCAGGTCGCTCGCAGCGCTCGCCATCATGACGGTCGCCGCGCCCATCGAAACGCCAGCCATGCAGCACGATGCGCGCGTCCGGCTGCGCGTCTGCGATGCGCTGCGCCCAGTGGACGATGTCCTCGCTCTCCTTGAGCCCCATCGTGACGAACGTACCCTGGCTCTGCCCCGAACTCCGCAGGTCGGGTGTCAGGACATCATACCCCATCGCAAGGTAGTTCGCGGCGATGTAATAGGAGTTTTCCTGTGTGCAGCCGTAGCCGTGCGCGACGATGACCCAGTTGCCCGTCGGATGCTCTGGCGTGAAATGCGTCGCAACGAGGCGCAGGCCGTCATCTGACTCGAGCGCCCATTCCTCGCTCGGCGCATCGGGGCGCGTGTAGTTCCATGTGCCCGGCGGCATCAGGAGTGCGTAGGCACGCGGCGGCGCCATCGGATTCTCCGCCGTGCCGCGCACGAGGCCGAAACCGACGAGGTAGTTGCCGACGTAATACCCAGCCGCGAAGATGCAGCCCGAGACCGCGAGGAACGCCGTGAGCACGAATGTCACGAGCACCTTCTTCATGTCATCGCCATCCTTTCCATGCTCTATTATACACGATTCGCTGAAAAGGAAAAGAAAAGATTGAGCCCGAGACGACATGCGTCGTCGAGACCGGCAGATGCAGCATCGTCGCCGTCAGGATGACAACGGCCCCGATCATGCCGCCAATCAGCGCATGCGACGAGCTCAACGGCATGCCGAACCACCACGTCAGGAGGTTCCAGATGATGGCGCCGATGAGTCCCGAAATGTTGCGGATGACTTCGCCATTCGTCGCATCGGCCTCATGCTCCAGATTGTGGATCTCCTTGAGATGCGCATCCAGCTTCGTCGGATCCTTCATCGTCCCCTGCGCCAAAAGCGCTCCCTTATGAAAAATTTCCGCATTGCCAATGAGGTAGTCGAAAAACTCCTCATGCTTGTTGCTGATATTGAACATATCCGTTCCTCCCCGGTATCCTTCGAATCTTCTGCATCCAGTATACAGGGAGGCTGCGGAGCGCGTGCGAAATCTATGTAAATTCTATGTAAAGCCCTTTTTCAAAACAAAAAAATCGCCACGAACCGCAATCAGCCCGTGGCAAAAATCAAGATATGCAGGATGAAAGGAATCTATGGAGATGCGGGAAATCCGCTCAGTCTTCGCAGACTTTGTGCGGGTTGAGGATGTTTGTCGGGTCAAAGGCCGTCTTGATGCGGCGCATGAGGGCGATGTCCTCGGGCTGCAGGGATTCTTTGAGGTACGGGCGCTTCGCGAGGCCGATGCCGTGCTCGCCGGAGACCTGGCCGTCGAGTTCGCGTGCATGGGAGTACATGCGCTCCATCGTGGCATCGAGGACTTTCTTCCAGTCTTCCTTCGAGAGGTCGTCGCGCAGGATGTAGACGTGGAGGTTGCCGTCGCCTGCGTGGCCGAACAGTTTGATGCGCACGCCCATTTCCTTCTGGAGGCCGTGGACGAATTCGACGAACTCGTTGACGCGGCTGCGCGGGACGACGACGTCGACTTCGTCCATCTCCGTCGTGGAGCCCTTGATGGCTTCGAGGAATGCACCGCGCGCCTTCCAGATGGATTCGCTGCGCTCGTCCGTGTCGGCGATCAGGATGTCGATGGCGCCCTGCTCGAGGCAGATCTGCGCCGTGTCATCGTAGTAGGAGGCGATTTCCTCCATCGTGTTGCCGTCAAATTTCAAGAGCAGATACGCATCGGCCTGGTTGTCCGGGAACTTGCGGCCGAGGTATTTCTCGGCGTCGAGGATGACTTCGCGCTCCATGAACTCGATGGCCGTCGGGATGGCTTTCGAAGCGATGATGAGCGGCACGGTGCCGATGGCCTGCGCGAGCGTCGGATACGGGATGAGCAGGCTGACATTCTTGCGCGGCAGCGGCAGCAGCTTCAGGATGGCTTTCGTGACGATGCCGAGCGTGCCCTCCGAGCCGATGATCATATCCTTGATGTCATAGCCCGAGCTGTTCTTGACGACCTTGCCGCCGAGGTGCAGGATCGTGCCGTCCGTCAGGACGACTTCGAGGCCGCGGACGAAATCGCGCGTGACGCCGTATTTGACGGCGCGCATGCCGCCGGCGTTCGTGCTGATGTTGCCGCCGATCGTCGCGGATTTCTCGCCCGGATCCGGCGGGTAGAAGAAGCCGCGCTCTTCGACATAGGCCGCGATTTCCATGAGCAGCACGCCCGGCTCGACCGTCAGCGTGAGGTTCTTTTCATCGAGTTCGAGGATGTGGTTCATGAGCGTCATGTCGATCATGAGGCCGTGCTCGACGGCGACGGATGCACCGACGAGGCCCGTGCCGGCGCCGCGCGGCGTCACGACGATGTTGTGCTCCTTGGCATACGCCATAAGCTTCGAGACTTCTTCGGCAGACGTGACGCGGACGACGATGTCCGGGTAGCTGCGCTCGCTCGAAAGCTCGTCGTGGCTGTACTCCTCGTTGATGTTGTCCTTGTAGAGCACGCGCTCTTCCGGGACGATCGAGAGGATTGCCTTGTAGTCGTTCTCATCGATTTTCTTGTATGCGCTCATGCGTTTTCACCTTTCCCCTCGCGAATATCAGACAGGAGTTTCGGAATGACTTCATAGAGATCGCCGACGATGGCGTAGTTGGCCGTCTTGAAAATGGACGCCTTCGGATCCGTGTTGATGGCGACGATGGTGTCGGAATTGTTCATGCCGGCGACGAACTGGATGGCACCCGAGACGCCGCAGGTGATGATGAGCTTCGGACGAACCGTGCGGCCCGAGAGGCCGATCTGGTGCTTCGCGTCGAACCAGCCGCTCTCGACCATCGGACGCGTGCAGGCGACTTCGCCGCCGAGCTCGTCAGCGAGCTCCTGCAGGAGCGCGATGTCTTCCTTCTTCTTGAGGCCGCGGCCTGCGACGACGAGGACGTCGGCCATCTCGATGCTCTTTTCCTTCTCTTTCTTCGTCACGCGCAGGACGTCGACATGGCTGCCGAGCTCCTCCGTCGAGACGTCAAATGTCACGATCTCGCCGCTCTTGTCCGAGCTGCGCTTCGGCGCGTCCATGACCTTGTAGCGGACGGTCGCCATCTGCGGGCGGTGGTTCGGCGTCAGGATCTCGGCCATGATGTTGCCGCCGAACGCCGGGCGGATCTGGACGAGGTCGCTGTTTTCATGAATATCGAGCACCGTGCAGTCTGCCGTGAGGCCCGTGCGGAAACGCGCGGCGCAGCGCGGCGCGAGCTGGCGGCCGACCGGCGTCGCACCGACGAGAATGGCGGCCGGATGCACCATCTTGACGAAATGCTCGAATGCCGTCGCATACGTCTCAATCTTGAAATCTTTCAGCTCTTCCTTGTCGCAGACAAAGACCTTGTCCACGCCATAATGCTGCAGTTCTTCGGCTTCCTTCGTGATTTCGCTCCCGAGGAACAGCGCGTAGACTGGCTGCGAGATCTTTTCCGCAAGCTCCCGTGCCTTGCCGAGGAGCTCGTACGTCACAGGGTGGATGCGCCCTTCGACGTGGTCGACATACACGGCGATGCCGCGCCATTTGCTCTTGTCGACGGTCGGCTTCTTTTCGTCCTCGACATACTCCATCGCGCCCTTCGGGCCTTTTTTCACGCAGAGGCGGCACATGCGGCAGGCAGCCGTGAGCTCGACCTTGCCATCTTTTTCCACCATCGCGCCGAACGGGCAGATTTTGATAAACGCCTGCACGTCATCAATTTTGTCCTGATGTACAACAAGCTTTGCCATATTTCATTTCCCCCTGCTGTCAAGCCGTGAACTTTTTCTTCTTCAGGATGCGGTAGAGCTGGTCGGCCATCTCCGCAGTCGTTCCTTCCAGTTTCTGCTGCACCTTGTCCGACGTCGGCGGGAAGATGCGCTGCACCTGCGTGGGGGAACCGTTGAGCCCGTAATGGTGTTCGTCCGTGTCTTCCATGTCCTGCAGCGTGAACATCTGGATGCCGCGGCTCTCCGTCGCCTTCTTGAGCTTGTACGACGGCAAGCGGGGCTGCATGATGTCCTTCTGGACCGTCAGCAGGCACGGGAACGAAACCTTGACTTCTTCGATGTCTTCCGGCATGTCCATCATGACCGTGATGCCGCCGGCCTTGACGGCGCCGATGGCGCTGACGTTGCAGACGCACGGGATGCCGAGCGTCTCGGAGACTTCCGGTCCGACCTGGGCCGTGTCGCCGTCCGTCGTCTGCAGGCCGCAGAGGATGAGGTCGAACTTGCCGAACTTCTTGATGCCCTGCGACAGCGTGTAGCTCGTCGCGAGCACGTCCGCACCGCCGAACTTGCGGTCCGTGATCAGCGCGCCTTCATCGGCGCCCATCGCGAATGCCTCATAGAGCACGGCTTTCGCCTGCGGCGGCCCCATCGTGAGGACGCTGACCTTTCCGCCGTACTGCTCCCGGAGCTCGAGGCCGACCTCGAGCGCGTAGAGGTCATACGGATTCATCTTGCTGTCTGCGCCATCGCGCTTCAAGACGCCGGTCACCGGATCGACTTCGACTTTGTTGGATCCAGGAACCTGTTTGATGCAAACGAGAATTTCCATAGATGGCCCTCCTAAATAAGAATTGATTCGATATTCATTACTCACAATTCCTATTGTATACAATTTTTCGCGGTTTGTCTACAAAGTGAACAAAATAACTTTTTCGGATGGAAAAATAAAAAAGACGAATGGTTTTTGAGCGAAAAAAATAGGCATCAGGAGAAACGCTCCTGATGTCTCGGAAAAGTTCGTATGGTTTTGTCGGTTTTCTCAGCCCTCGACAGCCTTCTGCGCCTTGAGCACCTTGGCTGCGATGCCCTTCATCTTCTCCGTCGAGACGGAGCAGGCCGCGATGCGGACGCCGAGCTTTAGCGGCACGGCGAACACGAGATCCTTGTGCAGTTCGTCGCAGACCGCGCCCGGGTCTTTCGCCGGCACGGACAGGAAGAAGCCGCCCTTGTACGGCAGAGCGTTCAGGCCGCATTCCTTCGCTTCCTGCATGAAGATGTCGCCGCGATGCTGAATGAGCTTGTAGAAGTCGTCGCGCTCTTTCTCGAACTGCGCGAGCGCCGTCTTGTCCTGCTGGATCTTCGTCAGGAGCGTCATGGCGCCGCGGTTGATGTTCGACCACGTCGCGCGGCTCGTGTACTTGTTGATTTCCTTGAATTCGTCGATTACGGATTTGCTAGACGACAGGCCGATCAGCGCGCCCGTGCGCTGGCCATACATCGTGTAGCCCTTCGACATCGAGAACGAGAACATGATGAGGACATTGTCGGGGAGGCCCGCAAACTTGTCCATGAATTTGCGCGTCTCGTTCTTCTCGCCTGCATAGTCGATGTAGGCGATGTCGACGAGGATGCTCATTTTCTTGCCCTGCGCCGCATACTTTTTCGTGAGAGCGAGCACGCCGTCCCAGTCCTCTTCCGTCAGGCTGAAGCCCGTCGGGTTGTGCGCCGGCGTGTTGATGATGACGAGCAGGCTGTCCTGCCCCTTGAGGATTTCGTCCACCTTTGCCGTGTAGACCGGGAGGTTGAAATGCTGCTGCTCGTCAAACAGCGTGTAGTTCGCGAGCTTGCAGCCGCACTCGTTGCAGATGACGTTGTACGTGCCCCAGAACCAGTCAGACGTCAGCACATACGTGCCGCGCTCGGCGTAGTTCGCGACCGCATGATGGATGGCGCCCGTGCCGCCCGCCGTCGCGACGGAGGCGAGGTAACCCTCGGGCTTGTGGTCGGCAAACGTCAGGTCAATGACGGCATCGAGGTACTCCGGCAGGCCGGAAATCGGCGCATACGCGATGATGTCTGTCATCGGAAGGGAACGGTAGACGCGCTCCATCGTCGGCAGGCAGGCGAGCTTGCCCTCGTCGTCGATCATCGTGCCGATCGTCGCGTTCGTGACCTTGTCGGCACCGTACTTTGCCGCCGCCTCGCGGCAGGCAGCGCTCGCACCGAAAATCGCGTCCTTCAGTCTCTTGTCCCTTGCATGAGATGCAGCCATACTATTCGTCATCTTGAAAACTCCTCCTTAGGTTCCCTGTGCTTCTTATGTGGAATCACTTTTCTTATGATACGGCAAAAGAGGACACCTGTCCATAGGAACAGGCAGATGTATACAAAATTCTTCTATAAAGCTTTGACACATTGTCAATTCGAAGACTTCTTCTTGACCTCGATGCTGACATTGACCTCGCGGTTCGTGACCGTGATGCCGTCCGGCAGCGCGAGCTTGACGGTCATCTTCTTCGTTGCCGTCAGCTTGCTGAGGTCGATGGGCTCCGTGTCGATGGACGACAGGCTCTCGATCGTCTTGCTGTCGCCTGCGATCTCGATCTTGATGGGGTCGGTGCGCACGTCGCCGAGCTCGTAGTCCTTCGGCAGATTCTCCTGCAGCACTGGGTGGATCGTCACGATCTTCTTCGTGAGGCCGCGCGCGAGTGAGACCGAGACCTCCGTCGCGGACGGCACGACCTTGACGCCCTGCACCTCGCGGCCGTCGGCGTTGATGGCCGTCAGCGGCACCTGCAGGTCAAAGTCGGCGCTGTTGCCTGAAAGGCCGACGTAGCCGACGACGCGCACGACGGTATCCACGGCCGATTCCGGCCCCTCGATCGTCACGAGCGACGACGTCTGCGTGACTTTTGCGACCGTCGTGCCCGGCGCCGACGCGCCCGTCACGATGACTTCGGCGCGCATCTGCTTCTGGATGATTTTGTCGAGGTCGAACGAAACGGTTTCCGGCGCGACCTCGACGAGCTCGAAACCCTGCGGCAGTGCCGTCTGGACTTTGCAGTCCTGCTTTCCGTCCTGGGCGCCGTCGAGGTCGACATAGGCACGGAAGTCGTCGGCCGTCGCCGTGACGAACAGCGAGCGCGGCCCGCGTACCTTGATCTTGACGCTGTCCTCGCTCTTCGTAATCTTGTACCCTTCCGGACTGTTCACGACGGCGAGCGGCACGTTGAAGCTGCCCTCGATGGCCGGGTTCTGGTCGTTCATGACGACGACCCAGAGGATGACGGCGACACAGAGCGCGAGAATTTTCGCAGGCAGGTTTCGCCGGAAGATGCTGTTGATGCGGTTGATCATTTCTTCTTCCTCCAGTTCTCCACCAGTTCGCGGAAGCCCGGCTTCATGGAGGAAAAGGCCGGTTCGAGCATGGCCTGCAGCGTCTCCTTGTCGAGGTGGCGCATGATGTGGCCGTTCTCCGCGATGGAAATCGTGCCCGTTTCCTCGCTGACGACGACGATGAGCGCGTCACATTGCTCCGAAAGGCCGATAGCCGCGCGGTGGCGCGTGCCGAGCTCCGTCGAGAGCGTGCGGTTCTCCGTCAGCGGCAGCAGGCATCCGGCCGCAATCAGGCGGTTGCCGCGGATGACGGCCGCACCGTCGTGGAGCGGCGTGTTCGGGATGAAGACATTGAGCAGAAACTCCGCCGTGATGAGGCCGTCAATCTGGATGCCCGTCGCACTGATGTCGTTGAGTCCCATGTTGCGCTCGATGACGAGCAGCGCGCCCGTCTTCGTCGAAGCGAGCGTCCGCACGGCGCGCACGAGCTCGTGCACGACGGAGCGCGCCTGTTCATCGTCAAGCAGCGCGGCATTGCCGAGGAACCGCCCCTGCCCGAGGTGTTCGAGCGCGCGCCGCAGTTCCGGCTGGAACACGATTGGCAGCGCGACGAAAATCAGCGTGACGGTCTTCTGCAGCAGCCATGAGATGACATGGAGCTCCATCCAGTTGCAGACGAGCGTGATGCCGAGCAGCACGAGGAGGCCCTTGACGAGCGTGATGGCGCGCGTATCCTGCAGCATCTCATAGACTTTATAAAGGATGATGGCGACGATGAGGATGTCGAGGATGTCGAGCGGTCCGACGGTCGAGAGGATGCCCCGCACCTGGAACGGCACTTGCGGTAATTGGAAATCGATTGGCATGAGCAACCCTCCCCTCGCGGACAAGCCATCCGGATTTCCTAAAATCTACACGATACATGTATTCTAACTACTTTATTCTAGCAAAAATCTGAAAAATCCTTGTTACCATCAAAGAATTTTCGTCATAAAGAAAAATCCTGAGGGCAGATGCCCCCAGGATTTTCCCTGGCTGTGCAAAAAACGCACCATTATTTGACTTCGTGAACCCAGCCAGCAGGGCCTTCGATCTCGCAGAGCTGGATGCCGCGCAGCGTGTCGTAGAGCTTCTGGAGCACGGGGCCCATCTTCTCCATGCCGCTGGCGATGTTGATTTCCTTGCCGTGGTCGACGACTTTGCCGACCGGGCAGATGACGGCTGCCGTGCCGCAGAGGCCGCACTCAGCGAAATCGCCGACTTCTGCGAGCTTGACGGGACGATGCTCGACCTTCATGCCGAGGTTCTTCGCGATGTCGATGAGCGAACGACGCGTGATCGACGGCAGGATGGAATCGGACTTCGGCGTGACGAGCGTGCCGTCCTTCGTGACGAAGAGGAAGTTCGCACCGCCCGTCTCCTCGACGTACGTGCGCGTCGCCGGATCGAGGAACATGTTCTCGTCAAAGCCGTTCTGATGAGCGAGGATGTACGGATAGAGGCTCATGGCGTAGTTCAGGCCGGCCTTGATACTGCCCGTGCCGCGCGGGGCAGCGCGGTCGTAATCGCTGGTGCAGATCGTGATCGGCTTGACGCCGTTCTTGAAGTACGAGCCGACCGGCGTGCCGAACAGGCGGAACTGGTACTCGTCTGCCGGCTTGACGCCGATGACGGAGCCCGTCGCGAAGAGGTACGGACGGAGGTAGAGCGCGCCGCCCGACTCGAACGGCGGAATCCAGTCCTCATTGGCGCGGACGACTTCGTCGACGGCTTCCATAAACATCTCTTCCGGTACCGGCGGCATCTCGACGCGCTTTGCAGAATCCACCATGCGCTTCGCGTTCATGTCCGGACGGAACGTGACGACGCGGCCGTCCTTCGTCTTGTACGCCTTGAGGCCCTCAAAGACCTGCTGGCAGTACTGAAGGATGCCGGCGCACTCATTGAGGACGATGTTCGCGTCGTCCGTGAGGCCGCCTTTTCCCCATTTGCCATCCTTGTAGTTCGCGACGTAGCGCTGCGAGATCGGCTGATAGCTGAACCCGAGGCTGTTCCAATCGATGTTGACTTTCGACATATTTCTGCCCCTTTTCTTTCACTAGAGTGATTCCATTCTATCCCTGTCCAGTGGACTTGTCAAGTTGTAAACGATGTCTTTCCCCGATTTTTTGAAAAAAGACATGACTTCTTTTTACTTCTGTCCATGCTGGGCGCGGCGCAGGCGGACGAGCGCATGCGGCAC
>CACZFT010000060.1 GCA_902780535.1 uncultured Selenomonas sp. | reverse complement strand
CGTGCCCGGCACGCGGACGCGGATGCTGCGATCTGCCATGCGATTACCCCCGGTCATTTTCTACGCGGATGAGATTGCGGACTTCGCTCACGACCGGCAGCGCTTTCAGCACGCCGAGCGCTGCGAGGATATTCGCATGCGAGACGCAGTGCGTGATTGCGACGATTTCCGCCTGCTCGTTGCCGTTGCGCTGCGTCTGGATGACCGACTGCAGGCTCACATCGGCATTGCCGAACGCCGTCGCAATCGCGCCGAGCACGCCGGGCTTGTCCTCGACGAGCAGGCGCACATAGTACGACGACTGCGTCTTCTCGATCGGGCAGAGCACTTTTTCCCGATAGCAGGTGCAGTTCAGGCGCCCGAACGAATGCGTGACGATGTCGCGCGAAACGTCGATGATGTCGGCGACGACGGCCGACGCTGTCGGCAGGCTGCCCGCGCCCGGGCCATAGAACATCGCCTCGCCGATGGCGTTGCCGCGCACGAAGATGGCATTGTAAACGCCATTCACGGACGCGAGCGGATGCTCTTTCGGCAAAAAGACCGGATGGACGCGCACGTTGATGCCGTCCTCCGTTTCCTTGCCAATCGCAAGCAGCTTCACGACATAGCCGAGGTTCTTCGCATAGCTGATGTCCTCCGGCGTGATTTTCGTAATGCCCTCGACGGAAACATCCGCGAGGCTGATGCGCATGTTGAACGCGATGGACGAAAGGATGGCCGCCTTGCGCGCCGCATCGAGGCCATCGACATCCGCCGAAGGATTCGCCTCAGCGTAGCCTTTCTCCTGCGCCTCTTTGAGCACGTCGTCGTAACTCATGCCCTCCTCGCTCATCTTCGTCAGCATGTAGTTCGTCGTGCCATTTACGATGCCGAGGACTTCCGAGATGCGGTTCGCCGTCAGGCACTGCTTCAGCGGCATGATGATCGGGATGCCGCCGCCGACGCTCGCCTCGAAGCGGAAATCGACGTCATGCTTCTCCGCCATGTCGAAGAGCTCCTGGCCGAACTGCGCGACGACGTCCTTGTTCGCCGTCACGACGCTCTTGCCCGCCTCCATCGCGCGGAGCATGTACTCCTTTGCCGGATGCAGGCCGCCCATGACTTCGACGACAACCGAGATTTCCTCATCCTCGAGGATGTCCTCGACGCGGTCCGTGAGCTCGACGTCTTCGAGGTACGGACGCGGCTTCTTCTTGTCACGCACGAGGACTTTCGCCAGCACGAGACGTGTGCCGACGCGCGCCGTGATTTCCTCCATATTCTCCTTCAGCACGCGGACAACGCCTGAACCGACCGTGCCGGACCCGAGGAGACCGATCTTGATGGCTTCTTTCATCATCGACACACCTCTTTCCTTCACGCCTGTCCGAGCACTTCGAGCCGCTTGACGCCGTCCACCATGCGGAGCTTGTCGAGCAGCGCCTCGAGATCGACGGAAAGCTGCGCCGTCTCGATGGAGACCGTTGCATTCGCCACGCCCTGCAAGGGGATGCCCTGATTGATTGTCAGCACGCTGCCCGAATCCGCCGAAATCGTGTTGAGCACGCTCGAAAGCACGCCTTTCTTATGCTCGAGGAGAAACGTCAGCGTGACAATCTTGTTCTGGCTCGCCTCGTAAAACGGGAACACGTAATCCTTGTACTTGTAATACGCACTGCGCGAGAGGTCCATCTTCTCGACCGCCTCATTGATCGTGCGCGCATCCCCGCGCTTCAGCATCTCCTTGACGCGGATCGTCTTCTTGATGGCTTCCGGCAGAATCTCCTCGCGTACGAGGAAGAACCCATTTTTCTCTTTTCCCATGTTCTGGCCTCCAAGGTATCATACATCGTATGTTTATTTAGCATTCTTGTTCGTGTCTGTGGGATATTATACCATCAAACGTCCATAAATGCTACCCTGGATTTTAAAAATGTCCACGAAAAGAGGGCAGATGATCTGAAAACGTTACAAAAAACTGGTACGTCAGCGGGGACGTACCAGTTCGATGGGCGAGAGTACCGTGACGCCCTGGCTGTTTGTGAAGAAGTCGGCGCGGACGCCGTAGACGTTCGCAACAGTCTCGACGGTCATGAGTTCTTTCGGCGTGCCCTGGCCGTAGATGCCGTGGTCTTTGATGACGACAATCTCGTCGGCGTATTGGAGCGCATGATTGATGTCGTGGAGCACCATGATGATCGTCATCTGATACTTGCGGTTGATTTCCGTGATGATGTTCATGACTTCGAGCTGATGCGCGATGTCGAGATACGTTGTCGGTTCGTCGAGCAAGAGGATTTCTGGCTTTTGCGCAAGCGCCATGGCGAGGAAGGCGCGCTGACGTTCGCCGCCCGAGAGCGTCATGACCTGCTGCTTGCGGTAGTCTGCGAGGTGCGTGGCGTCGATGGCCCAGGCGACGGCCTCGCGGTCGGCCTTGGCATCCTCGGCCCCGAGCAGGCCGCGATACGGAAAGCGGCCGTAATCGACAAGCTGCTCGACCGTCGTGTCGGGCGGCGCCGTCATGCCCTGCGGCAGGATGGCAAGCTTGCGCGCGAGCATCTTGCGCTTCATCTTGCGCACGTCTTCGCCATCGAGCAATACTTCACCCGTACGCGGTTTCATCGTGCCCGAGATGGTTTTAAGAAGCGTCGATTTGCCTGCACCATTCGGCCCGATGATGGCCGTGCGCTTCCCTTCTGGAAATGTCAGGCTGACGTCCTGCAGGATGACTTTCTTTTCGATGGCGACCGTGATATTTCTGACAGAGAGTTCCATACCATCAGAGCTCCCTTCTGAGCAGGAACAGGAAGAACGGCGCACCGAGCGCGGCCATGAGGATGCCGACCGGGAGCTCGACAGGTGCAAAGGCCACGCGCGCGACCGTGTCGCTCGCCGTCAGCACCGCCGCGCCGAGGAGTGCCGCGCCCGGCAGCAGGAAGCGATAATCCGTACCGAGCATGAGACGCGCCGCATGCGGCACGATGAGGCCGACGAAACCGAGGAGGCCCACGACGGAGACCGAGCTCGCCGCGAGGAGCGCCGCAATGGCCGTCATGACGATGCGCGTGAGCTCGACGCGCAGGCCGAGTCCGCGTGCCATTTCATCGCCGAGCTGCAGGATGTTCAGATGACGTGCACCGAGAAACGCCAAACACGTGCCGATGAGCGCATACGGCCAGAGCATCGCAACATGCGGCCAGCTGCGCGCCGACAGGCCGCCGACCATGAACAGCAGCGCGCTGTGCACGCGGTCGCTGTAGATGATCATGAGCGCCGAGATGCCCGCGCCGAGGAACGCCGAGACCGCGACGCCCGCGAGGATGATGCGCACGGGCCGGATGCCGTTCTTCCATGCGAGGATGTAAATGAGCACAGCCGCGCCGAGCGCGCCGACGAATGCCGCCGGCGTCACGAGCGCACCGTACTCCGGCAGCAGCAGCATGACGAGGATGCCTGTGAGGCCCGCGCCTGACGAGATGCCGATGATATGCGGGTCGGCGAGCGGGTTCTTCATGACGGCTTGCAGGATGGCGCCTGACAGCGCGAGATTCACGCCGACGAGCAGGGCCACGATGGTGCGCGGCAGGCGGATGTTCATGAGAATCTGCGCATGCGTCCCCTGCTGCCCCTGAAGGGCACCGAGGATTTCATCAAGCGGAATCTCGACCGAGCCCTTCATGATGGAAAACACGGCAGCAAGACACGCCAAAACGGCAAATGCCGCCAGAAGCAGCACTTGCCGTCCATGCGAACTGCCGCGCATCATTTGAAAGCCTCAGGATAGACGAGCTTTGCCATCGTCTCGACGGCCTCCGGGTAATGGATGCCTGGGCTCAAGAGGAAGAGGTCCTGCGGCAGATAATAGAGTTTGCCCTGCTGGATGGCAGGCAACGTCTGCCAAGCCGGATTATCGGCAATCGTCTGCTCCATCGACGCTTTGATTTCATCAAGTTTGCCCATGCTCGTGACGAAGATGATTTCCGGATTCTGCTGCACGAGCGTTTCGAGGCTGTACGGTGCGGCGTCCGGATTCTTCTCGAGCGGCGTCTCGCCCGACGCGACGTTCTCCCAGCCGAGCATCTTCGTGACGGAGCCCGCGATGCTGCCGTCGAGCTGCACTGTCAGGCCCTGGTTCGTGCTGTGGAGGATGGCAACGCGGTGCTTGTCCTGCGGAATCTTCTTCGTGATGGCCGCAATCTTGTCGTCCATCGACTTCACGAGCTCGTCGCCCTTTACCGTCTCGCCTGTGACCTGCGAGAAAATCCTGACCATGTTCTTGACATCGTCATAGCTCTTCATATCGACGACGATCGTCTTGATGCCGCTCTCTTCGAGCGAACCGACGAGCTTCTCGTTCATACCCTTGTTGACGATGACGAGATCCGGTTCGCAGGCGAGGACTTTTTCGAGGTCGATCTGGTAGACCTTGCCGACCGATGCTTTGTCCTTCGCATAGTCCGGCATCTGCGTCTTCGAATCCGGACGGCCGACGACATCACCGCCGACTTCATGCAGCGGCTCGAGGAACGACGCCGACGTCACGACGATGCGCTCCGGCTTCTTGTCGATCGTGACCGTGCGGCCCATCGCGTCGTCAATCGTTGCAAACGTCGCCGAAGAACTCGCGCTCGACGAAGAAGAGGACGAAGCCCCCTGCGGCGCGCCGCCGCAGCCCGCGAAGACGAGCAGCATGCAGCCGATCAGGAAACCGAGAATGATGCGTTTCATGAAATTGCGCCTCCTAAAGCTCAGTCTTTGCGCGTAAGAATCGTCGAGAGGTAGTTGAGCTTCTCGCCCTTGTGGGCCGAGATGTCGCGGATGATGCGCTCTTCCGGCAGGCCGAGACGGCTTACGAGCACGGCCTGCTTGGCAAGCCCCTGCTGCTCGAGCAGCTCCGTGACCTCGTCCGAATTCTTGTAGACCTTCATGAGCACGACGTTGTCGGATGCTGCGAGTGCTTTCTCAATCTTCTCTTTCGGTGCCGTCGCCGGGATGACGGACAGCACATCGTCGCCCTCGACAATCGGATAGCCAACCTGGCTGCCGATGCCGATGAACGCCGGGATACCCGGAATCGTCTCAACCGTGACATCCTCTTTTTCGAGCAGGCGGAAGACGTAGATGTACGTGCTGTAGAACATCGGGTCGCCGAGCGTCAGGAACGCGACATTCTTGCCCGCTTTGAGGAGCGAGAGGATTTCCTCCTTGTTCGCCTTCCATGCGGAATCATCCTCGGCAAAACCCTTGACCATCGGGAAGACCTGATAGACGATCTCGATGTCCGGCTTCAGATACGGCTTCGCGATGCTCAGCGCGACGCTGCCGTCCTTCTTCTCCGTCTTCGGCGCAATGAGGACGTCTGCTTTCTTGATGGCGTTGATGGCTTTGACCGTCAAGAGTTCCGGGTCGCCAGGGCCGACGCCGATGCCGTAAAAAATTCCGCTCATGTGATGTGGTACCCCCTGTTTCTTGCATTTACTTGATAACCCAAGTGCATTGATTCGTTTTGTTTATCATACAACGGAAAATTTTTCATGTCAATCATCCGCGCACAAGAAAAAGGCTCCCCCGAAAACGAGGAAGCCTGAGAGTTCTTTTGAAACGTTATTTCATCATGGCGAGCATCGTGCCGGCAGCGACGGCCGTGCCGATGACGCCGGCAACGTTCGGACCCATGGCATGCATGAGCAGGTAGTTGCCCGGCTTTGCCTTCATGCCGACGACCTGGCTGACGCGCGCGGCCATCGGGACGGCGGAGACACCGGCCGAACCGATGAGCGGGTTGATCTTCCAGCCCGAGACGCGGCACATGATCTTGCCGAACAGGACGCCGCCTGCCGTGCCGAAGATGAACGCAACGAGGCCGAGGAAGATGATCTCGAGCGTCTGCGCCGTCAGGAACTTGTCAGCGCTCATCGTCATGCCCGTGCCGGTGGCGAGGAAGATCGTGACGATGTTGCAGAGCGAATTCTGTGCCGTATCCGAGAGGCGATCCATGACGCCGGACTCGCGGAACAGGTTGCCGAGCATCAGCATGCCGAGGAGCGATGCAATCGGCGGCAGCAGCAGGCTGATGAGGATGGCAGCGACAATCGGGAAGCAGATGCGCTCGAAACGCGTGACGGGGCGCAGCTGCTCCATGACGACTTCGCGCTCTTTCTGCGACGTGAGGAGCTTCATGACGGGCGGCTGGATCAGCGGGACGAGCGACATGTACGAGTACGCTGCGACGGCGATGGCGCCGAGGAGCTCCGGTGCGAGCACGGACGACAGGTAGATGGCCGTCGGGCCGTCTGCGCCGCCGATGATGCCGATAGCGCCTGCCTGCTTCTCCGTGAAGCCGAGGAGCATCGCGCCGACAAGTGCGATGAAGACGCCGATCTGCGCAGCAGCACCGAGCAAAAGCGTCGACGGACGCGCGAGCAGCGGACCGAAGTCCGTCATCGCGCCGATGCCGAGGAAGATGAGCGGCGGGAAAATCTCAAACTTGATACCGAAGTTGATGGCCATCATGACGCCCATCTCATCGAGGAATCCCGTGTTCGGGAAGTTCGCGAGAATGCAGCCAAACGCAATCGGGCCTAAGAGCAGCGGCTCGAATTCCTTGGCAATGGCCATGTACAAGAGCACGAGGCCGACGAGAATCATAATGCCGTTGCCGACCGTGAACGACGCAAAACCACTGTTCGCCCAGACGGCCTGCAGCGATACAACGAATGCATTCAAAAGTTCCATGTGTAGTTCCTCCCTTCTGCCTTATTCGACGGTCTGCGTGACGCCGAACGTACGGCCGGAACGCTTCCAAGCCTCACGCTCGATCGGGCGCACGGCACGAATCTGCTGCGGCCCATAGCCATAGCTCATGAGCGCGGCAGCGATGACGGCAACGACCTCCTGCGACACGCCGTCGGCAACTTCCGGCGCTGGCGCCGGCGCAGGAGCTGGTGCTGGCGCTGGTGCGGCGGCCTGAGGCGCTTCCTGGACCTTTTTCGGCTTCGTCGGGTCGATGTAATGAATCAGGTTGATGACGAATCCCAGCGCGATCAGGACGGCGAAAACGACCGTCATGTTGATCAGCATGATGATGAAGGGGTTTGTCGTGACTGGTTGTGACATACACTCACCTCATTTGATAGTTTTCCGATGATGGGATTTGGTAAGATTGCATGGCAAGGGCGATGAATCCGCCCTCAACCATTAGTATAAAGCATTGTGTACACAATTTGAAATATTTTATGAGAATTCGAACCATGCACAAAAGTTATCGTTCTTTATCGAGCCTTCACATCGCTGCTTCTGCCTTCTCGAGGTAGAGCACACGGAACGCCGGATACTCGCCGAGTCCGTAGGGGCTCACGCGCACATTGTATCCTGCGGCTTCGAGGCGTGACTTCCACGAGTCGGGGCCGTCGCCTGCCATATCGTCCTGTACATGCGTGCCGCCCGTCAGGAGCAGCGGCGCGAGCAGCACGTCCTTGTGGCCTGTTTTCTGAAGATGCGCAACGACATCATCGAAATTCGGACGGTCGGACGGCTCGAGCACGCCGACATGGACGGCCAGGTCTTCCCGGTCGATATGCTGCTGGAGGCGGTCATAGACGGGATTGTGCTGATGCGGCGAACCATGCCCCATGAGCACGAGCTCCTCGCGCGGACGGACATGGAGGTCGAGAAACAGCGACGTCAGAACTTTCGCATCGTCAGCCGGGCTCTCGAAGACCGGACCTGCAAGCGTAAGACGCGCGATGCGTCCCTTGTACGCTTCATAGGCCGCGCGGACTTTCTTCTCATATTCTTCGCCCGGCGTCAGGTGCGATGGCAGAATCAGGACGCGCGGGCAGCCATCCTGCGCGAGCTTTTCGAGCGCCTCGTCAAGCGACGGAATCGTGATGCCTTCGTCTTTCGCAATCTTCTTGCGCAGAAATGATGACGTGTACGCCTCGATGACGTCCCAGTCCTTGAATTTTGCACGCAGGTCGAGCACGATGCTGCCGAGCGTGCGCTCGCGCACTTCTTTATCTGCGACGCCGAAGCTCGTGAAGACGATGACCGGCCGCATCAGCCTTGCTCCTTTTTGACGACGTCTGCAATCGCGTTGCAGATTGTGTCGAGCTGCGCCTGGTCAGGGCCCTCGGCCATGACGCGGATCAGCGGCTCCGTGCCGGACGGGCGCACGAGGATGCGGCCGTCGCTGCCGAGCTCTTCCTCGCCCTTCTTGATTGCGGCCTTGATGGCCTCATTTTCTTCCCAGCCGTCCTTCGTCGCGACCTTGACGTTGACGAGCAGCTGCGGATACGTCGTCATGAGGTTCGTGAGGTCAGATGCCTTACGGCCGCTGCGCTTCAGCGACGAAAGCACCTGCAGCGCCGTAATCGGGCCGTCGCCCGTCGTGCTGAAGTCCGTGAAGATGATGTGGCCGGACTGCTCGCCGCCAATCTTATAGCCGTTCTTCAGCATGTTCTCGAGGACGTAGCGGTCGCCGACCTGCGTGATTTCAGCGCGGCCGCCCGCCGCCTTGATGGCCTTGTGGAAACCGATGTTCGCCATGACCGTCGTGACGACCGTGCTATAAGGCAGAGTGCCCGCCTTGATCATGTCCTGTGCGCACATCACGAGGATGTGGTCGCCGTCGATGATCTGGCCCTTTTCATCGACGCAGAGGCAGCGGTCGGCATCGCCGTCATGCGCGATGCCGAAATCCGCATGCGTCTCGAGCACCGTGCGCTGCAAGGACTCGAGATGCGTCGAGCCGCACCCGTCGTTGATGTTGACGCCGTTCGGCAGCGCATGGATGACCTTGACCTTCGCGCCGAGCTCGCGCAGCACGCGCGGCATGACCTGGTACGACGCACCATTCGCGCAGTCGAGCACGATGTTCATGCCGTCGAAGCGCTCGTGGCACGTCGAAAGCACGAAATCGATGTACTGGTTCAGGAGATCGGCGCGATACTCGATGTGGCCGATTTTCTCGCCGGACGGACGCGCAAGCGTATCGTCCTTCTCGAGCTGGTGCACGATGGCCTCGAGCTCGTCCTCGACCGCATCCGGCAGCTTGTAGCCGTCGCCGCCAAAGAACTTGATGCCGTTGTCATGAAACGGGTTGTGCGAGGCCGAAATCACGATGCCCGCCTTCGCCTTGTGGCGGCGTGCGAGATAGCCCGCCGTCAGCGCCGCCTCGAACATCTCGCCCGAAATGCGCGTGTCGCGGCCGATCAGGATGAGCGGCTGCTCATCCTCCTTGCCGAAATACAGCGTCGCCGCTCGTCCGAGACGGTACGCCATCTCCGGCAGCAGCGTCACATTCGCTTCGCCGCGGACGCCGTCGGTTCCAAAAAGTCTTGCCATGGAATTGTCCTCCTTAAGATAGCCCTTGGCGCTTTAGCGCTTAGGGATATCTTAGCCATTTGCCGTAAGGCAAATAGCCTCCAAATTATTCATGCGAAAGATACGCCAGTGCCGCTTTCATGCCATCGACGGCCGCGCTCATGATGCCTCCTGCATACCCCGCGCCTTCACCAATCGGGTAGATGCCGGGCGTGCGCTCAGCTACGAATGTCGCGCGGTCGCGGCGGATGCGGCACGGGGCAGACGAGCGCGTCTCGATGCCTGTCATCGGCACATCGGGCGCGTCAAAGCCCGGAATCTTCTTGCCAAACTGCGGCAGCGCATGCGCGAGCGTCGCCGTCACGATGCCGGGCAGGCAGTCGTGCAAATCGGCGGACACGACGCCCGGCCGATACGACGGCGCAACGAGGAAGTCCGTACTCCCCTGTCGTCCCGCGAGGAAGTCGCCGACCGTCTGCACGGGCGCGAAATAGTTCCGCCCGCCGAGCTCGTAAGCCAGCGCCTCATACTTGCGCTGGAACGTGATGCCTGCGAGCACGCCATCGCCGAAATCCTCCGGCGTGACCTGCACCAGGAGCGCCGCATTTGCCACGCCCGAATCGCGCGCATAATCACTCATGCCGTTCGTCACGAGATGGCCTGTTTCCGATGCCGCCGCGACGACATGGCCGCCGGGGCACATGCAGAACGAATACGCCCCGCGCCCCGTTTCGCGATCCTGAAACGTCAGTGCATAGTCGGCGACGGGCAGGCGCAGATCGCCTGCGTCCTCGCCATACTGCGCGCGGTCGATGAATTCCTGCGGATGCTCGATGCGCACGCCGATGGCAAACGCCTTCGCCTCCATCGCGAGCCCTTTTTCATAGAGCATCGCATACGTATCGCGCGCCGAGTGGCCGATGGCGAAGAACGCCGCGTCCGCCGCGATGCGCTCCTCGCCATTCACGATGAGCGCCGCGAGCTGTCCGCCCGCAAGCTCCACATCCGTGACCTGTGCGCCAAAGCGCACTTCGCCGCCGAGGCGGATGACTTCTTTGCGGATGTTCTTGACAATCGTCCGCAGGAGATCCGTGCCGATGTGCGGCTTGTGGAGGTAGCGGATTTCCTCAGGCGCGCCCGCCGCGATGAACGCTTCGAGCACGTCGGAGATATGCGGGTCATTCGTGCGCGTCGTGAGCTTGCCATCCGAGAACGTGCCCGCGCCACCCTCGCCAAACTGCACGTTCGACTGCGGCAAGAACGCGCCGCCCTGCCAGAATCGCTCAATATCGGCATGGCGCCTATCGACATCCTGACCGCGCTCCAGGACGAGCGGACACTGCCCCGCCCTTGCCAGCGTCAGCGCCGCAAACATCCCGGCCGGGCCGAAGCCCACGACGACAGGACGATGCTCGCCATCCGCGAGCGGCCGCTCGGGCACGGGCTCGCTTGCCTTTTCCTGATGCAGTGCGACGTTCTTGTCACGCCGCAGCCGCGCAAGCACGCGCTTTTCTGCTTTCGCATCGCGCAGGGCGACATCGAGCATATAGACGAACGAAATCGGCGCGCCGCGATACCGCCGCGCATCGACGGCCTTGCGGATGACCGTGACATCTGCGATGTCCTGCGCCGCCGTCTTGAGGCGCTTTGCCGCCAATTTTTCGAGCGGCGAAGCATCGTCAAACGGCACGGAAAAATTCGTGATACGGAGCAAGCTCTCCCCTCCCTTCCATCCAGCCTTTCACTGTCATCGAAAAAGAGGCTGTTGCATACGATGAATGCAACAGCCTCCGAAAAAGTCTTCCGCTCAGCGCTCGACCGTGGAACGGAGGTTGAGCTTCGCGATGATGGA
>CACZFT010000059.1 GCA_902780535.1 uncultured Selenomonas sp. | reverse complement strand
CAGCGCTGAAACAGTTTTTGGCAAGGATGCCGGGACGTGGGCGTTAGAAAGAAGATGTATGTAGATGATTCTCATCAGTGCCTGCCTCGTCGGACATCGCGTCCGTTTCGACGGCGGCGTCAAGACGAATGATCTTCTCATGAAGTACAATGAGCGCGGACGTTTCATCGCCGTCTGCCCGGAGTGCTTTGCCATGCTGCCGATTCCGCGGCCGCCGATGGAGCTCCAGCGCACGTCGGGCGAGAAAGTCCTCGCGGGCAAGGGGCATGCACTCGACAAGAACGGGCAGGACACGACGGAATACCTCATCACGGGCGCGGAAAAAGTGCTGAAGATCGCCGAGGCGTACCATGTGCGCGTCGCGATTCTCAAGGAGCGCAGCCCGTCGTGCGGCACGCATTTCGTCCATACGGGCAAGTTCGACGGCAAGACGATGAAAGGCATGGGCGTCTGCGCGGCGCTTTTAGAAGCGCATGGCATCAAGGTCTACTCGGATGAAGAGATGACCGTCGGCCGTCTCGAATCGCTGCTCTCGGAAGACAAGCTTCGTGATAGGGACTGAAGCCCTAAAGCTCCTCCTTTGCGCTTCTAAGCCTTTTCTGCTACAATGAAAGCAGAAAAGAAGATAAGTGCTTTTGAGAGAACTTGGAGGGACCCTATCATGAAGAATTTGAAACGCATCGCAGGCCTCACGCTGGCCGCCAGTCTCCTTGGCGCGTCGGCGATGGCCGCACCTGTCAACCAGATGGCGGCGCATGAGACCGCCATCGGCGCGAACACGAAAGGCGCCTATGTCGAGCACAAAGTCACGGGCAAGGCAACCGTCGGCTATGAATACATGGACCGCGATGAGTACAACCACCAGGATGCGGCCTATCTGCAGTATGACATCATCGGCTCCGAGGTCAAGGCCATCGGCGGCTACCGCTGGAACCTGCCGGGCGACAAGAGCAACGCCTTCATCGGCGCCTCTGTCAGCACGCCGAAAATCTTCGGCTTCGACGCCTATGCATCGTATGCGGCAGGCAAAGACTTCAACGAGACGCAGGTCGGCATCAACAAGAACATCATCGCGAATCTCGACGCCAACCTCAACTATCACAACTTCAAGCCGGACGAAGGCCGCCACGAAGACGGCATCGGCGTCGGCGTGACGCTGAAGTTCTGAAACCTTTGGAAGCCCCCTCTCAGAGGGGGGACGGGCCCGAAGGGCAGGGGGATAAGCAGGCTCTTAGCGCTTTAGCGCTTAGAGTTCGCTTATGCCGACGAAGTCGGCGGTCCCCTGCATGACGCATCAATATGCATGACGTAACTTTCGTGGGTGCGATTACGAACTGTTACTGGATTCAGTAGCAGTTCTTTTTTTGCCCAACTAGTTAACCAATTATATTTTATAGGTTGATACGAAAGGAGAGAAACATCCAATGAAAAACATGCAACTGCGCGAACTCGTGCTCTGCGCGCTGTTCATCGCGCTCATCACGGTCGGCACGTTCGTGCGCATCCCGGTCGGGACGGACGTCTACACGCTCCAGTTCCTCTTCACGCTGCTCGCGGGGCTCCTGCTCGGTGCGCGGCTCGGTGCCGTCGCGGTCGCGGCGTACATCCTCTTGGGCCTCGTCGGCGTGCCGGTCTTCGCTTCGGGCGGCGGGCCGGCCTATGTGCTGCAGCCGACGTTCGGCTATCTTTTGGGCTTCGTGCTGCAGGCGTGGTTCTGCGGGCGGTACGCGCGGCGTGTCACGCACGTCTCGTTCAAGACGCTCTTGCTCGTCAATGTCGGCGGCATGGCGATTGTCTACCTCATCGGCATCAGCTGGTTCTATATCTTCTCGAACTACGTCATCGACGCGCCGATTGCGCTCTGGGCGGCCATCTTCTACTGCGGCATCCTGCAGGCGCCGCCGGACTTCCTGCTCTGCGTCGCGGCAGCAGGACTGGCCGTACGGCTCAAGGCGGCGGGCATCTGGCTCCATCCGGCGACGGTCGAGGCGGAACCAGCGAACGGCATCTCTGCGCATCGCGCATAAAAGCAAAAACATCTTTATAGAAAGAAGCGACATGTATGGGAAAAGGTCTTTTCATCACGGGCACGGGCACGGACATCGGCAAGACATATGTGACGGGGCTCATCGTCAAATGCCTGCGCGACGCGGGCAAGAACGCGGGCTACTACAAGGCGGCGCTGTCGGGCGCGGTACGGGCTGAGGACGGCTCGCTGCTGCCGGGCGACGCGCTCCACGTCAACAAGGTCGCCAGCATCGGCGAAACGATTCCGAACCTCGTCTCCTACATTTACGAAGAAGCCGTCTCGCCGCATCTCGCGGCACGCCGCGCAAACGAGCCCATTGATTTTGAAAAGGTCGAAAAAGACTACGAGCGGGCACTCGCGAAGTACGATTTCCTCACGATGGAAGGCAGCGGCGGCATCATCTGCCCGCTGCGCTGGGATGACGAGCGCCATGTCATTCTCGACGACCTCGTCGTGAAGCTCGGCCTGCCGACGCTTGTCATCGCCGACGCGGGGCTCGGCACGATCAACGCTGTCGTGCTGACGATCGAGCATCTGCGCATGCGGAACATTCCGGTCGCGGGCGTCATCTTCAACAACAGCCATCCGGGCGATTTCATGGAGGAAGACAATGCCGTGATGGTCAAGGAGCTCACGGGCGTCGATGTCGTGGCCTATGTGAAGAAGGGCGACACCGACCTCGCGATGGACGCGGAAAAACTCGCGGCGCTTTACAAATGAAGGGGAGAGCAATCGACATGACGGAAAAACAGCAGGCATCCTGGGAAGAGCGCGACCTCGCGCATATCTGGCATCCGTGTTCGCAGATGAAGGACTACGAGACGCTGCCGCCGATGGTCATCGACCATGCGAAAGGCCCCTGGCTCTATGACATCCACGGCAAGAAATACCTCGACATCGTGAGTTCGTGGTGGGCGAATCTGCTCGGCCATTGCAATCCCGAGATCAATGAGGCCATCAAGGAGCAGCTCGACAGCCTCGAACACGTCATTTTCGCGAACTTTTCGCATCGTCCGGCCATCGAGCTCGCCGAGCGCCTTGTGGACATCACGCCGGACCGCATCAACAAGTTCCATTTCAACGACAACGGCTCGTCGTCCGTCGAAGCTGCGCTCAAGATGTGCTTCCAGTTCTACCACCAGACGGGCAAGCCCGAGAAGCAGCGCTTCATGTGCCTGACGGAGGGCTATCACGGCGAGACGATCGGTGCGCTGTCCGTCGGCAGCATGGATCTCTTTGCGAAGATGTACCAGCCGATGATGATGGACAACATCCATGTGCAGGCACCGGACTGCTTCCGCTGCCCGTATGGCAAAAATCGCGAGCACTGCCAGTGCGAATGCTTCGAGCATGCGGAAAAGGCTTTCAAGGAGCACGCACATGAGACGGCCGCGATGATCGTCGAGCCGCTGCTGCAGGGCAGCGCGGGCATGCGCATCTATCCGCCACTCTACCTCAAGAAGCTCCGCGCCCTCTGCGACAAGTACGACGTCAAGCTCATCGCCGACGAAATCGCGACGGGCTTCGGCCGCACGGGCACGATGTTCGCGTGCGAGCAGGCTGGCATCTCGCCCGATGTCATGTGCATTTCGAAAGGCCTGACGGGCGGCTACCTGCCGATGTCCGTCACGTGTGTCAGCGACGAAATCTATGATGCGTTCTATGCGGACTATGGCGAAGGCAAGGCGTTCCCGCACAGCCATACATATGCAGGCAACCCGATCGGCTGCGCTGCCGCGCTTGCCGTGCAGAAGATCATGACAGAGCAACATATCCTCGAGAAAGCAGCCGAGACGGCAAAGTGGCTGACGGCCGAGCTCGACAAGGCGTTCGCGCATCATCCGAATGTTGGCGAGATCCGCCATATCGGCCTCATCCATGCCATCGAGCTCGTCAAAGACCCAGAGGCGAAGACGCCGCTCGACGCGAAGAAGCGCACGGGCTATGCCATTTACAAGAAAGCGCTCGAGCGCGGCCTCGTCCTGCGTCCGCTTGGTGACATCCTTTATTTCAATCCGCCGCTCAACATCACGCGCGACGAGCTCGGCACGGCCATCGAGCTCGCGCATGAGAGCATCACGGACATCCTGCCGGAGTGAGCTCTGAACACTGAACCCCCGGCACCCCTCAAAAGCTCCACAGGCAGGATTTCCCGCCTCCCTGTCGAATGGAACCAACAGAAACCATTCGACAGGGAGTTTTTTTCATGCACGAAATCTTTTCGCCCATCATCCTCGAAGGGCTCGCGATTCCTTTTCTCGGCACGGCGCTTGGCGCGGCCTGCGTGTTCTTCATGAAGCACGAGCTCTCCATGCACGTCCAGAAGATGCTCCTGGGCTTCGCAGCCGGCGTCATGGTCGCGGCGTCTGTCTGGAGCCTCTTGATCCCGGCCATGGAAGAAAGCGCGCACCTCGGTGATCTCGCGTTCCTGCCCGCCGTCATCGGCTTCTGGGTCGGCACGCTGTTTCTGCTGCTCCTCGATCACGTCATCCCGCATCTTCACATGGGGAGCGACGAGGCCGAAGGGCCGCAGAGCCATCTCTCGAAGACGATCATGATGGCACTTGCCGTGACGCTCCACAACATCCCGGAAGGCATGGCCGTCGGCGTCGTGCTCGCGGGCTGGGCAGCAGGCGGCGGCGACATCACGCCCGGTGCGGCGCTCGCACTCTCCATCGGCATCGCGATCCAGAACTTTCCCGAAGGCGCCATCGTCTCGATGCCGCTGCGGGCAGCGGGGAAGACGCGCACGAAAGCGTTCCGCCTCGGCGTGCTCTCCGGGCTCGTCGAGCCCATCGGCGGCTTCCTGACCATCCTCGCCGCGAGCTTCGTCATCCCGATTCTGCCGTATCTCCTGTCGTTCGCGGCCGGCGCGATGCTCTACGTCGTCGTCGAAGAACTCATCCCCGAAATGAGCGCAGGCGAGCACACCGACATCGGCGTCCTAGCCTTCGCCTTCGGCTTCACGCTCATGATGGCACTCGATGTCGCGTTGGGGTGACGCAAGCAATGCATTCTCTGACCCCCTCTCCGAGGGGGCTGTCAGCGAAGCTGACTGGGGGTGTGTCGAAGGTAGACAGTGAATTTTCGCAGGAATGTATCTGCGAAGGTATGAGCGTGACCTGCTCACGGAAAAACATACCCCACGGGGCTATAATGAAATCATCCTAGGAAACGAAAGACAAGAACGAGCAAGCGGCCAGCAAAGCGCCGCCGCACAGCATAGGAGGAATTCATCATGGCAACGGTAGAAATCACGGCAGAAAATTTTGCAAATGAAGTCGAGAACGCACAGGGCAAAGTCCTCGTCGACTTCTGGGCGTCTTGGTGCGGCCCATGCCGCATGCTCTCGCCCATCGTCGACCAGGTCGCCGAAGCGCACGCAGACGTCAAAGTCGGCAAAGTCAACGTCGACGAGCAGCCGAAGCTCGCCGAAAAGTTCCAGATCATGAGCATCCCGACGCTCCTCGTCTTCGAGAACGGCAAGCTCAAGAACCAGTCCGTCGGCCTCGTGCCGAAAGAGCAGGTCGAGGCGCTGCTGGGATAAAATTAGAGATGTAAAAATATGCAAAAGGCTGTCGCGGTCATAGTGTGGCTGCGGCAGTTTTTTGCGTGCCTATTTCTGGAGCATGTCCCTTAGCGTCGCAGCGTTCTCGATGGAGATGAACGGTGTCTGATATGTGATGATGCCCTTCGTTTCCAAGGCATGCAGCTCTCGGTGCAGAGAGGGGCGGGAGACGTTCATCAGGGAAGCCCAGTGGGAGATGGATTCGGGAATGCGGATGCGTGCGGTTTCGTTTTTGCGGGACTGCATCAGGAGATAATGCGCAATTTTCTGGGCGATGCCGCTATAGGAAAGCAGTTCCAGGCGCTCTTGCAGGAGATACGTGGCGGTGGCCAGCTCCCGCGTGAAATTTTCGAGGATGCGCAGGTCTTTCTGCATGAGGTGCAGAATGTCTTTCTTATGAAACATCATGATGGTTGTCGGTTTCTTGGCACGGAGGTCGCACGGGTACTGGTGCTGTGCGGAGAATACGGCAGCAGGCCCGATGAGGTCGCCTGGGTGTCGGACGGTGACATTGACTTCTTTGCCATTGGGAAATGGCTTGACGGAATCGACTTCTCCTTTCAGGATGATGCCGATGGTTTCCGCATTTTCCATAAAGCGAAAGATGATTTCGTCTTTTTCATAACATTGGATGTGCTGCGGTACGATGGAAAGATTGTCCCGCAGCTCTTTTGCTGTCAGACCGGCGAAGAGGGTACAGTTCTTCAGAAGCGCATCGTCCATGCGGATTCCTCCCTTTTGTGTATCATCTTGATTATACACGAAAAAGCTTTGAAATCTGTATCTGTGGATACAGATTTTCGGGTTGCCTTTAGATATAATGACGACAGAAGATGAAGGGAGGCCAAGAGTTCATGAAGAAAGAACATCAGGTGTTCGCCATCGCCGAGGAGAATCCTGTCGTGCCGGGATGCACGATTTCCGGCCAGCTCATGCGCGGCGTGACGGTGTTTTCGCTTGCGAAGGGCACCGACATCAGCGCCGAAAGTTATCCCATTCCCATCCTGCAGGTTCAGCTGAGGGGGAGCTCCATATTGGACATGGATGCACCGGCAGGATCAACGGTAAAGATTTCCGCAGGAGAAGCCGTAGTGAAGCCCGCCAGGAGCGACATCGGCGTGGCAGCAAAAGAAAACAGCGTGTATCTGGAGATTGCGCTGGGAAAGGGGGATTCCATAATGAATCCTATCATCAAAGAAGGAGATGTTTTCAAGCTGAAAGACCTGATTCCGTATCAGGAAGGCAAGATTGTGAATATGGACCTCGTGAACCAGCCGTCCATGAAGTTCGTCGTTATGGCATTTGATGAAGGGACGGGGCTTTCAGAGCATTCGGCACCTGGAGATGCTGTCGTCTTTGCACTGGATGGCAAGGCAGTCATCGGCTACGAAGGAAAAGAGCATCCGATTTCCGCTGGCGAGCAGTTCCGCTTCGCCGAAGGCGGCCTGCACAGCGTGAAGTCAGACGGAAAGTTCAAGATGGCGTTGCTCTTGGTTTTGGGCAACTGATGGCAAAGGGAGGCTGATCTTATGAAAGCACTCGGAATTTCAACGGTTCATGGACGTGAAATTTTGGACTCGCGGGGCAACCCGACGGTAGAAGTCGATGTGACGCTGGAAGATGGTTCTTTCGGCAGGGCGTCCGTCCCCTCAGGAGCTTCGACCGGCGAGAATGAAGCACTGGAGCTGCGCGATGGAGACAAGAAACGTTATAGCGGGAAGGGTGTCCGCAAAGCGGTGGAAAATGTTAACACGGTCATCGCTCCATCGCTCAAAGGCTGGAACGTCTTCGACCAGCGCGGCATCGACAAGAAAATGCTGGCGCTTGACGGGACGAAGTCGAAGTCGAACATCGGCGCGAATGCTATCCTCGGCGTGTCTTTGGCCGTTGCCAAAGCGGCAGCGGATGCGCTGCATCTTCCCCTGTATCGTTACCTTGGCGGGACGAACACGTATACGCTCCCCGTTCCGATGATGAATATCATCAATGCTGGCGCACATTCTGATGCACCCATCTGCTTCCAGGAATTCATGATTCGTCCGGTCGGCGCGTCTTCTTTCCATGAGGGCATCCGCATGGGCGTGGAGGTGTTTCATGCCCTGCAGAAAGTTTTGAAAGCGCGAGAGCTCTCCACGGCCGTAGGCGATGAAGGCGGATTCGCTCCTGCGCTGGATGGGACGGAAGATGCCATTGAAACAATTTTGAAAGCCATCGAGACAGCGGGCTATCAGCCCGGCAAGGATGTGCGGATTGCGATGGACTGCGCGTCCAGTGAGTTTTATGATAAGGCGTCGGGGCTTTACGATTATACGTGGAAGGAAGGTGCCAAGGGCAAGAAGCGCACGTCAGAGGAACAGGTCGCATATCTTGCGGAACTCGTCAAAAAGTATCCCATTGATTCCATCGAGGACGGGATGGCAGAGACAGACTGGGAGGGCTGGAAGCTCTTGACGGAGCAGCTAGGCTCCCGCTGCCAGCTGGTTGGTGACGACCTCTTCGTAACGAATGTGGACTATCTGAAGAAAGGCATCGAGCTTGGCTGCGCCAACGCCATCCTCATCAAAGTCAACCAGATTGGTACGCTGACGGAGACGCTGGATGCTATCGAAATGGCGCATCGTCATGGCTATGCTATCGTGACGAGCCATCGCTCTGGCGAAACGGAGGATACGACCATCGCGGATATTGCGGTTGCGACGAATGCAGGGCAGATCAAGACGGGTTCTGCCAGCCGCTCAGATCGGATGGCGAAGTACAATCAGCTTCTTCGGATTGAGGAAGAGCTCGGTGAGTTAGCGGTTTATGGGTGCCAGAAAATCCGCTGAAACGGAAAAGAAAATTTGGAGGAGAACATCATGGAAGCAGTTGTTGATCAGGATATGTGCGTTGGATGCGGCATGTGCGAAGGGACGTGCCCGGCCGTTTTTTCCATGAATGATGAGGGAAAGGCGCAGGCCATCGTGGGGGAAATCCCGGAGGGGGAGCTCTCAGCGGCAGAAGACGCGAAGGATTCTTGCCCCGTCGGCGCTATTTCGTTGAACTGACAGCCAACGATTTTTGAAAGAACAAACAAGAAGCACAAGCGGCGGATGTCGTGCCCGAAGCATCGGGCGTGGCATCCGCCGCTTATTTTGCAGTTCTTGCTCGATATAGTTTTCATCTATAATTTTTCCAAGATATCTTGCAGCTTGATGATACGTCCTGGGGCGAGTTCTGCGACGCAGGAAAGCGCAAGGCGTATGCAGAGCGTGGTTTCGACCTCGACAGCATTGCAAAGAAATATGTCGAGATGATCAATCTCGCGTTGGAGGCGAAGCCGGCGGACATGGTCATTACGATGCACATCTGCCGCAGCAATTTCCGTTCGGAATCAGCAGGTCGTGCTCGGCCTTGTGACGTCGAAATCGCCAGAGCTCGAGCGGGAAGAGGATGTCATCGCACGCATCCATGAAGCCGAAAAGTTTGTGCCGCTCGGACAGCTCTGCCTCAGCCCGCAGTGCGTCTTTTCATCCACGGAAGAGGGCAACCTCCTGACGGAGGAAGACCAGTGGGCGAAGCTGCGCCTCATCCGGCGCATCGCCGAGCGCGTCTGGGAGGATGCATGAAAACGCCTGTGTTCATGATGCCGTGAGTTTCAGCCCGTATCGCTGGATGTATGCCTGCAGAAGCTCGATGTACCTCCTGCAGAGCGGGCTGAGTTCCGTTCCAGCGGGATGGATATAGACGATGTCCATGTGTTCCTGGCTTTCGAGCGGCACGGCACAGATGTCCGTGCCATTGAGATCGGCCGAGAGCACGCCGGAGGAAATCGTGTAGTCGTCGAGGCCGATGAGCAGGTTGAAGAGTGTCGCACGGTCGGAGACGATGATGCTTTTCGGCACTTGCTCTGAGCTGTGCAGTTCCTCGGCAAAGTAAAAGGAATTGTTCGTCCCCTGCTCGTATGTGAGGCGCGGGTAGGGCGCGAGGTCATCAAGCGTCACGAAGGCGCGCCCTGCGAGAGGATTGCGGCGGCTCACGAAGACATGCGGCTGCGCAGTGAAGAGCGGCTGGAATGAAAGTTCCGCCCCGCGCAGGATGTGGCGCATGACGGCGTTGTTGAAATCGCTGAGATAGAGCACGCCGATTGTGACCGCCTTTGTAATGCTGTTCGAGCAGGTCGGCTTGCTCGACCACTTGCCGCGCATAGGCGAGGAAGCGGTTGCCTTCCTCGGTCAGCGTCACGCCGCGATGAGAGCGGCCAAAGATGGAAAGTCCCATCTTTTTTTCAAGTTCGGACATGGCTTTGGAAAGGCTCGGCTGTGCGAGGAAGAGTTCCTGTGCAGCCAGATTGATGGAGCCAGTCTGTACGATTTTGATGAGATAGCGCAGCTGCTGCAGTGTCATGATTTCATCCCCCGTTTTTGTTCTCATTTTATCATCTTGCAGGTGGGATGCAAGCAGCTGCCTCTTTTGCAGGAAAAAGAGGCTGAACTTTTTCAAAAAAATGCTTGCAATCTTTCCTGTGATACCGTATAATATCTTTCGTCGGCGAAAACGCCGACCTGATTCCCCGATAGCTCAGCCGGTAGAGCACCTGACTGTTAATCAGGCTGTCGCAGGTTCGAATCCTGCTCGGGGAGCCAATGGCGCCATCGTCAAGCGGTTAAGACACCGCCCTTTCACGGCGGGTTCATGGGTTCGAATCCCATTGGCGTCACCATGGGCGATTAGCTCAGATGGGAGAGCGCTTGCCTTACAAGCAAGATGTCAGCAGTTCGATCCTGTTATCGCCCACCATGAGAAAATGAAAGCTCCTTTGCAGCAGATATGTTGCAAAGGAGCTTTTTGTGTCGCACCCGCAGGAGCATCGATGTGCGTCTCAGATGATGTACAGGGGACTCCCTCAGTCGGCTGCGCCGACAGCTCCCTCTGAGAGGGAGCCTTTTAAGAGAATTACGCGCGCTTCATAAGGCTGGAGCGCGCCTTTTTTGTGCTCTTTGTAGTTGCTGATGAGCTCGGTGCCGTTGACGCCCTCAAAGAGCGTGCAGGGGGCTTCGTCTTTCGTCCAGTTGCAGGCGACGAGGAGCTTTTGGCCACCCTGCTCGCGAGCGTAGGCGTAGATGCTGGAATCGTCTTCGAGGAGCGGGACGAATCTGCCGTAGACGATGATCTCGTGCTCGTGGCGGAGCTTGATGAGTTTTTGGTAGTAGTGGAAGACGGAATCGGGGTCGGAGATTTCGCTGGCCGCGTTGATTTCCGTGTAGTTCGGAAAGCCTGCGTTTTTGCTCGCGTCCCACTGCATCGGCGTGCGGGCGTTGTCCCGTGCCATGTTGTCAAAGCAGGCGAGCATGGTTTCGGGGCTTACGCGCTTCTGATCGACGACGAACTGCTGCCAGGCGTTCTTTTCTTCGACGTCGCGGCAGTCATCGAGCCCCTTGAAGTGCGTGTTCGTCATGCCGAGCTCTTCGCCCTGGTAGATGTAGGGCGTGCCCTTCATCATGTGGAGGCAGGTTGCGAGCATCTTGGCTGAGCGGACGCGGTACTCGGGCGCGTCGTTGCCGAACATCGAGACGCAGCGCGGCTGGTCGTGATTGTCCCAGTAGAGCGAGTTCCAGGCGCAGCCTTCGAGTTCGGTCTGCCATTTGTTGAGGATGGCGCGGACATTTCTGAGCTTCGGCTTGCCCGTCGTCCATTTCTCGACGATGCTGCCTTTGCCGTTCCCGCTGCCGACGTGCTCGAACTGGAAGACCATGCCGAGTTCCTTGCCGTCGCTGCGCGCGTATTTTTTCGCTTCGTCAATCGTGACGCCGGCCGCTTCGCCGACGGTCAGCAGGTCGTATTTCGAGAGCACGCGCTGGTTCATTTCCTGCAGGAATTCATGGACGCGCGGGCCGCTGATGCAGTACGGGGAGAAGTCGCCATAGCCGTCGGGCTTCACGGGGCCGTCAGGAAAGCGCTGGTCTTTTGAAATCATGCTGATGACGTCCATGCGGAAGCCGTCGATGCCCTTGTCGCACCAGAACGTCATGAGGTCATAGACCTCGTCGCGGACGCGCGGGTTCTCCCAGTTGAGATCGACCTGCTTCTTGGAAAAGAGATGCAGGTAGTACTGGCCGGTCGCTTCGTCGTACTGCCACGCCGGGCCGGAGAAGCAGGATTCCCAGTTGTTCGGTTCTTTGCCGTCCTTGCCGTCGCGCCAGATGTAGTAGTCGCGATAGGGATTCGTGCACGACTTGCGGCTCTCGATGAACCAGGCGTGTTCGTCGGACGTGTGGTTGACGACGAGGTCCATGACAATCTTGATGCCGGCTTTGTGCGCGGCGGCGAGCAGCGTATCGAAATCCTCCATCGTGCCGAAATCCTTCATGATGGCGCGGTAGTCCGAGATGTCGTAGCCGTTGTCATCGTTCGGCGAGGCGTAGACAGGCGAGAGCCAGACGACATCGACGCCGAGTTTTGAAAGATATGGGATGCGCTGCGTGATGCCCGCGAGGTCGCCGATGCCGTCGCCATTCGCGTCCATGAAGGAGCGCGGGTAAATCTGATAAATCACGGCTTCTTTCCACCATGCGTGTGTTTCTGCCATAAAAAATTCCTCCTCTGGATTCGTTCTCTTTTACGATACAACGCGTAAAAACAAGAAGCAAGTAACAAAGAAGGAATTTGAACCAAATGAATCACGAACACAAACGGCGTTACCCTCTCAGTCGCCTGCGGCGACAGCTCCCCCAACGGGGAGCCGCCTACGCATGCGGGCGGCGGGTCGCCGTGTCTTCGAACGCGAAGCGCTCGGGATGGTGGCGCGACTGCGTCCACTCGATCTGGCTGCCGTTTTCGTCAAACGTCTGGCTTTCGATGATGGCGAGGCAGTTGTAGTCGCCGAGGTCGAGGTACTTCGCGTCCTCGCGCGTCGCGTGTTCGACGGTCATGCGGCGCTTGCTCGTCTGGATCGTGCGGTGGAGCGTCTGCTCGATGTATTGGTAGATGGAGTCTTCGGCGATGGCGCGCGTGAGGCCGGGCACGAGGTCGGCGCGGAAGAGATTCTTGTCGAGGATCAGCGCGCGGCCGTCGAGGATGCGCAGGCGCCAGATGCGCCAGAGCGGCGTGCCGGCGCGGAAGCCCGTGCGGGCGGCGAGGGCGTCGTCCGCCTCGATCATCTCAAAGCGCACGACGCGCGTGGTGGTGTGCAGATGGTTGCGGGCGGCGCTTTCCTTGAACGTCTCGATGCCGCCGATGGAGAACGCGCTCTGCTGTCCCTTGCGGTAGAGCACGCGCACGCCCTTGCCGCGGATAGCCTGCGCGTAACCGCGTTCGATGAGCCCCGCGATGGCGCGGCGCACGGTGTTGCGCGAGCAGCCGTAGACCGACGTCAAGGTGTTTTCGGACGGCAGAAACGACTGGAACGGGTAGTCGCCGTCTTCGATTTTCTCGCGCAGGTCGCGGTAGATGGTATCGAATTTTGCATGTGGCAAACAAATCACCTCCTGTGTTCTTGCTTGTTCACATTACTTTACCATCTTATTTTAGCGAATATGGAGTCGAAGTCAAGTTTTTGCTTTTGTGGAACAATAAAAACAATAAGAAAATCGTAGAAAAGGCGTTGACTTGTATAAACAAGTATGCTATCCTAGAACCATCAAAGCTGTTCAGACAAGGCTGAGGGATTCATACATTACACAGGGGGAACAGAACTCATGGGAAAGTACACGAAAGACGCGGAGGAGCTTTTGCGGCTCGTCGGCGGCAAGGGGAACATCGCCGCGGTCTCGCACTGCATGACGCGCATGCGCTTTGTGCTCGGCGATCCGGCGAAAGCGGACATCAAGGGCATCGAGGCGATGAAGGTCGTCAAGGGCAGCTTCACGCAGGCCGGTCAGTTCCAGGTCATCATCGGCAACGACGTCGCGGTGTTCTACAATGATTTCACGGCGGTCGCGGGCATCGAGGGCGTGTCGAAGGATGTGGTCAAGGCGGCCGCGAAGTCGAATCAGAACGTGCTCCAGCGCGCCGTCGCTGTCATCGCGGAGATTTTTGCGCCCATCATCCCGGCCATCATCGTCGGCGGCCTCATTCTCGGTTTCCGCAACTGCATCGATGCGCTCTATCTTTTCGAGGACGGAACGAAGACGCTCGTCGAGATCAGCCAGTTCTGGGCGGGCATGGACAAGTTCCTCTGGCTCATCGGCGAGGCCGTGTTCCACATGCTGCCGGTCGGCATCTGCTGGTCGGTCACGAAGAAGATGGGCACGACGCAGATGCTCGGCATCGTGCTCGGCCTGACGCTCGTCTCGGGCCAGCTGCTCAATGCTTATGCCGTCGCGACGACGCCGGTCGACAAGATTCCGGTCTGGGATTTCGGTTCGTTCACGGTGCAGATGATCGGCTATCAGGCGCAGGTCATCCCCGCCATCCTCGCGGCGTTCACGCTCGCGTATCTTGAAAAATTCTTCCGCCGCATCACGCCGCAGGTCGTCTCGATGATCGTCGTGCCGTTCTGCTCGCTGCTGCTCGCCGTCATCGCCGCGCACTTCGTGCTTGGCCCGATTGGCTGGAAGATCGGCTCGGACGTTTCGTCCGTCGTCTTCACGGGCATCACGGGTTCGTTCCAGGCCGTGTTCGCTGCGGTCTTCGGTTTCATCTACGCACCGCTCGTCATCACGGGCCTCCATCACATGACGAATGCCATCGACCTCCAGCTCATCGCCGACTACCACGGCACGATGCTCTGGCCGATGATCGCACTCTCGAACATCGCGCAGGGCTCGGCCGTCCTCGCCATGATTTACCTCCAGCGCAAGAATACGGCCGCGCAGGAAATCAACGTCCCGGCCTGCATCTCGTGCTACCTCGGCGTCACGGAACCAGCTATGTTCGGTGTCAATCTGAAATATTTCTTCCCGTTCATCTGCGGCATGACGGGCTCGGCGCTCGCCGCCATCCTCTGCGTCTCGACGGGCACGACGGCGAATGCCATCGGCGTCGGCGGCATCCCGGGCATCCTGTCCATTCAGCCGCAGTACATGCCGACGTTTGCGCTCTCGATGCTCATCGCCATCGCGGTGCCGTTCCTGCTCACGACGATTGTCGGCAAGCGCCGCGGCGTGGATAAAGTGGCAGATACTGTCACGGACACGGAAGAAAAAGAAGACCTCGCGCCGGTTGTCACGGCGACGGCAGAGCCCGTGCAGGAGCTTGCGGCCTATGTCGATGGCGAGGTTGTCACGCTTGCGTCGCTGAATGATGGTGTGTTCTCGGCTGGCATGGTCGGCGACGGGTTCGCCATCCGCCCGACGAGCAACGTCGTCGTCGCTCCGGCCGATGCGACGGTGACGGTCCTCATGGAGGAATCGCGCCATGCCATCGGCCTGACGCTCGACGACGGCACGGAGATTTTGCTCCACGTCGGCCTCGATACCGTCGCGATGGGCGGCGACGGCTTCACGTACCTCGTCAAGCAGGGCGATCATGTTTCGAAAGGCGAACCCCTGTTGCGTTTTGATCGTGATAAAATCAGGAAGGCGGGCCATCCCGACACCGTCATCTGCGTCGTCACGAATCCGGCAGATCACGCGGCGTTCAGCTTCCCAACGGGCGGAAAGGTCGTCGCAGGAAAAGATGCAGTCGCGCATCGCGTGGCGGCGGAAGCAACTGTGCAGCCCGCGTAAAACATAGAGAGAAAGGAACACCACCATGTCATTCCATGACAAAGTCGTCTATCAGATTTATCCGAAGTCGTTCCAGGACACGAATGGCGATGGATGGGGAGACCTCGCGGGCATTACGCAGCGGCTTGATTATCTTGCGGACCTCGGCGTGCGCTATCTCTGGCTGACACCGGTCTATCCTTCGCCGCAGCGCGACAATGGCTACGATGTTGCCGATTACTGCGCCATCGACCCGCGCTTTGGCACGATGGACGACTTTGATACGCTCGTCCGCGAGGCAAAAGCGCGCGGCATGGGCCTCATGCTCGACATGGTGTTCAACCATACGTCGACGGAGCACAAGTGGTTCCAGCAAGCGCTTGCGGGAGACCAGAAATATCAGGACTACTACATCTTCCGCGACGGCGGCAAGGATGCGCCGATTACGAACTGGCAGTCGAAATTCGGCGGCCCGGCATGGCAGTATGTGCCGGAGCTCGACAAGTCGTATCTCCACCTTTTCGACGTCACGCAGGCTGACCTGAACTGGGAGAATCCCGCCGTGCGCGAAGAACTCAAGAACGTGCTGCGCTTCTGGAAAGCGCGCGGCGTCGAAGGCTTCCGCTTCGATGTCGTGAACCTCATCAGCAAGGGCGCGTTCGAAGATGACGCGGCGGGCGATGGCCGCAAATACTACACGGATGGCCCGCATGTGCATGAATATCTCAAGGAGCTCGTGCATGATGCCGGCATCGACGGCATGGTGACGGTCGGCGAGATGAGCTCGACGTCGATTGCGAACTGCATCCGCTACTCGAATCCCGCCGAACACGAGCTCGCGATGACGTTCAGCTTCCATCACCTCAAAGTCGATTACAAGGACGGCGACAAGTGGTCGCTGATGCCGCCGGATTTTGGAAAGCTCAAGCAGCTCTTCGCCGACTGGCAGGAGCAGATGACGGTGGGCGGCGGCTGGAATGCGCTGTTCTGGTGCAACCACGACCAGCCGCGCATCGTCTCGCGCTTTGGCGACGACAGGCAGTATTGGGAGGCGTCGGCGAAGATGCTCGCGGCGGCCATCCATTTCATGTGTGGCACGCCCTACATCTATCAGGGCGAGGAGCTCGGCATGACGA
The DNA here is from genome assembly GCA_902780535.1 of uncultured Selenomonas sp. Taxonomy (GTDB): domain Bacteria; phylum Bacillota; class Negativicutes; order Selenomonadales; family Selenomonadaceae; genus Selenomonas_C. The sequence goes on along the minus strand of CACZFT010000059.1, from coordinate 21,094 downwards.
ATGCGGGCTTTGCAAGTATCGACGCGTATCGCGATGTCGAAAGCATCAACTATTACAAGATTCTGCGCGACGCTGGCCATAGCGAGGCGGAAACGCTCCAGATTATCGGCGAGCGCTCCCGCGACAACGGCCGCACGCCGATGCAGTGGACGGCGGGCGAAAACGCCGGTTTCACGACGGGCACGCCGTGGATTGCAGTGAACAAGAACTATACGGCCATCAACGCCGAACGCGAAGCCGCCGACCCCAGTTCCATCCACGCGTTCTATAAGCAGCTCGTGCGCTTGCGCAAGGAATTGCCGATCATCGCCGAGGGCGATGTCACGTTCCTCGAACCAGAAAACAATGACATCCTCGCCTACGAGCGCACGCTCGGCGACAAGAAGCTCCGCGTTCTCTGCAACCTGCACGGTACAGAGACGAAAGCGGCTCCTGAGCAATTATCCAGGAGAGAATCGTGACGCTCTGCGTCCATACGAAGTTGTTGTACTCACCAATTAAATTCGATACCATCTGTTGCCAAACGTGCCTTTTTCTGCAAGGCTCCCTCTCAGAGGGAGCTGTCAGCGAAGCTGACTGAAGGAGTGTCGGAGGTAGGGCGTATCAAAGTTTATGAAGAAGCCTGCGAAGGAAGAATCCATCAATCCTTTGCAGGCTTCTTGACGTTCCATCGATTTCGCGCCATACTGGAGGAAAGATGTGGAGGGAAGATTGCATGGGAACATTGAAGATGAAGCGCATTTATGAAGAAGCCGAGCCGGGTGATGGCCGCCGCATCCTCGTCGACCGTCTCTGGCCTCGCGGCATGAAGAAGGAACGTGCCAAGCTCGACGCCTGGGCGAAGGAAATCACGCCGTCGCCGGAACTTCGCAAGCTTTACCATACGGGCGGCATCCCGTTTGAGGGATTCGCGGCGGACTATCTCGATGAGCTCGAAGCGAGCGACGAAGCGAAGGCTTTCGTTGAAAAACTCCGCGACAATCTCGCAGAAGGCGACGTCACGCTCGTCTATGCGACGAAGAACACCGAGCAGAATCATGTCCAGGTGCTCGTGAGGTGGCTGGAACATCATCTGGAGAAATGATGCGAAAGCAGGAAGATAACCGCTTGGCGTAGAAGTTTGAGCGTGGAAAAATATTTGGAAAGACAGGAGAGAAAAACATGAAAGAAAAAATCGATGTGCTGGAACATGCGACAGAAATCCTTCAGGCTTTGCAGTCGGGCGTGCTGCTGGTGACGAAGGATGGCGCGAAGGTCAATGCGATGACGATTTCGTGGGGTGCGCTCGGCATTGACTGGCGTCATCCGGTGTTCAAGACGTTCGTGCGCGAGAGCCGGTTCACGCGTGGCCTGCTCGATAAGACGGGCGTGTTCAACATCGCAGTCGGCACGGGCGAGCAGGCAAAACAGGTGCTCGGCGTTTGCGGATCGAAGAGCGGGCGCGATCTGGACAAGATCAAGGAATGCGGCCTGACGCTCGAGGACGGCGAGGTCACAGGCGTCCCGGCTATCCGCGAGTTCCCGCTGACGCTCGAGTGCCGCGTCGTCTACAAGCAGCAGAAAGACCCGATGGCGATGACGAAGGAGAACCGCGAGCAGTTCTATCCCGAAAAAGACGGCAAGTGCGACAACCACATCCTCTATGTCGGCGAGATTGTCGCGGCGTATCGGGTGAAGTGATGGGGACGTTTTACATCGGCTGCCACTTGTCGTCGGCAAAAGGCTATGAGGCGATGGGAAAGGCGGCGCTCGATCTCGATGCTTCGACGTTTGCCTTCTTTACGCGCAATCCGCGCGGCGGCAAGGCGAAGGACATCGATCCCGACGATGCGGCGCGGCTGCGCGATTTGATGAAGGAACACGCCTTCGGCCCGATTGTCGCCCATGCGCCGTATACGATGAATGCCTGCGCGGGGAAAGAAAATCTGCGGACGTTTGCTGAGACGATGATGGCGGACGACCTCGTGCGCATGGAGCAGACGCCGCACCAGCTTTATAATTTCCACCCCGGCAGCCATGTCGGGCAGGGCGCGGAGTGCGGCATCGAGTTTATCGCGGCGCAGCTCAACCATGTGCTGAAGCCCGAGCAGACGACGACGGTGCTTCTCGAGACAATGGCGGGCAAGGGCACGGAGGTCGGGCGGTCGTTCGAGGAACTGCGCGCGATCATCGACCGCGTGGAGCTCTCGAATCATCTTGGCATCTGCCTCGATACGTGCCATGTCTGGGACGCGGGCTATGACATTGTGGGCGACCTCGATGGCGTGCTCGCGGAGTTTGACCGCATCATCGGTCTTGACCGATTGCGTGCCATCCATCTCAATGACAGCCTGAACCCGCGCGGCGCTCATAAAGACCGCCATGCGAAAATCGGCGCAGGCGAGATCGGTCTCGAGTCACTCGTGCGCGTCGTAAACCATCCGAAGCTGCGCGGCCTGCCGTTCATCCTCGAGACGCCGAATGATGCGGCGGGGTATGCGGCGGAAATCAAGCTGCTGCGCTCGCGTTTTGCAGGCTGAAAAAGAAGATCAAATCGAGGAACGGATTTTGTTCCGAAAAAAGGAATTCGCCATCGTGCGTCGATGGCGAATCGTTTTTTCGTGCCCGCAGATATGCAGGCCATCGCACGGTATGAGCGGACATTCGGATTCGAGGGGCATGAAATCACGCTCGATGCGCTCCGCAAGCAGTTTGCGGACTACACGTTCCAGGCGCCGTACCAGATGACGCTCGACGACCTCAAGACGGCCGTCGAGAACATCCAGCGCATGAATCCGACGGTCTACGACATGATTTATGCCTGGTGGTATCCGCTGTACCACCTCGCGCCGTTCGGCATCCTCGAGGCTTGCGGCTACGACCCGAAGACGGGCAAAGAACGCCCGAACCGCGTGCGCGGCCTGATTGTTGACGAGTGCGACGTTTTTTACAATGTCTGGACGATTCTCGGCGACATGCCGCAGGAGGATTACAAGACGCCGGTCGCGCTCGAGGAAGACCTCGCCATCGCGCTCGAAGTCATCCGCTGGTACACGGAGGAAAAAGACCTGCCGGTCGAGAAGCGTTCGTTTTCCTATTGGGACAAGACGGGCTTTCTGCGGCAGTTCGAAAAGGCGGCATGGCTTGAGGCCGCGAACGAGCGGGAGCTCGCGCTCGGCCGCATATTCGTCAGGGAGCTCTGCGCGCAGAAGAGCGAGACGGCGCTCGCGCTCATGGCATCTTCGTGCCGTACGGGCAATCGCCTCTATGCGAAGAATCCCGCTGTCGCGAAGAAGTGCTACGAGCGCCTTTTCCAGATGACGGGCAAGCAATCCTATCAGGAAGTCGTTCAGGAACTCTCGAATGAGAGCTGAAAAATAGAAGATATGTTTCTCAGGGCAATATGTTGAGAAAGAGGGAATTTTTATGGGGATCATCAAGAATCTGCGGGTCGTGTATAAGATCCTGATTCTTGTTGTCGTGGCGGCGCTTGGCATGGCTGCCATCGGCTTCATGGGGCGCTCGACCATCCAGTCGTCGCAAGACAGTTTGGAAATCGTTTACAAGGAGAACCTGCAGCAAGTCGACCGCATCGGTGATGCGAAGTACATGATGCGCGACATGCAGTCGCGCGCAGCGCTCGCGATGGCGGCGCATGACCAGGCGCGCTTCGAAGACCTGCGCAAGGATATCAAGGAAATCGAGCAGAAGTTCGACGAGAACATGCAAGGCTACAAAGCATCGCAGCTGCGGCCCGAGCCGGAGTTCGACGCGCATGTCGCGGGCATTTAGGATGCATGGAAAGCATTCGATGCCTCCATCAACCATGTCGTCGATCTGCAGGCGGCTGGCGACGAGGCTGGCGCTGCCGCGTACTATGCAAAGGACACGTCACAGGCGACGACGAATCTGCGCAAGACATTGGAACAGGAACAAGAGCTCGTGCGCAATTCTGCTGAGGAGACGTATCAGGACGTCGAGGCACAGTCAACGCGCGCGGGGCTTCTGATGCTCGTCTACTGCCTCGTCGCGCTTGCTCTTCTCATTGTGTTCACGATCTGGATTTCGCGCGAAATCACGACGCCGCTCCATCACATGATGGATGCCTGCCGTCGGCTCGGCGATGGCGATTTCCGCCTGACGGAGCAGAAGGTTGTGCGCGGGGATGAATTTGGCGACATGGCGAATGTCATCATCAACATGCGCGACAGCCTCAACAGCCTCATGCACAAGACACATGATACGGCCGAACAGATTGCGGCGGCGAGCGAGGAGCTCACGGCGAGCTCGAGCCAGTCGGCGCAGGCGTCGAACCAGGTTGCGCAGTCGGTGACGGATGCGGCAGGCGCCGTGGCCGAGCAGCAGGGCGCGGTCGATTCGAGCTCGGAGGCCGTCGGGCAGATCGGCGGCAGTGTCGATGACATCCGGACGCAGTCGGGCGAGGCCGCAAAGCGCGCCGAAGCGGCAACGCAGTATGCGGCGGCCGGTGCGCAGGAAGTCGGCGGCAGCATCGAGAAGATCCAGTCGGCCGCGAAGAATGTCGCAGAATCGGCGGCCATCGTCGACAAGCTCGGCGCACGGTCGAAGGAAATCGGCACGATTGTCGAGACGATTTCGGGCATTGCGGAGCAGACGAACCTCTTGTCGCTCAACGCGGCCATCGAAGCGGCGCGCGCGGGCGAGCATGGCCGCGGCTTCGCCGTTGTCGCCGACGAGGTGCGCAAGCTCGCGTCGGAATCGGCGGAAGCGGCACAGCGTATCGCCGACCTCATCCTTGCCATCCAGAAGGATACGGATGCGGCCGTCGCCTCGATGCAGACGGGCCGCGAAGCCGTGGAGAACGGTGCGACGAGCGTTGATTCCCTGCGCGAGGTCTTCGGCCAGATCCAGAACCTCGTCGAGGAAGTCACGAAGCAGGTCGAAGCTGTGAACGTATCCGTGCAGTCGGCCGATGACGACGCGCAGAACATCACGTCGCAGGTGCAGACCATCAGCGATCAGGGCCGCAAAGTCAGCGATGAGATGCAGACGGTCTCGGCCGCGACGGAAGAACAGTCCGCGAGCGCGTCGGAGATCGCGACGGCGAGCGGCAGCCTCGCGAAGCTCGCACAGAATCTGCAGGCATCGCTCGGGAAGTTCCAGTTTTAAAAGCCTCCCTCTCAGAGGGAGGTGCCCGAAGGGCGGAGGGAGTCTCACAAGATAGGCGTAAGAAATGCAGGAGCGTTTTTTACGCGGGCGTCGAATGGGAGAACGGAAATCCTTGTGTTTCCGTTCTCTTTTGTATATAATGGGGAGAGTTTAATTTGGAAGGACTTTGAGAGAAAGGAAGCGGAGGCGTGCCATGAGACGTTATACGACGCTGCTCCTGACGGCGTTCCTGCTCGTCGTGGTCGTCGTCGCCGGGTCAGCGTACCTGGCGGGGTCAGGCCATGTGGAGAAGGGCGTCGCAATGCGGGAGCTCACGGTCTATACGACGCTCCCGGCAGAGCATGCGGCGCTGCTTTCGGACGGCTATGAGAAAAAGAGCCGCGTGCGCGTGAACTTCGTGCCGCTTTCCTCGAAAGACCTTTTAGACCGCGCCGCGAAGGATGACCGCTCGGCCGCGCTTGTGCTCGCGGACGAAAGGACGCTCGCGGAACTCTCGAAGCGCGGCGCGTTCGCGCCGTATGATTCCGTGTCGACGGATGCCGTGCCTGAGGAATTCCGGCAGGAGCAGGGCGCGTGGACGGGTGTCTGGTACGATCCCGTCGTCTTTGCCGTCAACAGCGATTATCTGCGCACGCTCAAGAATGTGCCGGACACATGGACAGAGCTTTCGCGTTCTGACGTACGCATCAGCATGACGGACTTTGTCGCGGCCGATGCCGCAGCGAACCTGCTCTATTCTCTGATTGCGCAGTTTGGCGACGAGGAAGCCTACCGCATCCTGCGTGGCATCCATCCGCAGGTCGTGCAGTATACGAAGTACCTCTCGAACCCCGTGCGCCAGGTCGGCATGGGCGAGGCAGACATCTCGATTGCCGTGGCGAGCGAGACGCTGCGCTACGTCGCGGACGGCTATCCCATCCGCATCATCTATCCGGCCGACGGCACGGCCTACACGCTCGCGGGCGCGGGCGTGCTGGCATCGGCGAAGCCGGACGACCAGCAGGCGGCAGGCGAATTCATCGACTGGCTGCTTTCCGACGAGGCGCAGACCCTTCTCTGGCAGAAAGGCTTCGACTTCCTGCCGACGAACCGCGCAACGCTCGCCTATCAGCAGTTCGCGGGCAAGAACCTCGTCCTGTTCACGCAGAAGCCCGATTTCACAGACGAACAGCGTCATGAATTCCTCGACCGCTGGGTCAAATACATCCGTTTCAGCAAAGCAGGCAAGTAACATATATTTTGGAGGGAAACCATTTTGAAAGCAGGTTTTGTGAGCCTCGGCTGCTCGAAAAATCTCGTTGATACAGAAATGATGCTCGGCATCCTGCGGGATCACGGCATCGAAATCACGCCGGATCCGTCGGAGGCCGACATCCTCATCGTCAATACGTGCGCCTTTATCAAATCGGCGAAAGAGGAATCCATCACGACGATTCTCAACATGGCGGAGTACAAGGAGTCGGGCCGCTGCCGCAGCCTCATCATCGCGGGCTGCCTCGGTCAGCGCTACAAGCAGGAACTCCTCGATGAGATGCCGGAGGCCGACGCCATCATCGGCACGGGCGCCTGGAACCGCATCATGGAAGCCGTCGAGGAGACGCTCAAAGGCCATCGCGTCGTCATCGCAGGCGAGGACGAGCTGCTCTACGATGAGCACACGCCGCGCATCACGACGACGCCGTCGTATACGGCCTACGTCAAAATCGCCGAGGGCTGCAACAACCGCTGCGCGTTCTGTGCGATTCCGTACATCCGCGGCAAATACCGCAGCCGTAAGATTGAGGACATCAAGGACGAAGTCGCAAATCTCGCGGCGAAAGGTGTCAAGGAAATCGTGCTGATTGCGCAGGATTCGACGGAGTACGGCCGCGACATCTATGGCGAGCCGTGCCTTGCGAAGCTCTTGCGCGAGCTCTGCAAAGTGGACGATGTCCGCTGGATCCGCACGCTCTACAGCTATCCGACGTATTTCGACGACGAGCTCATCGAGACGATTGCCAAAGAGCCGAAGCTTGTGAAATACGTGGACATCCCGATGCAGCACGCACATGACGAAGTCCTGCGCCGCATGCATCGTCCCGACACGCAGGCATCCATGCGCGCGCTGATCCAGAAGCTGCGCGAGCGCATCCCGGGCGTGACGATCCGCTCGACGTTCATGGTCGGCTTTCCGGGCGAGACGGATGCGCAGTATCAGACGCTGCGGAACTTCCTCGAAGAAATGCGCCTCGACAAGGTCGGCGTCTTCACGTATTCGCGCGAAGAGGGCACGCCGGCCTATGACATGCCGCATCAGGTGCCTGAAGATGTCATGCAGGAGCGCTATCATGACCTCATGAGCGTGCAGTGCAAGATTTCGGAAGAGCTCAATCAGGAGCTCGAAGGCCGCGAGCTCGACGTGCTCGTCGAAGGCCGCGACGAAGAGCAGCAGAACATCGCCGTCGGCCGCTCGTACCGGCGCCGGATGTCGACGGACAGGTCTACATCGAGGGCGACACGGACAGCCAGCCCGGCGACATCGTGCGCGTGAAAGTCCTGCAGGGCTTCACGTATGACGTTGTCGGCGAAAGGGTGGACAAGGAATGAGCGCGCTGCATGTGACGGAAAGCGGAAAAGAGCCTGTCGAAGCTCGGCTCGGGAGCGTGCTCGCGGCTCACGGCCTCACGGTTGCCTGCGCGGAATCCTGCACGGGCGGCCTCGTTACGAGCCGCCTGACGGACATCGCGGGCAGCTCGGCCTATGTCATGGGCTCCATCGTCTCGTATTCGAACGAGGTCAAGGAAAAGCTCGTCGGCGTGCAGCATGCGACGCTCGCGGCGCATGGCGCGGTTTCGGAAGAGACGGCGCGCGAAATGGCCGAGGGCGTGCGGCGCGCGGTCGGTACGGATGTCGGCCTTGCGACGACGGGCATTGCAGGCCCGGGCGGCGGCACGGCGGAAAAGCCGGTCGGCCTCGTCTACACAGCAGCATCCGGGCCGTGGGGTACGGTCGTGCGCGAAAACCATTTTCGCGGCACGCGCATGGAGGTCAAGCGGCAGGCGAGCGAGATTGTGCTCGCGATGGTGCTCGACGCACTGACAGAGAAATAAAAGCAGAATCACAGCAAGACAAGCGAGGCATGGGGAGACAGAAGCATGAAGACGACAATCATCGGCATCGCAGGCGGCACGGGCTCGGGCAAATCGACATTCACGAACCGGCTCAAAGCGTATTTCGGCGACCGCATCACGGTCATGTATCACGACAACTACTATCGGCCGCATGACGACCTCCCGTTCGAGGAGCGCCAGAAAATCAACTACGACCATCCGGACTCCCTTGAGACCGACCTCCTGATCGAGCACCTCAAGGCGTTGCGCGAAGGCAAGGCCATCGACTGCCCGACGTATGACTTCGCGCATCACACGCGCGCGAAAGACATCGTCCGCGTCGAGCCGAGCCGCGTCATCATCGTCGAGGGCATCCTGATCCTCCAGGACGCGCGCCTGCGCGACCTCTTCGACATCAAGATATTCGTCGAGGCCGACGCCGATGAGCGCATCCTGCGCCGCGTCACGCGCGACATCAAGGAGCGCGGCCGCAGTCTCGAGAACATCATGGAGCAGTACCTGACGACCGTCAAGCCGATGCACTACCTCTATGTCGAGCCGACGAAGACCGTCGCTGACCTCATCCTCAACAGCGGCCTCAATGATGTGGCGTTCGACATCATGAAGACGAAGATTGAAGCGTTGCTCGCAGATAAATAAAGAAAACGGCTTCCGCGCGGAGGCCGTTTTCTTTATGGATACAACAAAAGCGGCTATCGCACATCTTATGCGATAGCCGCTATCTCTCAAATGGCAGGGGCAGCAGGACTCGAACCTACGCATGCGGGATTCAGAATCCTGTGCCTTGCTTATTGTTGCAAATTGTAATACTTTGAGTTATACTTGAAGTATGATAGAAGAAATCGATGGTCGTCTTATCGAATGGGATGACGAAAAGAATGAAATCAATCGGCGAAAACATGGCATCGGCTTTGAGGATGCCGGATTGATTTTCGGAGATGAAGCACGGATTGAGATGTTTGACGAGCTGCATAGTGATGAAGAAGACCGATACATCACGATTGGCAAGGTGGAAGATGTTTTGTTCGTTGTCTTTACGGAACGTCCGGAGCATGAATCGATTCGACTGATATCCGCAAGAACAGCGAATGCGCGTGAGAGGAGGTTGTACTATGGCCATTCATAAAATGGTTGTGAGATCAGGGCAGAAGCCGACAGAAGAGCAACGCAAACGCATCCGCCGCGCTGCGTCCATGCCTATCACCTATGATGAAGATTGCCCGGAACTCACGGAAAAACAGTATGAGGAGTTCGCACGCATCGCTGCCAAGCAACGTGCGGAGCGAAAGAAACAGCTCGTTTCTATCCGCGTGTCGCCGGACACACTGGCAAAAGCGAAGAAGCTTGGAAGGGGCTATACAGGTATTCTCAGCCGCCTGTTGGATTTAGCCATCAACGATCCGGCGATGGTTGCAAAATGCTTGTAAATAGAATATGAACGGCAACCCGCCATGATCGGCGAGTTGCCGTTTCTCTTTAGAAGTATAAAATAAGAATCTGGGAATGAAAAAGACCATCGACTTCGCGATGGTCTCGGATTTTTCAAATGGCAGGGGCAGCAGGACTCGAACCTACGCATGCGGGATTCAGAATCCCGTGCCTTACCAACTTGGCGATGCCCCTATGTCGTATCGACAAGAGATAGTATAACGGTTCGAGCGGCTGGTGTCAAGGAAAAATTTGGATTTCTGCGAAATTATTTTGCGAGCGCAAAATACGGCTCGGTTTCGAGATAGATTTCGAACGTCCGCGGCCAGGGGAAGCTCGTATCGGTGCGCAGGTCGTAGATGGCGAGCTCTTCGCCCGTCTGCGGGACGGGGAACGGGGCGCGCAGGCTCTTCGAGTGCTTGTAGAGGATGGTCTGGAGCTGGAGCTTTTTCTGGAGCATGGCCGTCGCCCAGCGGTGGTTGTGCTCGAGGTCGAGGTCGGAGGTGTTGCGGTAGTCGGCTTTCTTCAGCGCGTGGTTGATGGGATCGATGTCGGCTTTGAGATAGAAGTAGTCTTCGAGCACGCGGTTCTGGAGGAAGCGGGCGCTCTCAGCGGCGACGGCACGGGCTTCGTCCGCGTCGAGCGGCTGGGCCGCGGCAGCTTCGCGGATGGCCGCAGCGGAGAGCGCCGTGCCGATGGCGTTGCTCGTCGTGTTCCAGCCCGCATAGGCGGCGAGGCGCGTGACGGGGAAGTCACGGCTCAGGAGCAGCGGCAGCAGCGGCTCGGCGGCGTCGAAATGCTTGCTGAGGTCGACAAGCGCGACAGGCGTGCCCGCTTTGTCTGGCGATACGACGCAGGCCGTGAGGAAGTCTGCAGCGGCCTGCCGCGTGTCCATCGAGCCTTCGTCGCTGTCATTTGCCGAGAGGAAGAGCGTGAGGTCGGCGTCTTCTTGGGCATCCGCGACGGTGCCGCCGAGCAGGCGGATTTTTTCTTCGGCGACCGTTTCGCAATCAACGGCCATATAGGGCATGACGCGCATCTTCGCTTTCGGGTCGGTCGCGGCGATGGCGACGCGCGGATGGTAGCCCGCACGCTCGCAGGCGTAGGCCGCGAGCAGTGTCTGGGCGATTTCGTCGGCGCCGTGCGTGAGGAAGCACTGCTGTTCCGTGAGGCCGAGCTCTGCCATCGTCTGCTGGATGGCGGCTTTCTCGATGTTCGGGATGCCGTAGGGCTCGCCATCATCCTGCCCGAGCACGAGGCGCGTGAGCGTGCCGTCCTTCGTCAGTGCGACGAGCTTTTCATTGAGCGTGGCGTTCTCGCGGAAATGGCCTTCATACGTTGCGAGGCTCTGGTCGGAAATCTTGGCGCGCAGGCGCGCGAGCTCGTCTTCGTCAATGGCGAGGCCGGCGGCTCTGCGCCCGACGAGGCGCGAGTAAGCGATGAGGGCGCGGCGTTCGTCATAGCCGTCAATCGTGTCCTGCGGCGTGAGGCGCGGCAGGATGGAGAAGGCGTAGATGGGGACGCCGGGATGCGCGGCACGCAGGGCGCGAAGGTAATCGACGAGCGCGTCCTGCAGATCTTCCGGCGCCTGCTTTTCGCGCGCGGCGAGCAGGCCGCCGTAGAGCAGCTGGTCGATGGAAAGGATGACGGCGTCGCCGGGCTGCACAGCCGTCATGAGCCAGTCCTGCATGGCGCGCGTATCACCAGGCTGAGAATAGTAGTCCATGCATTCTGCAGGCGGCGTCACGACATCGAGCCCTGCGATGCGGCCGAGGTCGGCGACCTGCTGGCGGCACGGCGGCCTGCTGTCAAGCGGCACGAGCACGACGCGCGAAGAAAACGTGCGCACAGGCGACACGGGCGTGAGCGCGGCGGCAGGATGCAGGAGAAAATGGTAGAAGGCGAGAACTGCTGCAAGGACGAGAACGAGCAGCAGGGCGCGAAAAATGCGATGCATGGGAAACCTCCCGTTTTTTTCTTGCTTTCAGCGTATCACGGCACATGAAAAATTTCAACGATATTCACGAACTGGGAAAAGTATGGTAGAATAGAATGCGATTGGAGTTTTTTTCGAGAGGAGGACGCGCATGCGCATCATCACGGGACGGGCGCGCGGGGCGCGGCTCAAGGCGCCGAAAGGCATGGAGACGACGCGGCCGACGTCTGACCGCGTGAAGGAGTCGCTTTACAGCATCCTGGGCTCCATGGTTTCCGGCCGCACGGTGCTCGACGTCTTTGCAGGCACGGGCAGCCTCGGCCTCGAGGCGCTCTCGCGCGGCGCGCGGTCTGCCGTCTTCCTCGACCAGTCGACGGCGGACATCCTCCGGGAAAACATCCGCCACTGCCATTTCGAGCAGGAGGCGGAAGTCCTCGCAGGTGATGCTTTTGCGAGCCTTTCGCGGCTCGAGCATCAGGGGCGCACATTCGATCTCGTCTTCTGCGACCCGCCATATCACAAAGGACTCTGGCAGCGGGCGCTCTCTGTCTTTGACAAAGGGAGCCTGCTTGCAGAAGATGCCATCCTCGTTGTCGAGCACGGCGGGGACGAGGACGATGTGCCGGAGCTTTCGTCGATCGTCCGCGTCGATCATCGCCGCTATGGCAGGACGACGCAGCTGAGCTTTTTCCAGAAAAAGAGCTATGTTGGGGAGGATTCCGTATGAGCCACCGCATCGCTGTCTGTTCGGGCAGCTTCGACCCCGTGACCATCGGCCATGTCGATATCTTCGAGCGCGCGAGCCGTCTCTTTGACGAACTCGTCATCTGCGTCTTTCACAACGTGCGCAAGGAAGGATTCTTCTCCATCGAGGAGCGCAAGCGCTTTCTCGAAGAAGCGACGTCGCATCTGCCGAACGTCCGCGTCGATGCGTTCTCGGGCCTGCTGACGGATTATATGGAAAAGATCCACGCGAACATCATCGTGCGCGGCGTGCGCTCCGTCAAGGATCTCGAATACGAGGAAAACGAAGCGCACATCCTGCATCATCTCGACGATTCCATCGAGACGGTCTTCCTGCTCACGAATCCGTCCTATTCGTTTGTGAGCTCGTCGGGCGTCCGGGGGACGTGCACGGGCTCGTGCCATCATGTGTTGAACACGCAGTGAATGAAAGAATTGCTGCTGAAAATGATAAGAAGCGATGATTTCATCCATGCTTCCAGTATAAAAAGAGGGAAAAAACATGTCTTCTAAAAAGGTTGCCAAACGGACGGCTGCGGCCCGCGATGCCGCAAACCGCAACACCTCAAGCCGGAATGCGACGTCGCGCGTCGAGCGCACGCTCGACGAAGTGGAGAATCTCGTCGTCAACGCCTCGCATGTGCCCCTGACGGGCAAGAGCATGATCGATGAGAACGACCTCATCCACCTCGTCGAAGAACTGCGTCAGGACTTGCCGCTCGAACTGAACCACGCCAAGGAAATCATGGCGAATGAGAGCCAGATCATCGAGGAAGCGCACCGCGAAGCGGACAGCATCATCACGAAAGCCAAGGACTATGCGGCCGACCTCGTGGAAAAGGAAGCCATCGTCGCCGAGGCGAAGGAAAAGGCCAAGGAAATCCAGAAGCAGTCGGAAGAAAAGGCCCGTGTGCTCGTCGAGCAGGCGGAGCAGAAGCGCCGCGAAATCCTCGAGCGCACGAAAGAGGAAATGAAGCAGCAGCGCGACACGACGGATGCCTATGTCAATCAGGTCTTCGATCAGCTCATCGGGCATGTCACGGATACGGCACAGGCGGCACAGCAGTCGGCGGATTTCGTGCAGAAAGCCGTCCAGCAGTCCGTCGATTCGTTGCAGCAGGCGGCACAGCAGTATGTGGACTATCTGCAGCAGATTTCCCAGCAGTCTGGTGACTACCTGCAGCAGTCGGCAAAGGCGGTCGACCAGGCGGCAAGCTCGCTGCGTCAGGCGAAGCAGCAGATGAACCGCAGCGCGGCCGAGGTCGCAGCGGCTGCCGACGTACCGGTCGAGGAAATGGCGGCAGCGCCTGCCCCGGCTGCCGTCCAGGCCGTCACGGCCCAGCAGGCACAGGTGCCGGCAGCAGCTCCGGCATCGCAGCAGGCGGAGTGACATGACGAAAAACGATATTCTGCGCCTCCTTGAGGCGTACAAGGACGGCGGCATCACGAAAGAGGATGCCGCCGAATCTCTCAGCAAGGCTGCTTTTGAGGACATGGGCTTCGCGAATGTCGATCACAGCCGCGAGGCGCGGCAGGGCTTTCCCGAAGTCATCTATGCGGCAGGCAAGACAAAGGAGCAGGTGCTCGCCATCTTCCAGTCGCTCGAAGCAGCGAGCGACGGCAGCCTGCTTGCGACGCGGGCGAGCAGCGAGCAATATGATTTCGTGAAAGCAGAGATGCCTGAGGCAGAGTACGACGAGGAAGCCCGCGCCATCTATATTCGCCGGGCAAAGCCCGTCGGTGCGCCGCCGGAGGACGAGGCGCATGAAATCCTCATCATCACGGCGGGCACGAGCGACATCCCCGTCGCGGCCGAGGCGCGGCTGACGGCCGAGCTCTATGGCAACCGCGTCAAGACGCTCTATGACTGCGGTGTGGCGGGCATCCACCGTCTCGCGGCGCACGAAGACGAGATCCGACGCGCGCGCGTCATCATCTGCATCGCAGGCATGGAGGGGGCGCTGGCCTCCGTCATCGGCGGCCTTGCGAGCGGCCCTGTCATCGCCGTGCCGACGAGCGTCGGCTACGGTGCGGCGCTTCATGGCGTCACGGCGCTGCTCTCGATGCTTTCGAGTTGCGCCGCGGGCGTCAGCGTCGTCAACATCGACAACGGCTTCGGTGCGGGCGTGCTCGCGAGCAAGATCAACCGCCTGAACTGAGAGGAAAATTATGGCAAAAGCAATCTATCTCGATGCATTTTCCGGCCTGAGCGGCAACATGCTGCTCGGGGCGTTCCTCGCGGCGGGCATGGATGAACATGTCCTTCGCCGCGAGCTCGCGAAGCTCCCCGTCATGCAGGAGTGTGAGCTCAAAGTCTCGCAGGTCAAGAAAAATGGCATCGCGGCCACGTATGTTGATGTGGAAGTGCAGGAAGAGCAGACAGCATTTCATGACCTTGCCCATGATTCGCATTCCGCGCATGAAGAGCACCATGAGCATGATCATCACGCCCACCAACATCGCGCGATGCGCGATATCCGTGCGATGATTGAGGGCTCGTCGCTCTCGGATGGCGCCAAGGCGATTTCGCTCCGCATCTTCAAGGTGCTCGCCGAGGCCGAGGGTCATGTGCATGGACACCCTGCTGACGAGGTCACGTTCCATGAAGTCGGTGCGGCCGATTCCATCGTGGACATCTGCGGCGTCGCCATCTGCCTTGACGTGCTCGGCATCACCGAGGTCTATGCCGGCCGCGTCAATGTCGGCAGCGGCTTCGTGCGCTGTGCGCATGGCACGATGCCCGTGCCTGCGCCTGCTGTCGCCGAGCTTCTGAAGGACTGGCCGACGTATGCGGCAGGCGCGCCCGTCGAGCTCACGACGCCGACGGGCGCGGCCGTTGTGCGGGCGTTCGCGAACATCTCTCTTGTGCGCCCTGCATCATTTCGCGCCGAGGCCATCGGCTATGGCGCTGGAACGCGGGACAACGAGGGATTGCCGAACGTCCTGCGCCTCTATCTCGGCGAGATGGAGGAACAGCAGCAGCCGGACGACAGCAGCGCGGAGGACAAATATATCCTCGCGGCGAACATCGACGACATGACGCCGCAGATTTATGGATACCTCTTTGACAAGCTGCTCGCGGCCGGGGCACTCGACGTCTGGGTGACGCCTATATATATGAAGAAAAATCGTCCGGCGCACGAACTTTCCGTGCTCGTGACGGGCGCACAACGCGCCACCTGCCAGCAAATTCTCTTCCGCGAGACGACGACAATCGGCCTGCGCGTGACGAAAGTTGACGAGCGTGTGGAGTGTGACCGCCGCGTGGCGCAGGCAGAGACGAAGTACGGTACGGTGCGCGTGAAGATTGCGGCCTACGAGGGCGAGATCGTCAACGTGCAGCCGGAATTCGAAGACTGCCGTGCCTGCGCCGAGGCGCATGACGTGCCGTGGAAGCGCGTGCGCGAGGCCGCGCTCCGGGAAATCGCCTTCCGCCTCGGCGATGCATGAGCCGCCGTGAAAAAGTACAGGCTGGTAAGGATTTTTCCTTGACAACCGAAAAGGCGGCCGCTATAATGGATGGAGTTGATGCTAATGCATATTCATATTGCTGAACTTGCTTCCGGACTTGGAAAAGATCTCCCGTTTTCGTTCACGACGGTTGCGGCGAAGATTGATGCCACGGCGGATGATTATGATTTCGAAGGGCCCATCGAGGTTGCGGGCACGGTCACGAACACGGGTGCGGGCTACCGCGTCGAAGGCGTGATTCGTGCGACGAAGCATTTCGTTTGCAACCGATGCCTCGAAGAGTGCACGGAACCGCAGGAACATGCGTTCTGCGAGACGTTCCGGCAAGGGGCCGTTTCGGATGACGAAGACGCAAATGCGTTTGAAGGCGATACCATCGAGCTCGACGAGCTCGTTCGTGATACGCTTCTGGCGGCACAGCCGCTCAGCAATATCTGCAAGCCCGACTGCAAAGGGCTCTGCCCCGTCTGCGGTGCGAATCTCAACCACGGCGATTGTGGCTGTAATACGTTCGTCCCCGACCCGAGGCTGGCAGCATTACAGGAATTCATGACGAAAGACAACGATTGATTTTAAGGAGGTGTATCCGAGATGGCAGTACCTAAGCGTAAGATGTCGAAGGCCCGCCGTGACTCGCGCCGTGCGAACTGGAAATTGGAAGCCCCTGGCTTCGTTGCATGCCCGCAGTGCCACGAGCCGAAGATGCCGCATCACGTTTGCCCGGAGTGCGGTTATTATGATGGCAAGGAAGTCGTGAAAGCTGCGGAGTAATCCGTATCTTGGACTTCATTCGAACAAATTCGAAAAATGATGAGCAGACTGCACTTCGCGGCCTGCTCATTTTTTCTGCTCAAAATTACATCATCCAAAGGAGGAGATTTGTTGGCAAGAGACCTCACGACCGGCAGTATCGGAAAGAACATCCTCGTATTCTCGATTCCCTATCTGATTTCGTATTTTCTCCAGACGCTTTACGGCATGGCCGATCTCTTCATCATCGGCCAGTTCCAGGGCGCGGCGAGCATCACGGCCGTCTCGATCGGCAGCCAGGTCATGCACATGGTGACGGTCATCATCGTCGGCCTTGCGATGGGCACGACGATCACGATTGCGCGCTCGGTCGGCGCGCGCGACAGGGCGGCGGTCTCGCGCTCCATCGGCAACACGGTCACGCTGTTCCTCGGCGTCTCTGTTGTACTCGCGGCTGTCATGGTCGCGCTGCTGCCGCATCTTGTCGCCATCATGTCCACGCCGGAGGAAGCTGTCGCTGGTACGCATGACTACCTCTATTACTGTGCGCTCGGCATTCCGCTGATTGCCGCATACAACATCATCGCGGCGATCTTCCGAGGGCTCGGCGACACGCGCAGTCCGATGTACTTCATCGCTGTCGCCTGCGTGCTGAACATCGTGCTCGACTATGTGTTCCTCGGTGCGGCCTCGATGGGGCCGGAAGGCGCGGCCATCGCGACCGTCATCGCGCAGGGCGTTTCGGTCGTCATCTCTCTGTTCTACATCCGGCGGGGCAGCGCTGGCATCTCGGTTGCGCGCAGCGATTTCCGCCCCGACCATGCGGGCTTCATCCAGATTTCGTTCCTCGTCATCACCGTCATCGCGAACATGCGCGGCCTGACGGATGCGGCGGCTGTCGGCATCGTCGAGAAGGTCATCAGCTTTTTGTTCCTCGTGCCGTCGTCGATGCTCTCAACGGTCTCGGCACTCGGCGCGCAGAATGTCGGTGCGGGCGCGCACGGCCGCGTGCGCCAGACGCTGCGCTATGCGCTCGGCATCGCGGTCGGCTTCGGCGTCTTCGTCTCCATCCTCATGCAGTTCGCAGCCGAGGACGTGCTCGCGCTTTTCACAAGCGACATGGCCGTCGTGGCGTCCGGCGCGGATTACTTCCACGGCTATGTCATCGACTGCATCTTCGCGGGCGTCCATTTCTGCTTCAGCGGGTATTTCTGCGCCTATGGCCGCTCGGAAATCTCGTTCATCCACAACATCATCTCGATCACCTGCGCGCGCATCCCGCTCGCGTATCTCGCCTCGGCCATGTTCCCGATGACGCTGCTGCCGATGGGCCTCGCGACCGCGACGGGCTCTGTCGTCTCCATCGTCATCTGCGTCATCTGCTATCTTTGGCTGCGGCCGAAGTTTGAACGAAATTTCGCAAAATGAAATTTCGGGTTGCATTTTAGAAGCAAAGCCGCTATAATATGCAACAGATTATAGAAACAGGTCTTAAAAGTACGGAGCAAAGCGAGGTGGCAAAGATGGCACGGGTCAAGAAGAAGGAGCGGCAGCAGCTCCTCGTGGAGAAGGTGAAGGAGAAGCCGTTCCTCACGGATGAAGAGCTCGCGAAAGCGCTCGGCGTCAGCGTCCAGACCATCCGCCTCGACCGCCTCGAGCTCGGCATCCCGGAACTCCGCGGCCGCATCCGCAAGATGGCCGAGACCGCGCAGAACAAGGTCAAGTCCATCCAGAGCGGCGAAGTCGTCGGCGAGCTCATCGACCTCGAGCTCGGCCATTCGGGCATCTCGCTGCTGCGCGTGACGGAGGACATGGTCTTTGCCAAGACGCAGATTGCGAAAGGCCACTACATGTTCTCGCAGGCCAATTCGCTCGCGCTCGCCATCATCGATGCGCCGATGGCCGTCACGGGTGTTGCGAACGTGAAATACAAAGTCCCTGTGCACGTCGGCGAGAAGCTCATCGCCAAGGCCGAGATCGTGCGCGTGCGCGGCAACAAATACTTCGTCTGGGTTAAGACGCGAAATGATACGCAGGAAGTCTTCCGCGCGAAGTTCATCATGGTTTCGTGGGGAGAGGAAAAGAAAGGGGCCAGAGCATGAAGATCGCAGTCGATGCGATGGGCGGCGACTACGCGCCGCTCGAGATTGTCTTCGGCGCCGTGCGTGCCGCGAAAAAATTCGGATGCGAGATCGTCCTCGTCGGCGACGAGCCGCAGATCCGCAAAGTGCTCGACAAGGAGCCGGGCTGGGAGAAGCTCGGTATCACAATCGTCCATGCGAGCCAGGTCATCGAGATGGGCGAGCATCCGGCCGACGCCGTCCGCACGAAGAAGGACGCCTCCGTCGTCGTCGCGACGCGCCTCGTCAAGGACGGACAGTGCGATGCCGTGCTTTCTGCAGGTTCGACAGGCGCAGCCGTCACGGCGGCCCAGCTCATCCTGCGCCGCATCAGGGGCATCGGGCGGCCGACGATTGCGACGCCGATGCCGAACGCGAAAGGCGGCGTGACGCTCTTAATGGATTCGGGCGCGAATGTCGATTCGAAGCCCGAGCACCTCGTGCAGGCCGCCATGATGGGTTCGCTTTACGCGAAAGACGTCTTCCATGTCGAACAGCCGCGCGTCGGTCTGCTGAACATCGGCGAAGAGGAGACAAAGGGCAACGAGCAGGCGAAAGCCACGTACCAGCTTCTCAAAGTCATGACGACGATCAACTTCACCGGCAATGCCGAGGGACGCGATGTGCCGAAGGGCAATTTCGACGTCGTAATTTGTGATGGATTTGTCGGCAATGTTGTGCTAAAATTTGCAGAGGGATTGGCAAAGACCATTTACAAGCTCATCCGGGATGCCATCAAGAATGGCGGCATCCTGGCAAAGCTCGGGGCGCTGCTCCTCATGCCGACGCTCCACAAGCTCGGCAAGCGCCTCGATGTCACGGAGTACGGCGGTGCGCCGCTCCTCGGCGTGAATGGCTGCGTCATCATCAGTCATGGATCATCGAACGCCAAATCCATCTGCAGTGCCATCGGCGTGGCCAATGACTACGTCAAGGGAGACGTCCTTGCACATATCCGCGACGCTCTGACGAAAGAGGAGGCTCTTCAGGGCGGCAGCGAGAACGTTTGATGAGGCGAAGGAGGACTTATTTTTAATGTTTGAAAACAACGTGATCTGCAACCTGCTGGGCATCAAGTACCCGATTTTCCAGGGCGGCATGGCCTGGATCGGCACGGCAGAACTCGCATCCGCCGTCTCGAACGCCGGCGGCCTCGGCATCATCGGCGCTGGCCACATGCCTGCCGAAGTCCTGCGCGCGGAAATCCAGAAGTGCAAGGGCTGGACGGAGAAGCCGTTCGGCGTCAACGTCATGCTCATGAGCCCGTATGTCAAAGAGGTCATGCAGGTCGTGCTCGAGGAGAAAGTCCCCGTCGTCACGACGGGCGCGGGCAACCCCGGCGAGTACGTGCCGGAGCTCAAGGCCATCGGTTCGAAGGTCATCCCGGTCGTCGCGTCCGTCGCGCTCGCAAAGCGCCTCGTGCGCTCGGGCGCCGATGCCGTCATCGCTGAGGGCATGGAGTCCGGCGGCCACATCGGCGAGATCACGACGATGGCGCTCGTGCCGCAGGTCGTCGATGCCGTCGATGTGCCGGTCATCGCAGCGGGCGGCATCGCGGATTCGCGCGGCGTCGCGGCAGCATTTGCGCTCGGCGCGAAGGCCGTGCAGATGGGCTCGCGCTTCGTCATGAGCGAAGAGTGCATCGCGCATCCGAACTACAAGGAGCTCGTGCGCAAGGCCAAGGATCGTGCAACGGTCGTCACGGGCCGCACGCTCGGCCATCCGGCGCGCGTCATCCACAACAAGCTCACGCGCAAATATCTCGAGATGGAAGCCAACGGCGCACCGGCCGAAGAGCTCGAAGCGCTCGGCGTCGGCTCGCTCCATCGTGCCACGCACGAGGGCGATGTCGAGAACGGCTCCGTCATGATCGGCGAAATTTCCGGCATGCTGAACGACATCAAGCCGGTGCAGAAGATCATCGATGACATCGTCGCGGGCCTCCCGTCCACGATCGACATGATCCAGCAGGATCTGAAATAATATATATCTTTCCATATAATAGGGAATGAAATAGAGCCAACACAAAAACGTATCGAATATCCAGTCATTTATCCAGTCGTTGAAAGAGAGGCCATTCACTTGAACAAGCTTGCATTCGTATTCCCAGGACAGGGCGCACAGACCGTCGGCATGGGCAAGGACTTCTGCGAGAAGTATGACGTCGCGAAGAAGCTCTTCCGCGAGGCGGACGAGGCTCTTGGCTACTCCATCCAGAAAATGTGCTTCGAGGGCCCGGCAGAGGATCTGAAGCTCACGGCCAACACGCAGCCGGCCATCCTCACGATGAGCGTCATTTCGTATGCCATCCTCAAGGAACACGGCATCGAGCCGGAAGTCGTCGGCGGCCACAGCCTCGGCGAATACTCCGCTCTTGTCGCAGCGGATGTCCTCGATTTCCAGGATGC
>CACZFT010000058.1 GCA_902780535.1 uncultured Selenomonas sp. | reverse complement strand
ATTGTTGAGAAAATTTTTGGAGGAATCAGATATGTCAAGATTTGAAGAAGCAAAAGAAGCCTATGCAGCGGCTGGCGTCGATGTCGAAGCAGCGCTCCAGAAGCTCGCGGGCGTGCGCATCTCGATGCACTGCTGGCAGGGCGACGACGTGCTCGGCTTTGACAGCGACGCGCTGACGGGCGGCATCGCGACGACGGGCAATTATCCGGGCCGCGCACGGAATCCCGAAGAGCTCATGGCCGACATCCGCAAAGCGTATTCATTGATTCCGGGCAAGCACAAGCTCAACCTGCATGCGTCGTACCGCATCACGGAGGAAAACATCGACCGCGATGCCATCGAGCCGAAGCATTTCCAGGCCTGGGTCGATTTCGCGAAGGAAGAGGGCATCGGCCTCGATTTCAACCCGACATTCTTCAGCCACAAGAACGTCAAGGACAACATGACGCTTTCGAGCCCCGACAAGGACATCCGCGATTTCTGGATTGCGCATGGCAAAGCGAGCCGCAAGATTGCGAACTTTTTCGGCGAGCAGCTCGGTATCACGGCGCTCGACAATGTCTGGATTCCGGATGGCACGAAGGATGTCCCGGCTGACCGCATCGGCCCGCGTGCCCGCCTGAAGGATTCGCTTGATCAGATTTTCTCTGTAAAATACGACCGTAAGAACATCGCGGACAGCATCGAGGGCAAGGTCTTTGGCATCGGCGTCGAGTCGTACACGGTCGGCTCGCATGAGTTCTATATGAACTACGCGGCCAAGAACGGCCTGATGTGCCTGCTCGATACCGGCCACTATCATCCGACGGAAGTCGTCAGCGACAAGATTTCGTCAATGCTGCTCTTTAATGACAGCCTCGCGCTCCATGTCAGCCGCCCCGTCCGCTGGGACAGCGACCATGTCATCAAGCTCGATGACGAGCTCAAGGAGCTCGCGACGGAGCTCGTGCGCTGCGACGCGCTCGGCCGCGTCTTCATCGGCCTCGACTTCTTCGATGCGAGCATCAACCGCATCGCGGCCTGGGTCATCGGCATGCGCAACATGCAGAAAGCCTTGCTCTACGGCCTGCTGACGCCGAACAAGGAACTCAAGGAAGCGCAGGACAAGGCGGACTTCACGGCCGTTCTCGCAGGCCTCGAAGAAATCAAGACGCTGCCGTTCGGCGATGTCTGGGCTGAGTTCTGCAAGCGGAATGGCGTTCCGGTCGATGGCAAGTGGTACGCGGATGTCAAGAAATACGAAAGCGACGTGCTGTTCAAGCGCGCATGATGCGTGGATAGAAGTGGGAAAGAAGGATTTTTACAATGGATATTTTGCAGACGAAGTTCATGGAAGGCTTCAAGCGTCTGACAGCTGATGCTTTTGCCAAAGGATGGCATGAGCGCAACGGCGGCAACCTCTCGTACCGCGTGCCGGAAGAGGAAGTCGAGAGCGTGAAGGACAGCCTCCACGAAGTCAGGGAATGGCTCCCCATCGGCAACACGGTG
The DNA here is from genome assembly GCA_902780535.1 of uncultured Selenomonas sp. Classification (GTDB taxonomy): domain Bacteria; phylum Bacillota; class Negativicutes; order Selenomonadales; family Selenomonadaceae; genus Selenomonas_C. The sequence continues at coordinate 9,755 of CACZFT010000058.1, read as the reverse complement.
CCGGGGCTTGCGGGCGAATATTTTCTCGTGACGGGCAGCGGCAAGTACATGCGCAACGTCGCGCTCGCGCCCGAGGAGAATGTGGCGCTGATCAAGATTGATGACAAAGGCGAGAACTACGGCATCGTCTGGGGCCTCGTGAATGGCGGCCGTCCGACGAGCGAACTGCCGACGCATCTCGCAGCGCATGAGCTCAAGAAAAAGATGACGAACGGCAGGAACCGCATCATCTACCATGCGCATCCGACGAACCTCATCGCGCTGACGTTCGTGCTGCCGCTCGAAGACAAGGCGTTCACGCGCGAGCTCTGGGAGATGGCGACGGAAGACCCCGTCATCTTTCCGGAAGGCATCGGCGTCGTGCCCTGGATGGTGCCGGGCGGCAAGGAAATCGCCGATGCGTCTGTGAAGCTCATGGAGAAATATCGCGTCGTCGTCTGGACGCACCACGGCCTCTTCGTCTGCGGCGATGACTTTGACGAGGCGTTCGGCCTCATGGACACGGTCGAGAAGGCCGCGGAAATCTGTGTCAAAGTCCTCTCGATGGGCGGCAAGAAGCAGACGATTCCGAAAGAAGGCTTCCTGCAGCTCGCGAAGGATTTCCATATCAATCTCAATACATCCGTCTTGGAATCATGACCGTTTCATTCTTAAGGGGGAGAACACAAAATGTTAGGTGTCAAAATCGATTACCACATGTCTGCGTGGAAGAAGACGCTGATTGCTGGCCTCATCAGCTACATTGATGCCGGTTCCATCGTCGCAGGCGCATCGGGACTCAGCATGTGGCAGGACTACCTCGGCATGAGCAGCGTGCAGATGGGCCTGTTGGCGGCGCTGTCGTCCAACACGGGCGGCGCGGCCATCGGCGCGCTGATCGGCGGCAAGATCTGTGACAAGTATGGCCGCAAATTTGTTTACAACTGGGCGCTGCTCATCTACATGATCGGCGTGCTCATGATCTGCCTCGCAACGAATTATCCGATGTTCCTTCTCGGCTATGTCGTCGTCGGCCTCATGGTCGGCGCGGACGTCGTCGCTTCCTGGACGTTCATCGCAGAGGAAGCGCCGTCGAAGAATCGTGCAAAACACTGCGGCTCGGCGCAGATTGCGTGGATGCTCGGCCCGGTCGTCGTGTTCCTTGCCTCGATTCCGCTGAACTCCATGTTCGGCCTGCTCGGCAACCGCATCATCTTCGCGCACCTCATCGTCGTCGCGGCCTGGATCTGGTATCAGCGCCTCAAGATGCCGGAATCCACGGAGTGGGTCGAAGCAAAGAAGCGCACGCAGGAGCTCGAAGCGAAGGGCATTCATGTCCGCAAAGCCCGCTATGCCGACATCCTGCGCGGCACGAGCCTCAAGACCGTCGTCATGCTCTGCGGTGTCTACACGCTTTGGAACCTCGCTGCCTCCACGAACGGCTTCTTCATGCCGTACATCTATGAGCATGTCGGCAACCTCTCGAATGCCATGTCGCTGTTCCTGACCGCTTTGAATTTTGCCGTCTGCATTGTCACGACCGTCATCTTCATGTACACGGGCGACAAATTCAACCGTCGCAAGATTTTCGGCATCTTCTCCGGCCTCGGCGTCATCAGCTGGTTCGTCTGGGCACTGCCGGCGGAAATGCTGCAGACCTGGATGCTGTTCTTCTTCACGATTGTCTGGGGCTTCTCGATGCAGCAGCAGTTCTACCAGCTCTGGAGCTCCGAACTTTTCCCCGTGCGCTATCGTGCAACGGCGCAGGGCTTCACGTTCTTCGTCACGCGCTTCTCGGCCGCTGTCTGGGGCTTCGCCGTCCCGATCATCATGGAGACGCTCGGCTTCCAGATTGCAGCCTTCCTCATGATCGGTTTCTGCGTCGTCAGCTGGATCTGCGGCACGTTCTTCGGCAGTGATGCCCGCGGCAAGACGCTCGACGAAATCACGGAAGAGCGTTACAAAGGCGAAATCGACGAAAACGGCTGGCTCATCGCACCGGAAGAGCAGACGGCAGCGCATCAGCATCAGTGAGAAAGAAGGCACGCGTCATCATGGAACGCTTTGCATGGAAGGCCGTCGTCAAGGACGGCAAGCTCGAAGAATACAAGTATCGTCATGCCCACATCTGGCCGGAAATGAAGCAGGTGCTCAAAGAAGCGGGCATCAGAAACTACACGATCTGGAACGTCGGCAACGAGCTCTTCGGCTATTTCGAATGCGAGAAGGGTGTGGCCTACGCCGAGAAATACCAGGCCGACAGCCCTGTCGTCGACAAGTGGAATGAATACATGAAAGACGTCATGGTCATGGAGATGGATCCCGAGACGGGCGCCCAGCCGAAGATGCAGCAGGTCTTCTTCCTGGCATGACATTTTGAGATTGAGACTTTGGATGTTTTGCAGGTGCGCAGATGCGTGCCTGTTCTTTTTTTGAAAAATTTCATTTTTCGCTTAAGATTTTTCGATTTCATCCGATATAAAGGATGAGAAGGAAAATGGATGTGTGGCAATGGCCAAGGAGGCAGAGAACATGTTCGAGGGAATCGGAAAAATCGGCGACTATGTCCAGCGCAAGGAGCTCAAAGTCGAGGCGAAGTATCGGCTGAAGACCGGGCAGGACATGAAGAAGCAGATCCAGAAGCAGGTGGCCGACGACATCTGGCGGCAGATGACGACGAAGGTCAGCAAGAAGACAGACGAGGCGCGCATCGCGGGCATCAAGCAGAAGCTCCGCAGCGGCAAGGAGCTCTCGGCTTCGGAGATGAAATATCTCAAGGAGACCGACGAAGATCTCTACACGAAGGCGAAGAAGGCGCAGGAAGCGCGCGACGAACTGCGCAGTGCCCTGAAGCGCGCGAAGACGAAGAGCGAGGCCCGTATGGCGCTCGTGCAGGCGCAGGCGAAAGTCTCGACGGAAGCTTTGCTCGAAGCGAAGAGCGGCAGCGGGGCAGGCGCGAGTGCGACGGCTGGCATGGGCGGCGCGGCAGCAGCGGCAGGTTCGGCGGACGGAGCTGCAAGCGTTTCGAATCCTGGCGGCGAAGCGACGGGCGCAGCCGCGATGGATACAGGCGTGGATGCCGACCTCGCAGGCAGCGATACGTCGGCGGCTGGAACCTCGGCAGACGGAACGCAGGAAACAGTGAACGGCGCACAAGCCGCCAGTGGAATGACGGGCGAAGCCAGTGGAACGGCGGAGAATGGAGCGGCAGAAGCGTCAGCCGAAGACGGCGATGCATCTGGCGATGAAAAAGATGAAGCCGCTGGAAAGACTGCGGAGAACCGTCGGCAGACACTTGAAAATCTCGAACGTGGCGGCGCTGGCGATAAGATGGATTTCGATACGAAGTTCATCTACCAGATGCGTGCCCTGCAGGATGAATGGAACCGCTACGAGAAGGACAAATCGTACCAGGAACTGCCGGAAAGCGACCTCGAAGCTGTGCAGAACCAAAAGAAGCGCCAGCATGCGTATGATCCGAAGCGCAAGAATGACGTGCTGGCGGCAAGCGATGCCTATGATACGGCCGCAAATCTCCTGCTTTCGAAAGTCGAGGCCGAAGGTACGACGACCATCGAGAAATGAGCATTGATTTTCATGCGTTTTCGCTTTATAATGGAAAAGACAACAGCATAGCAGGGGAGCTTGCAGAGATTTTCCTGATGTCTCCGAGCAGGCTGAGAGGGCAGTGGAACTGCCGACCCGGAACCTGATTTGGATAATGCCAACGTAGGGAGAGCTTTTGAAAAGCGATGTCGAGGAGACCGTCCAAATGGGCGGCCTTCTTTTTTTGGAGCGGAGGAGAGGCGAATGGTCAAGGTCAATGGTGAATTGGTCGAAGAAGCAGGCAAGAGCGTTGCCGCGTATCTCGCGGAAGCGGGATATGACAGCCGTGCGGTTGCCGTAGAGTACAATGAAGTGATTTTGCCGAAAGCGGATTATGAAAAGACGATCCTCGTGGATGAGGATGTCGTCGAGATTGTCTGCTTCATGGGCGGCGGAAGATAAGGAGGACACTGATGAAAGAACAGCAGGAAGATGTCTTGGAACTTGGCGGGCATACATTTCACTCGCGGTTTATCCTCGGTTCGGGCAAGTATTCGCTCGCGCTGATCGAGGCGGCCGTGCGCGATGCGGGCGCGGAAATCGTGACGTGTGCCGTGCGCCGCGCGAATACGAAGGAACATGAGAACATCCTCGATTACATCCCGAAGGGCGTGACGCTGCTGCCGAACACGTCAGGCGCGCGGACGGCGGACGAGGCCGTGCGCATCGCGCATCTCGCGCGGGAGCTCGGCTGTGGCGATTTCGTCAAAATCGAAATCATGCGTGATACGAAGTATCTGCTGCCGGACAACGAGGCGACGATCCGCGCGACGGAAACGCTCGCGAAAGAAGGTTTTGTCGTCCTGCCATACATGTATCCCGACCTCAATGTGGCGCGCGACCTCGTGAATGCGGGCGCGGCGGCCGTCATGCCGCTCGCGGCGCCCATCGGGTCGAACAAAGGGCTTGTGACGAAGGAATTCATTCAGATCCTCATTGATGAAATCGACGCGCCGATCATCGTCGATGCGGGCATCGGCAGTCCGGCGCAGGCATGCGAAGCCATGCAGATGGGCGCGGCGGCTATCATGGCGAACACGGCGCTCGCGACGGCAGGCGACCTGCCGCTCATGGCGTCGGCATTCAAGGACGCGATTGCGGCGGGGCGCAAGGCGTATCGTGCGGGTCTTGGCCGCGTGCTGACGCGCGGCGCGGCGGCGTCCGACCCGCTGACGGGGTTCCTGCGGGATTGAGGAGGCGCGCAAAATGGAAAAGGAAAATCACTTCTTCATTGATTCGGACAAGCTCAGCGCCAAGGCGCTCGAAAAGAAGCATCGCCTCGAAAACGACCCATCATGCCGCAAAGACCCGATGGAATATTTCCCGGACATGGAGCAGATCAAGTCTGACGTGCGTGAGCGCGTGATGGCTGCGATGCATGCGTATGAGCCTGAGCAGTACACGGCTATTGACGTGCGGCGGGCGCTCGACCATGAACGCGTGACGATCGAGGATTTTCAGGCGCTTTTGTCGCCAGCGGCCAAGCCGTTTCTCGAAGAGATGGCCGAGCGCGCGCAGCGCGAGACGAGCCGTCATTTCGGCAACACAGTCTATCTCTTTACGCCGCTCTACATCGCGAATTATTGCGAGAATTACTGTGTCTACTGCGGTTTCAACTGCTACAACGACATCCAGCGCCTCCAGCTTTCGCATGACGAAATCGCGCATGAGATGAAGGTCATTGCGGACAGCGGCATGGAGGAAATCTTGATTCTGACGGGCGAGAACAAAGTCAAGAGCAGCGTCGAGTACATCGGCGACGCCTGCAAGCTCGCGCACCAGTATTTCAAGAACGTCGGCCTCGAAGTCTATCCGATGAATGTGGCGGACTACAAATATCTGCACGACTGCGGTGCGGACTACGTGACGGTGTTCCAGGAGACGTATGACCTCAAGAAATATGAGACGCTGCACCTGCTCGGCCACAAGCGTGTCTGGCCGTATCGCTTCGAGGCGCAGGAGCGCGCACTCATGGGCGGCATGCGCGGCGTCGGCTTCTCGGCACTGCTCGGCCTTTCGGATTTCCGTCGCGATGCGCTCGCGACAGCGCTCCATGTCTACTATCTCCAGCGCAAATATCCGCAGGCGGAGTTCTCGCTGTCGTGCCCGCGCCTGCGGCCAATTATCAACAACGAAAAGATCAACCCGCTCGACGTCGGCGAGCACGAGCTCTGCCAGATTCTCTGCGCCTACCGGCTGTTCCTGCCGTATGTCGGCATCACGGTTTCGTCACGTGAGAGCGCGACGTTCCGCAACGGCATCGCAAAAATCTGTGCGACGAAGATTTCGGCCGGCGTCTCGACGGGCATCGGCGACCACGAGGAAAAATATACGGGCAAGCACGAAGAGAAGACTGGCGACGAGCAGTTCGAAATCTGCGATACGCGCAGCATCCGCTCGATGTATGGCGACATGGAGGGCGAGGGCTTGCAGCCTGTCCTCAACGACTATCTCTATGTCTGAGCCGATGAAATCGAAGAAGAGTAGCGGGCTCGAAAATATCATCTGCGTGACGAACCGCCGGATTGCTGCCGGGGCGGCAGGCAGCAGCGATGCCGATGGCGACGAAGGACGGGCAGCATTCCTCGCGCAGCTGCGCCGCGTGGCAGCACAAAGGCCGAAAGCTGTCATCCTGCGGGAGAAAGACCTTGCAGAAGAGGAGTATCGCGCGCTCGCAAAAGACGTGCTTGCCATCTGCCATGCATCGCAGGTGCCCTGCATCCTGCACACATTCGTCGATGCAGCAGAAGAGCTCGGCGTTGACGGACTTCATCTGCCGCTGCCAGTTCTGCGCGCATGGTGTCGCCAGCATGGCGATGGTTCTGCGCTTCGCAGCAGATTTCGCGTGCTCGGTGCGTCCTGCCATTCCGTCGCCGATGTGCGCGAGGCAGCATCGCTCGGCTGCACGTATGTGACGGTCGGCCATATCTATGCGACAGCGTGCAAAAAAGGCCTGCCGCCGCGCGGCCTCGTCCTTTTGCGAGACTGCGCAGAGGCAAGCCCTGTGCCGGTTTATGCGATTGGCGGCCTCACGCGCGCGCGGGTGCCGGAGGTGCTTGCGGCGGGTGCGGCAGGTGCCTGCGTTATGAGCGGACTCATGATGCGGGATTTTGCGAACTTCTGGCGAGCGTGAGCGTGTCGAGCAATGTGCCATCGGTTTCCCAGCCGCGCAGTGTCAGCTGCTCGGCAGTGACATCGAGCGTGACATAGCTTTCGGGATGGTCGTCAGGCGCGGCGGCGCGGTCGAACTTGTCGGGCGGGACGTAGTAGTACTCGTTGCCCGCGCGGCCGCACATGACGTAGGCGGGGCCCGTCACGGCGGGATGGAACGCTTTGATGTGGCCGCGGTCGCGATAGGCGTGCATGTGGCCGGTCAGGACGAGGTCGATGCCGAGCGCGTCGAAGTGCTGCAGGAAAGCGCGGCCGACATCGCTGAAGCCTGCCGTCTGACCGTCAGACTGCGGTTCGTCATAAGCAAGAATATCTTTATGCATGAGGACGATGTTCCACGGACGTCGTCCTTTTTTGTTTGCGTTTTTCTGCGCCGCGAGGTCAGCCTGCATCCATGCAATCTGTTCGGGCAGGATGCCGGGCAGCAGGCCGTCGAGCTCGCCCCACTGTGTGTTGAGTACGAGGACATGCGCTGGGCCGTAGTCGAACGAATAATAGTAGCCAGGGAAGCGCGCACTGCCATTTTCCGGCACGGCGAAGCGCGAGAGGTAGCCCTCGGGCAGGCAGTTCAGCCAGTCCGTGCTGTAGCATTCGTGGTTGCCCATGACGGGGACGAAGACGGCCGAGCTCGCGCGGCTGTCCATGGCGGCGTGCCAGCCGTCCCAATGCCAGTCCGAAGCGCCGCAGTCGACGAGGTCGCCGATGATGGTGAAGAGGTCGGGGACGCCGTGGCGGTCGAATGCCGCCGCAAACGTATTCGCCCAGGTGTCATAACTTTCGCCGCACTGCGAATCGCAGAACACGATGGCGCGGAAGTGGCCGGCATCGGCGGGTGCGTCGCCGGCCCTTATGACATGGAGCTCCGGCGCGCCCTCAGCCGCGCGCACGACGGCGGGCGGCAGGAGGCTGCCGAGGCCGAGCCCGAGCAGGCATTTCCCGCAGAGCCCGAGGAATGTCCGACGGCTGAAATCTTTCATGATGATTTCCTTTCCATAAAAGAGGCCTTTTCGAAAAGTATATCACAGCGGCTCCGTCTCCGCAAAAGTATTGCATTCTATAAGACCAGATGATACAATATACAGTAACGAATCGAACGGACGGGCAACATATTGCATTTTTGTTCCTTGGATCGCATATACCGGACGGATTTTGTATATGCTGTGATGAGGAAAGAGGGCGGAAGGCCCCTTTTTGTGCATGCAGCATAATATGGAATCAAAATAAAATTTTATCGGAAGAGGTGTCATTTTTTGTCGAAAGGAAATCAAAAACTACAGATCATCCCGCTCGGCGGACTTGGCGAGATCGGAAAGAATATGACGGTCATCCGCTATGAGGATGAGATCCTGCTCATCGATGCAGGCCTGATGTTCCCAGAAGAGGATATGCTCGGCATCGACCTCGTCATCCCGGACATCACGTATCTGCTCGAAAATCGGGACAAGATCAAAGCCATTGTGCTGACGCATGGCCACGAGGATCATATCGGCGGCCTGCCGTATGTCTTGAAGCAGATCAATGTGCCGGTCTACGGCACGCGCCTGACGCTCGGCATCCTCGAAGGCCGTCTGAAGGAGAACGGCGTCGATTCGAGCATGCTGCATCCGGTCATGCAGGGTGACATTATCAACATCGGCTGCTTCAGCGTTGGCTTCATTCGCGTGAACCATTCCATCCCGGATGCGGTCGGACTCTCCATCAAGACGCCGCTCGGCATGATCGTGCATACGGGCGATTTCAAGCTCGACTATACGCCGATTGACGGCAAGATGACGGACTTCCGCCGTTTCTCGGAACTCGGCAACAAGGGCGTGCTCGTGATGATGGCCGACTCGACGAACTCGGAGCGCGAAGGACATACGCCGAGCGAGCGCACGGTCGGTGCGGCGTTTGACAAGGCGTTCCACAACTGCCGCAGCCGCATCATCGTCGCGACGTTCTCGTCGAACGTCCACCGCATCCAGCAGGTCGTCGATACGGCCGTGCGCTACAAGCGCAAGGTCGCCGTGCTCGGACGCAGCATGGTCAACGTCGTCAACATCTCGCTCGAGCTGGGCTATCTCACGGCCCCGGAGGGCACGATTGTCGATATCGACGAGATTGGCAACTACCCGATGAGCAAGGTCGTCATCATCACGACGGGCAGCCAGGGCGAGCCGATGTCGGCGCTCACGCGCATGTCGATGTCCGACCATCGCAAAGTCGGCATCGTGCCGGGTGATACGATCATCATCTCAGCAACGCCGATTCCGGGCAACGAAAAGCTTGTCGTGAAGACCATCGACAATCTGCTGAAGCTCGGAGCAAACGTCATCTATGGCCGCAACAAGGGCATCCACGTCTCGGGCCATGCGAGCCAGGAAGAGCTCAAGCTCATGCACAACCTCGTGCGTCCGAAGTTCTTCATCCCCGTGCATGGCGAGTACCATCATCTCGTGCAGCATGCGAAAATCGCGCGCGAGCTCGGCATGCCGAAAGACCACATCTTCATCGCTGAGAATGGCAGCGTGCTCGAGTTCACGAAGGACAAGGGCGCGATTGTCGGCAAGGTGCAGGCAGGCATGGTCATGGTCGACGGCCTCGGCGTCGGCGACGTCGGCAACATCGTGCTGCGTGACCGCCGCCAGCTCTCGCAGGACGGCATCCTCATCGTCGTCGTGACGATGGATCGCAAGACCTGCCGCGTCGTCTCGGGCCCGGATATCGTCTCGCGCGGCTTCGTCTACGTGCGCGAATCGGAAGCGCTCATGGACGAGGCGAAAGCCCGCGTCGAGCAGGCACTCGAGAAATGCCAGGACGAGAAAATCACGGAATGGTCGACCATCAAATCGAACGTCCGCGACGCTCTCGGCCGCTACCTCTTCGACAAGACGCGCCGCCGCCCGATGATCCTGCCAATCATCATGGAACTCTGAGGAACTTTCCGTAAAAAATATGAAGCCCGTTGTCAATTCCGTTGACGATGGGCTTTTTCGATGGATATAATAGAGAAAATCATC
>CACZFT010000057.1 GCA_902780535.1 uncultured Selenomonas sp. | reverse complement strand
GAGCGATTCCGGCACGTCGCCCGCGACGATGCGGCGCGCGAGGCCTTCGACGATGGCCGTCTTGCCGACGCCCGGCTCGCCGATCAGCACTGGGTTGTTTTTCGTCCGGCGCGAGAGGATTTCAATCGTGCGGCGGATTTCCTCGTCGCGGCCGATGACCGGGTCGAGCTTGCCCGCGCGCGCGGCTGCCGTGAGGTCGCGGCCGAATTTCTCAAGCGACTTGTACCCTTCTTCGGGGTTGTCGTTCGTGACATTCTGCTTGCGGTTCTTCTGGATGGATTTCTGGATAGCGCTCTTCGTGAGACCGAAGTCGCGGCAGACCTTCTGCGCGTCCTCGCTGCCGTCCGTTGCGAGCGCGAGCAACAGGTGCTCCGTGCTGATGTAGTCGTCATGCATGGCCTGCGCCGTGTCCTGCGCTTTCGCGAGCACGCGCACCATGTCCATGCCCATCGTCAGGCGGTCCTGCCCCTTGACGCTCGGGATCTTCGCGAGCTCCTGCTCGAGGCGCGAGCGCAGCATGCCGAGGTCGACGCCACAGTCATCGAAAATGGTCTGCAGCAGCCCTTCCGGCTCCTTTGCCAGCGCGAGCAGCGCGTGCAGCGATGTGATTTCCTGATGGTAGCGCAGGGCCGCGATCTGCTGTGCGCCCTGCAGCGCCGCGAGCGTCCGCGCCGTATATTTTTCTTCTCCCATGATGATTCCCTCCCGTGTTCGAAGTTGTCTTGCGGTTTTCCGTGTTTCTGATTTCATTATACACAATAAAGTCAAAATGTCAAACATTATTTTGATTTTTTGACTTTTAAATTCAGGAGGAAGGCAGAGGGAGCAAAGTCACTTCACCACATGGAAGCCGGCGCGCAGTCTCTGGACGCGGTCGGGGTCGGGCGGAGTGGCGCCGGAGGCCGCTTCGTTCGAGGCGCGGACGAGCGAGAGGTTCGGGTGGCCCCAGTTCACGGTCTGGATGTGCTGGTGCCGCACGAGGATGTCGAGCATGTGGACTTCGGCAAGGTAGCTCTTGAGATACCCTTTGCGCCGTGCATGGCAGATGTGGTGCTCCAGGAGATCAGCCGCCGCACGCTCAAGCGGCAGCAGCTTGCCGTGCAGCAGCGCGGGATCGAGGCCGGGCGCGAGATGGATTTCTTCGAGGTATTCCTGTGCGCGCCCGTGGAAATACGCATAGCGCAGACGTTCCATGAGCCGCACGCGCGCCGCGCGCAGGATGCTGTCGAGCCGATGGTCGAATCTGCTTTCCTTCATGAACGTCACCCCCTCAACCCAACGTTCCAATGGTTTGAAAATGTCTGAAAACCTTGTAGCTGACATCATGCAATCTTTTATCTTGTTTCTTTATTCGCTATTTGTTCCAAAACTCCTGCTGATTTCTGCAAACAAAAGCGGTTTCTTTCCAAAAAATTCCCGCCTTTTTGTCCGCAGTTCATGGAATTTATGGTAGAATAAGAACAGTTTCTATAAACACAGACATGAAGGAGGAATCCTCTTTGAAGAAACATCTCTGGCCGGCCGCGGTCCTCGCTGCCGCCTTTGTGCTCCCGACAGCTTTGCCCGCCACAGCATTTGCAGAAGATACAGCAGCAGAATCGTCAAACATCCTCGCCGAAACGACGGCGGCGGCGCCAGCCGCAACGCCAGCCGAACAGCTGCCGAATCCGATGGTGCCGTACACGTCGTACCGCGAGATGCGCCACGTCCTCGGCTTCCGCCCGCTCGTCTTGCCGCGCGCCGAGGGCTATGCGCTGACGGAGGCGTACATCATCGACGGCACGGTCGCCGACATACGCTACACGTCGCGCTATGGCGACCCAGCAAAGCGGCAGGCCGTCGCCATCCGCACAGCGCTGGCCTCGAGCATCCACGGTGAGGACGCCGAAACCGTTGCGACAGCACTCTCAGGCATCTATTCCGTCCAGTGGCAGCCGCTGAAGCTCGGCGATGACGCCGTACTGTTCGCAAAAATCAGCGACACATCGTTCGTCGCCTGCTGGGTGCAGGATAGCACGCTCTTTGCCTGCGAAGGCGAGAACTTCAACCAGTGGGATTTCACGCATCGGATTGTCTATGATCTGATGGATGTGACGCAACATTATTATGCGGAAGAATGACAAAAAAATGCGGCTGTTTTGGTGACAGTCGCATTTTTTGTCAGGCTACAGCATCCTACTACTCCTTCAGTCGCCCTACGGGCGACAGCTCCCTCAGCGAGGGAGCCTGCTGTATATGCAAATTTTTCCATCTATGCTTCTTTCCATATTCGCACCAGTTCTTTTGCTGCCGTTGCCGGGTCTTTGGCCCCAGCGACGGCGGAAATGACGAAGAAGCCGGCGACGCCCGTGGCCTTGAGCGCGGGCAGGTCGCTTTTTTTGACGCCGCCGCCTACGACGACGGGGATGGGGCTTTCTGCGGCGAGCGTGCGGAGTTCTTCAAGCGTGCGCAGGTGGCGCGTACCGTCAGCGAGCAGGCCGGCATCGGGCTTCGTGGCGGTCGGATGAAGGGGCCCAGCGCCGAGGTAGTCGATGATGGAAAGGTCGCCGGTATGGATGTACTCCAGAAGCTCCGTGCGCGGCGCCGAGAGGCCGACGATGGCGTCCTCGCCGAGCAGCTTGCGGCAGATGTCGGGCGGCACGTCGGTCTGGCCGACATGGACGCCATCGACGGGGACGCCGAGTTCCCGCGCGGCGAGCACGAGGTCAAGGCGGTCGTCAATGAGGAGCGCGACGCGGCCTGCAAGACCGAGCTCCGCGCGCACGTCGGCGCAGGCCCGCACGAGCGCGAGCAGTTCGCGTGCTGTCGCGGTCTTCGAGCGGAGCTGGAGACACGTGAAGCCGGCAGAGAGCGCCGCTCGGACGATGTCTGGGACCGGGCGATTTTTCGTGTTTTCCGGGCCGATGATCAGATAGGAAGAAATATTGAGCAAACTTCTTTTATTCATGCGAAACTTCCTTAGAAACTTCAGGCATTCTTGTCAGGCTTCAGCATCCTACTACTCCCACCACCGCTTCGCGGTCCCCCTCCCTCTAGAGGGAGGCTGGCTCAAAAGTCACGCCTTGAATTTCACGCGCAATTCGACGATGAACCGTGTCCCCTGCCCCGGCTCGCTCTCGACGCGGATGGTGCCCTGGTGGAGAGCGACGATTTCCTGCGCGATGGAGAGGCCGAGGCCGTTGCCGCCCATTTCGCGCGAACGCGCTTTGTCGACGCGGTAGAAGCGGTCGAAGATTTTTTCCTGGTCTTCCTTCGCGATGCCGATGCCCGTGTCCTGGACATAGAAGCGCACGCGGCCCTGCGGGGCTTTTTCAAAGCCGACGGTCACTTTGCCGCCGTCCGGCGTATACTTGACGGCGTTGTCGACGAGGATCAGCATGAGCTGCTTGATTTTCTGTTCGTCGGCCTGGATTTCGTGCTTGCCGAGCGTTTCGGCCGTGACGGTGATGTGCTTCTTTTCGGCGAGCGGCTGCATGACGCGGGCCGTCTGGCCGAGGAGTTCGGCGGCATCGAATTTCGTCGGTTTGAGCTTCAGCGCCTTGTTGTCGCTGCGCGCCACGAGCAGGAGGTCGCTGACGAGCTTCGTCATCTTCTTGACTTCGTCGCGCACGTCCTCGATGACCTGCTTCAAAAACGGCGACGTGATGGACGGGTCGTTTTCGAGGAGGTCCGCGGACGCCATGACGACGGCGAGCGGCGTGCGGAGCTCATGCGAGGCGTCGGCGGCGAACTGGCGCTGCTTTTCATACGCTTCTTTGAGCGGCACCATGGCGCGCCCGGAAAGGATATGGCCGAAGACGGTGGCGAAGACGAGAGCAATGACGCCGAGGACGCCCATGGCGTACGTCGATTTCTGCATGCCGTTGTACATGGCCGTGACGTCCTTGCCGACATAGACGGTCTGGATCGTGCCGTCCTCGTCCTGGACTTTTTTCGACGTCATCATGATGCGCGTTTCCTGCCCGTTGTCGTTCTTGCGGCCATAGACGGAGACTTCGTCCTCCTGCCCGTCCCATTTGCTGACGAGGTCGAGAATGAACGGCTCGATGCGGAACGAGGCGCGCGCAAAATTGAGCAGGCGCCCGTCCTCGTCAAAGACATAGAAGAACAGGCGGTCGTTCGAGCTCTTGTACCCCGTGTCGTCAAGCGTGAGGTCGGGATGCTGGTTGAAATAGACCTGCGCCTCGGCGACGCTGCCGGCCGTGTCGAGGAGCTCCCGCGCCTGCTCGGACGTGATCGACCACTCCATCGTCTTGTGCACGACGAGGATCAGCAGCACGAGGAAGACGGCCATGATGGCCGAGTAAAACAGCGTGAGGCGGCGTCGTCCCTGTCCGAAGATGTTTGTGATGTTCGCGGCCATCAGGATTTCGCTGCCTCTGGTTCGGTTTTCGGCTCGGGCGCATCAGCTTCGAGCTTGTAGCCGACGCCGCGCACGGTCTTGATGAGGCTCTTGCCGCCTTCGACATCGAGCTTCTTGCGCAGAATCTTCATATAGGAGTCGATGTTGTTCGAGCTGACGTCGGATTCGAGACCCCAGATGCGGTCGAGGATGATGTCGCGTGGCACGACGATGCCGGCATTCTGCGCGAGCAGGTCAAAGAGCTGGAACTCGCGCGGGGAAAGCTGGATGACCTGGTCGCCGCGCTTGAGGACTTTCGACGTGCGGTTCAGCGTGAAGCCGCCGACTTCGATGATCTCCTGCTGGATTTTCTGCGTGCTGCGGCGGCCGAGGGCGCGCAGGCGCGCGAGGAGCTCGGCAAATTCGAACGGCTTGACGAGGTAGTCGTCAGCGCCGGCATCGAGCCCCGTCACGCGGTCTTCGACGGAGTCGCGCGCCGTCAGCATGAGGATGGCGCGCTCGTAGCCTTCTTTGCGCAGACGGCGGCAGGCGTCGACGCCGCTCTCGCCCGGCATCATCCAGTCGAGGACGAGGATGTCGTAGTCCGTATACGTCGCGTAGTCATAGATTTCGCTGCCGTCTTGCACCCATTCAACCTGGATGTGGTTTTGTTCGAGCATGTATTTGATGAGTTTGCCGAGGCGCTTGTCATCCTCGGCGAGCAGGATGCGCATGATGATTCCTCCTGAAATTGATGATAAAATTATCATACATTTTTCCAATGAAAATTATGTGGGAAAATAAAAACTTCCGCAAAGTGGAGAAAGGAACATGCCGTTCCCTATCGCACCCGCGGAAGTTCATTTTTATGAAATTATTACGCCGTGCAGGGGACTCCCCCAGTCGGCTTCGCCGACAGCCCCCTCTGAGAAGGGGCCTTGCTCAGACGAGATTTCCAGCTCTTAGTTCTGCGCGTTGAACTTGTTGCGCAGGATGACGTCGTGGGAGCCGCCTTCGACGATGGACGTCGCCGAGACGAGCGTGATGCGGGCTTTTTCGCGGAGTTCCGCGAGGGAGAGAGCCCCGCAGTTGCACATGGTCGAGCGGACTTTCGACAGCGTGATATTGACGTTGTCCTTCAGCGAACCAGCGTACGGGACATAGGAGTCGACGCCTTCCTCGAACGACAGCTTCTTTGCGCCGCCAAGGTCGTAGCGCTGCCAGTTGCGCGCACGGTTCGAGCCTTCGCCCCAATACTCCTTGTAGTACGTGCCGTTGATCTTGACCTTGTCCGTCGGGCTCTCGTCGAAGCGCGAGAAGTAGCGGCCGAGCATCAGGAAGTCGGCGCCCATCGCAAGCGCGAGCGTCATGTGATAGTCATGGACGAGGCCGCCGTCGGAGCAGACCGGGACGTAGACGCCCGTCTCCTTGAAATACTCGTCGCGCGCACGGCAGACGTCGATGAGCGCCGTGGCCTGGCCGCGGCCGATGCCCTTCGTCTCGCGCGTGATGCAGATGGAGCCGCCGCCGATGCCGACTTTGACGAAGTCCGCGCCAGCCTCGGCAAGGAAGCGGAAGCCGTCAGCGTCAACGACGTTGCCCGCGCCGACCTTGACATCTTCGCCGAAGTGTTCATGGATGTAGCGGAGCGTAATGCGCTGCCACTCGGAGAAGCCTTCCGACGAATCGATGCAGAGGACGTCTGCGCCAGCTTTGAGAAGCGCCGGAACGCGCTCGGCATAGTCGCGCGTGTTGATGCCTGCGCCGACGATATAGCGCTTGTTGCTGTCAATGAGCTCGTTCTGGTTGTCCTTGTTGTCCGTGTAGTCCTTGCGGAACACCATGTAGCGCAGGCGCTGGTTCTTGTCGACGAGCGGCAGCATGTTGAGCTTCTTGTCCCAGATGATGTCGTTGGCCATCGAAAGCGTCGTCGTCTCTGCGTCAGCGTAGACGAGCTTCTCGAACGGCGTCATGAAGCTTCCGGCTTTTTCGTCGAGGCTCATGCGCGAGAGGCGGTAGTCGCGGCTCGTAACGATGCCGACGAGCTTGCCAGTCGGCGTGCCGTCCTCGGTGACGGCCATCGTGGAATGGCCGGTCTTCTTGAGGAGTTCGAGGATTTCGCCGAGCGTCGTCTCCGGCGTGATGTTCGAATCGCTCGTGACGAAGCCGGACTTGTAGTTCTTGACGCGTGCGACCATGGCAGCCTCTTCCTCGATGGTCTGGGAGCCATAGATGAAGGAGACGCCGCCCTCTTTCGCGAGCGCGATGGCCATGGTGTCGTTCGAAACGGCCTGCATGATGGCGGAAACCATCGGGATGTTCATGGAAATCTTCGGCTCTTCGCCCTTCTTGAACTTCACGAGCGGCGTCTTCAGCGAGACGTTCGTCGGAATGCATTTGTCAGAGGAATAGCCCGGGACGAGGAGATACTCGCCAAACGTATGCGATGGTTCTGGGTAATAGTAAGCCAATGCAAGCCCTCACTTTCTTCTACAATGGGAACGCGAAAAAAATTATTTTTACTAGTGTAGCGGAAAACTCCCGGACTGTCAATCCATTCGCCAAAAGACGTGTTACAAGATTACAGTCCGGGAGCTTTCAGAAGTCTACGAAATTGCCGTTGCGGAACACGGGAACCTCGCGGCCGTCGCTGCGGCGCGTGCCCGTGATGGCGAGATCGCGGCTGCCGACCATGAAATCCTCATGCAGCAGCGAGTCGTTGACACCATGCTGCAGCAGCGTGACGCTGTCCATGTCCTCGCCGCCCTTGAGGCAGGTCGGATACGCCTTGCCGAGCGCGAGGTGGCAGGCGGCATTCTCGTCAAAAAGCGTGTTGTAGAACAGCAGGCCGCTCTTTGAAATCGGCGAGTCATACGGCACGAGCGCGACTTCGCCGAGACGCGCCGAGCCCTCGTCAGTCTTCAGGAGTTCGGCGAGCACGTCCTCTCCTTTTTCGGCATGGAAGCGCACGACTTTTCCGCCCTCGAATTCGAGCCAGAAGTGCTCGATCAGGCTGCCCTGGTAGACGAGCGGCTTTGAGGCCACGACGCGGCCCGTGACGCCGTCGCGCTTCGGCAGCGTGTAGACCTCTTCCGTCGGCAGGTTCGCAACGAACGGCACATGCGTCGCCGCCATCTCCGAACCGCCCGCCCAGAGATGGCCTTCCGGCAGCTCGATCGTGAGGTCGGTGCCGAGCTCGTTTGTATAATGCAGGCTGGCAAAGTCATTGTCATTGAGAAACTTCGCCGCGCGATGCAGGTAATCGATATGATTGTGCCAGGCGGCAACGACATCCTGCTCCCCGCCGATGCGGACCGTGCGGAAAATCGCGTCCCAGAGCTTTGCAACGGCCTCGTCTTCCGAAGCCTCAGGGAAGACCTTCTTCGCCCAGGCAGCCGTCGGCACGGAGGCGACGCACCAGGTGTTCTTGTTCGCCATGAGGCGGGCGCGGTATTCGAGCAGCGCGGCTCCTGCCGCTTGCTGCGCGAGCGTCAGCCGCTCGGGATCGACGCCCGAAAAGATTTCCGGGTCGCGCGCGGCAATCGAAATGAAAGCCGCACCCTGCTCGGCATAATCCGTATAGAATGCGCGCCGCCATTCGGGAAACTCCGAAAAGACGGCCGTCCCGGCCATGTCGTACTTGATGCGGGCCGAGAGCTCGTCGCCCCAGCTCATGACGACTTCGTGCGCCCCAGCTTTGTATGCTTCTTTTGCGAGCAAGCGCGCGAATGGCGCGCATTCGATGGGACTATTGATGACGAGAATCTGGTCATGCTGGAGGTTGACGCCGATGCACACGACGAGGCGTGCATAAGCCTCCAGCAGGTTCTGTGCTGGCATATATGACATATTCGTTTGTTCCTTTAATTTTTCCTGACAACTTCCCGCGCCGCTGGTTCAGCAGACGGAACTGGCCGCGAGCGGGATGTCTTCTGCAGACGCCTCGTCCGCTTCCTCCGCTTCATCTTCTGCAGCAGCTTCGACCTTGCCGGACATTTCGCTGTTTTCGTCCGCCTCTTCCTTTGCTGCTTCCTCTTCTGCAGACGCTTCTTCATGCGACTTCATGAAGGTATAGAAATCCTCCATCGGCATGGGCTTTGCGTAATGGAAGCCCTGCAGGTACGTCGTATCCATCTGGTCGAGCGCGAGCGCCATGGCCGAGGTCTCCACACCTTCGGCCGTGATGCTGAATCCGAGCTCGCGGAACGCGCGGATCGTGTCAGGAAGCAGCGTATTTGGCTCCTGGAAATGCGCGCGCACGAAGCTCATATCGAGCTTGATGTTGATGAACGGGATCTTGCGCACCATCATGAGGTTCGAATAGCCGCTGCCGTAGTCGTCGAGCACGAAGCGGAACCCCTTGGCACGCATCCGCGCGATCTGATCCTGCAGCGTTGCGAGGTTGATGATGGATTCTTCCGTGATTTCGAGGTGGATTTTTTCGGCCGGGACGCCATAGGCCTGCTGGATGCCGATGAATTCCTCGGCGAGATGCGGGTTCATGCACTGCACGGGCGAGAGGTTGACATTGACCCAGTCGAGGCCGAGCTGCTGGATTTCCGGGCGGCTCATGAAATCGCAGGTCTTGCGGAAGACCTGGCGGCCGAGCGCCGAGATGCTGCCGTCCTTTTCAGCAATGGGGATGAAATCCCCCGGCGAGATGTAGCCGAGCTCGTCGTCAAAGAGGCGTGCGAGCGCCTCGGCGCCGACGACGCGCTGTGAGCTGGCATCGACAATCGGCTGCAGGAAGACGCAGACGGAATCGTTTTCTACCGCGCGCTCGAGTGCGCGCTTGACGGCGCGTTCCTCGTGAAGGCCGCGCACGTATTTGCCATCGACCTGGATGGCCTCCGTCGGCTTCTGCAATTTTTCATCGAGGTGGCGGTGCGCCATCGAGATGCAGTTCATGAGGACATGGACGGACGAGACGCAGATGGAGCTGTCGAGGAAGGCGCAGCCGACATCGAGGAAGCGCTCGGAATCCCCGACCTGCCAGCTTTCGCCGAAACGCTGCTGGATGCGGTGCGAGACGGCCTCCTGATCGAGCGGCTGGAACGACTGCAGGATGAAGATACCATTCCGGAGATAATAGCTGTTGACGCCGGGGAATGTCTTGCGAATCCAGCTGCCGATCTGCGAGAGGCAGCGATCCATCTGCTGCGCGCCATAGAGCTCGCGGACATCGGCATAGTTGTAGATGCCGAACGAGACGAGCCAGTAGCGGCGGCCAAAGTTCTCCTGCATGACGCCCTCGAACGAGCGGCGGTTGAAAAGGCCCGTGCGATGCTCGAGGAAACGTTCGGGGTTCTGCGCGCCAAAGAAGCTCCGGATGCCGAAGAGCAGGCTCAGGTAGCTCCCGGCGTAGAGCGCCGTCAGGCCGCTCGCAAAACCGAGCCCCGTCAGGACGATGCCGGAACCGATCACCATACCGAAGGTATCGCGGCGCCGCAGCGGCGGATACTTCCGCCGGAAGTAGAAGATGACGAGCATCGCCTGGATGGGCAGCAATGCCAGCGCGATTCCATTCAGATTTTCAAGCATCCAATTCATGCAGCAAATGTCTCCCTTCGCATCTCCCCTATTCCGTACGGGGAAACGCTTAAGTCGTTTTTGTCGTTCCTTTAATGATATGTATTATAGCACAGATTCTCCACTTTGGGGAGGTCACATTTTCATTTTTTACTAAGTTTCATGTTTCGGGAGAGTCAGATCCTTCTTCCCGGAAAGGAGCCTTCTTATGCGAGACGTCCCGCCGCTCTGTGCGGTTCGTCCATTCGATGATGTTATCAGCTTTGCCGCTCCAGCGCGCGATGCGCGATGTCGTGGCGGAACATCTTGTCCTTGAACGTAATGGCGTTGACGCCTTGGTACGCCTTGTCCACCGCTGTGCGCACGTCCGCCGCTTCGGCAACGACGCCGAGCACGCGGCCGCCGGCCGTCACGACAGAGCCATCCCTTTCTGCCGTGCCAGCGTGGAAGACGTGGCATCCGAGCTTTTCGGCCTCATCGAGTCCCGTGATCTCATACCCTTTCTGGTACGATTTCGGGTAGCCGCCCGAAGCGAGCACGACACAGACGGCCGCGCCGTCACTCCACGCGATGTCGAGGTCTTTGAGGCTGCCGTCGCCTTTCGCGCAGGCGACCATGATGTCCACGAGGTCGCTCCTCAAAAGCGGCAGCACGACCTGCGTCTCGGGGTCGCCGAAGCGCGCGTTGAACTCGACGACTTTCGGGCCGTCGCTCGTAATCATGAGGCCGGCATAGAGGCAGCCCTGATACGTGCGGCCTTCCTGCTTCATCGCAGCGATGACGGGTTTCAGGATTTTTTCCTTCGTCGCCTCGATCATGGCGGGCGTCATGACGGGCGCGGGCGCATACGTTCCCATGCCGCCCGTGTTCGGCCCCTTGTCGCCGTCATAGGCGCGCTTGTGATCCTGCGAGGAAATCATCGGGACGATGGTCTCGCCGTCCGTGAAGCAGAGCAGTGACGCTTCCTCGCCTTCCATGAATTCCTCGATGACGACGCGGTTCCCGGCCGCGCCGAACTCCTGGTCTTCCATGATGTCCGCGACAGCGGCGAGCGCCTCATCAAGCGTCATCGCGACGATGACGCCCTTGCCGGCCGCGAGGCCATCCGCCTTGATGACGATGGGCGCGTCTTCCTGCCTGACATAATCTTTCGCGGCCTCCGCATCGGTGAAGACTTCATACTTCGCCGTCGGGATGCCGTACTTCTTCATGAGCCCTTTCGAGAACGCTTTCGACCCTTCGAGCTCGGCGGCCGCTTTGCGCGGGCCGAACGCGAGGATGCCGGCGGCCTCGAATGCGTCGACGATGCCGTTTGTCAGCGGCACTTCGGGGCCGATGACAGCGAGGTCGATGGCGTGCTCCTTTGCAAAGGCCACGACAGCTTCATTATCCTCGATGGAGATGCCGCTGACGCATTCGGCAACCGCTGCCATGCCGGGGTTGCCGGGGATGGCGTAGAGCTTTGTCGCAGAAGGAGACTGCGCGAGCTTCCAGGCCAGCGTATGCTCGCGGCCGCCGCCGCCGATGACGAGAATGTTCATACCACGTCCCTCACTTTTCGAGCTGCTCTTTGAGATAGTTCTGGATCATATCGTCATACGCCGCCGTGTGCGCGAAGGCTTCCTGCGCAAGCACCATGCGCGTATGGTCGTCGACTTCGCCCGTCTCTTTGACCTGTTTCGCAATTGCATCATAACGGCCGGGATTCGTGATGATCGTGACAAACTTGAAGTTCTTTGCCGCCGCGCGCACCATGGCCGGGCCGCCGATGTCAATGTTCTCGATGGCCTCAGCGAGCGTGACGCCCGGCTTCTCGATCGTCGCCTTGAACGGATAGAGGTTGACAGCCACGAGGTCGATGCCCGTGATCTTGTGCTCCTTCATCTCGCGGACGTGCTCGGGGTTGTCGCGGACGGCGAGGATGCCGCCATGGATGTACGGATTCAGCGTCTTGACGCGGCCGTCCATGATTTCAGGGAAGCCCGTGACATCGCTGACATAGGTGACGGGGATGCCGGCCTCTTTGATGGCCTTCATCGTGCCGCCGGTCGAAACAATCTCGACCCCTGCTTCATGGAGTGCGCGTGCAAATTCGACGACGCCGGTTTTGTCGGAAACGCTGATCAGGGCGCGTTTGATTTTCATGAATGAATATCCTCCTATTTATTTATCAATGCGAACATGGCGGCCTTCGATATGGAGGCGGCCTTCGCAGTACCATTCGATGACCTGCGGGTAGAGCTTGTGCTCCTCTGCAAGCACGCGGGCGCCGAGCGTGTCCTCCGTGTCGTCGTCGAGCACGGGCACGGCGGCCTGCGCGATGATCGGGCCGCTGTCCGTGCCTTCATCGACGAAATGGATCGTGCAGCCGCTGACCTTGACGCCATAGGCGAGAACGTCGCGGTGCGCGTGTGCGCCGGGGAAGCTCGGCAGCAGCGCCGGGTGGATATTGAGGATGCGGCCTTTGTAATGGCGCACGAAGAGCGGCGTCAGGATGCGCATGAAACCGGCGAGCACGACGAGCGTCACGCCTTTTTCTTCCAAAGCGGCAATCAGCGCCTCTTCAAACGGCTCGCGGCCGTCATACTGCTTGCGGTCGATGCAGAGCGCCGGAATGCCGGCTTTCTTCGCGCGTTCGAGCGCATAGGCGTCCGGCTTGTCGGAGAGGACGACGCCGATCTTTGCATGCACCTCTCCCCGCCCGACCGCATCGATGATCGACTGGAGATCCGTGCCGCGGCCCGAAGCGAGGACGCCAAGAACTTGTTGCGTCATCTCACTCATGGAACACGCCGCCTTTGATTGTGACATCGTGATTGCCGCGGACGACGCGGCCGACTTCGTAAACCGTCTCGCCCTCGCCCTTGAGATGCGCGGCGATCTTTGCGGCCTCATCCGGGGATGCGATGAGAATCATGCCGATGCCCATGTTGAACGTGCGATACATCTCGGGCCAGTCAACGTTGCCCCATTTCTGCAACAGCGCGAAAATCGGCGGCATCTCCCAGGCGTCGTCATTGATTTCGACGGCGAGATTCTCTGGCAGCGCGCGCGGGATGTTGTCGTAGAAGCCGCCGCCCGTGATGTGCACCATGCCGTGAATGTCGAATTTCTCGATGAGCGGCAGGCACGTCTTCGGATAGAGGCGCGTCGGCGTCAGCAGCGCTTCGCCGATCGTCGTGCCGAGTTCGTCGATATGCTCCGAGCCCTTCATGCCCTGGCGCTCGAACACGATCTTGCGCACGAGTGAGAAGCCGTTCGAATGGACGCCCGTCGACGGCAAACCGAGCAGGACGTCGCCCTCTTTGACTTTGTCCGCCGTGATGAGCTTCGATTTCTCGACGGCGCCGACGCAGAAGCCCGCGATGTCGTACTCGCCATTTGGATAGAAGCCTGCCATCTCGGCCGTCTCGCCGCCGATCAGCGCACAGCCCGATTCCTTGCAGGCATTCGCGACGCCCTTGACGACGTCGGCGACCTGCTCGGGGTCGAGCTTGCCGACCGCGAGGTAGTCGAGGAAGAACAGAGGCTCCGCGCCCTGCACGAGGATGTCGTTGACGCACATGGCGACAGCATCCTGGCCGACCGTATCATGTTTGCCGAGCAGGAAGGCGATCTTGAGCTTCGTGCCGACGCCGTCCGTGCCGGAAACGAGGACGGGTTCTTTGTACTTGCCCGCATTCAGCGCAAACAGGCCGCCGAAGCCGCCGAGGTCGCCGAGGACTTCCGGGCGGTACGTCGCACGCACGCTGTCCTTGATGAGCTTGACGGAAGCATTGCCCGCATCGATGTTGACGCCCGCGTCCTTATAGGTCATTTTTTCTGCCATAGTGTTTTAGGATTCCTCCAAAGTAAATGATGCTCGGGAAAAACGAATGTCAGCACTTGCGGCGCTGCTCGAAAACATACTTGCTGTCGCCCTGCGGCTTTTCGCCCTGTGCGACCGGATACGCCTGGTTGAAGCAGGCATAGCACATCGAATCGGCCGAAACGGCGGAAACGGACTTCTTGAGCCCTTCGAGGCTCAGGAAATGCAGGCCGTCGGCGCCGATGTACTCGCGAATCTCCTCGACGGATTTCGTCGCGGCGATGAGTTCCTTGCGGACGCTCGTATCGATGCCGTAGTAGCAGGGATAGCCGATGGGGGGAGAGCTCACGCACATGTAGACGGCCTTCGCGCCGGCGTTCCGCAGCATCTTGACAATCTTGCCGCTCGTCGTGCCGCGCACGATGGAATCATCGACCATGATGACGCGCTTGCCCTCGACGACAGATCGGATCGGATTGAGCTTGAGCTTGACGGCCGTGTCGCGCGCCTTCTGCGTCGGCTGGATGAACGTGCGGCCGATGTAGCGGTTCTTGATGAGGCCCTCGACGAACGGCAGGCCAGCCTCGTAGGCGTAGCCCGTCGCGGCCGTCGTACCGGAGTCCGGCACGGAGATGACGATATCGCCCTCGAACTTCGACTCGCGCGCGAGGATGCGGCCCATCTCGAAGCGGGCGGCATGGACGCTCTGGCCGTCGATGACGGAGTCCGGACGTGCGAAATAGATGTATTCGAAAATGCAGGAAGCCAGCTTTTCGCCCTGACGGAACTTGTACGATTTGAGGCCGCTGTCGTCGATGACGACCATCTCGCCCGGCGCGACATCACGGACGAACTCGGCGCCGTTGACATCGAGGCCGCAGGTCTCGGACGACAGAATCCACGTGCCGTCATCGAGCTTGCCGATGCAGAGCGGGCGGAAGCCGTGTGGGTCTCGCGCGCCGATGAGCTTGTCTTCCGTCATAATGGTCAGGCAATACGCACCCTGGATTTTCTGGAGGCTTTCGAGCACTTTTTCTTCAATCGTTTCCTTGCGCGAGCGCGCGATGAGGTTCACGAAGACCTCAGAATCGATGGAAGTCTGGAAGATCGTGCCCTCCTGCTCGAGCTGGTGGCGGATCTCAGCGGCGTTCGTGAGGTTGCCGTTGTGCGCGAGCGCGATCTTGCCGCCCGCGTAGTTGACCATGAGCGGCTGCGTATTCGCGAGCAGGCTCGAGCCCGTCGTCGAATAGCGCACATGGCCGATGGCGATGTACTGATTTTCCATGTGCGGCAGCTGGTGGCGGAAGACCTCATTGACGAGGCCCATGCCACGCGTGACGTCCATCCACGCGCCATCCGTCAGCGCGATGCCGGCGCTCTCCTGCCCGCGATGCTGCAGGGCATAGAGGCCGAAGTACGTCATTTCCGAGACATCTTCCGTCCGCGAATAGACGCCGTAGACGCCGCACTCCTCTTTCCATTTGTTTGCGATATCATACATCACTGGTTGCTTTTTCCCTCTCCTATCCAAAAGAAACAAAGGCAGCTCAGAGCTGGGCTTTCACGCGCGCGGCCTTCTTGTCGACGCTCTGCACCATCTCGCCGCGGTAGTCGGCGAGCTTCTTCGCGAGGTCCTTGTCCGACACGGCGAAAATCTGCACGG
Organism: uncultured Selenomonas sp.; assembly: GCA_902780535.1. GTDB lineage: Bacteria > Bacillota > Negativicutes > Selenomonadales > Selenomonadaceae > Selenomonas_C. Next base: position 1,999 of record CACZFT010000057.1, on the reverse strand, counting down.
CGAAGATGGCGGCGTTCTTTGCGCCATTGATGGCCATCGTGGCCACCGGGACGCCCGACGGCATCTGCACCGTCGAGAGGAGCGCGTCCATGCCGTTGAGCGCCGTCGCATTGATCGGGACGCCGATGACCGGCAGCGTCGTGTAGCTCGCGACAACGCCGGCGAGATGCGCGGCAGCACCGGCCGCGACGATGAAGGCGCCGACGCCCTGGCCGGGCGCAGCGAGCACGAAATCGCGGACTTTGGCCGGCGTGCGGTGCGCCGAGGCGACCTCGACCTCCGCCTGGATGCCGAACTGCTTCAAAAGCTCCACGGCCGGCTTCAGAATCGGCCAATCAGAATCGCTTCCCATAAGGACTGCTACTTTCATGGAATCATCTTCCTCCCCGTAAGTGTTCACAAGAATTTTCACAAATCACAGTTCCATGATAGCTGGAAACGCGCCCGGTGTCAACAAAAAGAGACAATTGTCCTTGCAATCCGTGGATGCCCCCTTCGAAGAAGGAGCCCGTTTGCCCTAGACCTGCACGGTCTCGACGCCGAGGCGCGCCGCCTCCTTGAGGAACGCGCGGTCGGCAGCATGGTCCGTCACGATGACATCGACGTCCTTGAGGTCGCAGACCTTGAGGAACGATGTGCCGCCGATTTTCGTGTGGTCAATGGCCAGCACTTTCTTGCGTGCGCGCTCGAGGAGCGCCTTCTTGAGCGCCTGCTCGTAAAACACCGCGCTCATGACACCGTCCTCCGCGCTGACGGCCGTGACGCCGAAAAATGCGATGTCGATGCGGAACTGGCGGATCATGCGGACGGCGAGGTCGCCGAAAAAGCCTTTCGCCGAAGGCTCGTAGACGCCCGGAATCGAGATGAGCTGGATGTTCTTCGCATTCGAAAGGATGTTGAGCACGGGAAGAGAATGCGAGAGCACAGCGATGTTCTGCTTGCCTAAGAGCGCGTCGGCGATTTCAACCGTCGTCGAGCCGTTGTCGAGATAGACCGCGCTGCCCTCCGGGATGCGGCGCGCGCAGTATTCGGCGATGGCGCTCTTTTCGCGCCGCATCTGCCGTTCGCGCACGGAAAGCGCCGGCAGGTACGCGCTTCCCTCGTTGTAGACCGCGCCGCCATGCACGAGCGTCACGACATCATCGTCCGCGAGGCGCCGGAGGTCGCGGCGGATCGTCATCGTCGAGACGTCGAGCTCGCTTGCAAGCCCCTCGATCGTGACGCGCCGCTCTTCCATGAGCTTCTGGAGGACACGGTCTCTCCGTTCCTTTGTCTTCAAATCATTTGCCTCCCTGATGTTTCACAAAATGCTGTGAATTTCACATTTACAACGTTACTATTTCACAAAATTGACGAAAAACCTCTTTTTTCTTGAAAAAAATCACAAGCAGCCTCTTGCAGAAGCCGTTTTCCTTCGCTAGAATAAAAGCTGTCAAAGGGAAAAACAAAAGAGAAGCACCCCCAAGCATCCGGCCGTTGAACCCCTCCTCGAATCGGATGTATGCTTCTCACAATCCTCCATCCCCCTGTAACTTTTGATTCTATTGTGTGTGTGAAAGACCGCCGCAGGTTCCCCCCTGCGGCGGTCTTTCTATGTATTTTTGTATTTTCAGCGCCGCAGCATCTGCGCGAGCAGGCAGGCGGCAAAGACGATGGCGATGGCTGGCAGGGCGAAAATCAGGAGCGAAGACGCCAGGAAGACGAGGGCGCATACCACGACAACGGCTCCTGCGATGCCAGCGCCGAGCTTCCATTTCCACCAGCGGCCGAGCAGATGCTCGAGCACTGCGTTGCGGAGGCCTTTGGCGTCCATACGCTCGAACGTGATATGCGGGCCATCATCGCTGCTGCGCTCGAAGACAACGTGCGGGCCGGTGCCGCTGTAAGAGCGGTCAGATGCTGCGCCTGCATCGCCTGTTTCGTACGTTTCCCCGCCCGGCCCCTGCTCGAGCGTGACGCCGTCGTAGCTCTCACGCTCGCGGTCGGTCATCACGCGGAC
>CACZFT010000056.1 GCA_902780535.1 uncultured Selenomonas sp. | reverse complement strand
AACAGCGGGTCAAGGAAGATGCCTTCGAGCGCGGCCATCTGGCGCATGGCGTCTCTGCCCTTGACGGTCGGACAGTTCGCGCCCTGTCCGCAGGAAAAATGCACCTGCACGTCAGTGGGCTCGACAGGGCAAGCGTAGCCGCCGAGCTTTGCGGCCTTTGCGATATCTTTGCAAAGCGTCTCCGCATGGCGGAAGCGGCGGCCGATGGCGACCGCCGTTGCAATCGTCTGCGGGTGGAAAAGTTTCGTTCCGAGCAAGACGCCGCCGTATGTCGTGCCCGTGCCGCCGCAGCAGAGGACGTGATCAACTTCGAGGCGGCGTGCGGCCGCCTGCTCGTAAAGCTCGCGCATGGCATCGACATAGCCGAGCATGCCGAGCGGCCCTGCCGCGCCGGGCCTTACGACATACGGGCGATGCCCCTGTGCTTTGAGCATCTGGCAGACAGCGCGGATTGTGCGATTCAAAGATGACGTATCGCTGCTTTCCGTGAAATGCAGCTCTGCCTGCAGGAGTTCTGCCAGCTTCCGCACGACAGGCCCGACGCTTTCCGGCACGACAAGATGCGCGGGCAGGCCGGCTTTCGCTGCGCAGGCGGCCGCCGCGATGGTCTGGTTCGAGCGCGCTCCGCCGCCCGCGACGATGACATCGCATCCCCTGTCGAGCGCCTCGCCGAGGTAATACGCAAACCGCCGGATCTTGTTGCCGCCCATCCCGACGCCGAGCAGATCATCACGCTTGACAAACAGCCGCCGCCCTTCGCCGAGCAGCGCAGAAAGGCGCGGCAACTCCTGAAGCGGCGTCGGCGCGAGGCCGAAGTCAATGCAACGCATCTTATGCACCTTCCCGTGCCGTCTCTGGATGTTTCAGCACCTCTGGCGTGCGCAGGGCGAATGATGCGAGCGCACCGATGATGGCAACGATCCAGAGGACTTGGAGCGCTTCGCCAATGCCGACCTGGTCGGCGGCGCGGCCGATGAGCGGCGTGACGAGGCCGCCGAACGTCGTCGTGAGGCCGAGCGTCACGCCCGAGGCAAAACCGATATTTTTCCCGAGATATGTCTGGCCGAGCACGACGGCCGAACTGTACGGCGCGAAGAGCGCGAAGGCCACGAGCGGCAGGAACAGCAGTGCGAGATTCAGCGAACCGCTGTTCACGAGCAGGAACATCGCCGGTGCCATGACGAGGAACGCGATGCGCAGGATGCGCACATAGCCGAGGCGGTCAGCGAGGATGCCGCCGAAATACGTGATGACCGCACCGAGCCCGAAGAGAATCGTGAGTGCGAGGCTGCCCGTCGCCGCCGTCGCGCCGAGGACGCTGATGAGGTAGAGCGGCAGGAACGCATTGCAGACATCGAAGCCGATGGAGCGCGCAAAAATCAAGACCGTCAGCTTTCCAAACGACGTCCAATCGTTCTTTGCCGCACCGGCCTGCCCGTTTTCTTCCGCGCGATGCGCGTTTGCGGCGATGTCGCGCTGGATGCTGGGAATCAGGCGGAACAACACGAGGGCGACGATGGTATTGAAGATAGCGTAAAACAGCAGACCGTGAATATCCGCAACATACGCGCAGAAGCCTGCGAACAGCGGGCCGGCAGCGAAGCCGCCATTGCCGCCGACGGAGAACGTGCCGAGCGCCTTTCCCTTGTGTGCGCCCGCGAGGCCGTTCACCATGCGCGCGCCTTCCGGGTGGTAGAGTGCCGAGCCGAGGCCGCTGATCATCGCGCAGAGGAAGAGCATCCAGTAATCTGTCACAAACGGCAGCACGGCAATGCTCGCACCGCTGAGGACGATGCCGAGCGGCGCGAACCACGGCCGCGCGACGCGGTCGGCATAATAGCCGAGCACCGGCTGCAAGATGGAAGAGAATACGAGGTTCGCGAAAATCAGCGTGCCCGCATCCTGGTAATTCATGTGGCACGTCGCGATGAAGTACGGCAGGAGTGCCGGAAGTGCGCCCTGCGCCCAGTCAATCGCGAAATGGCCGATGGTGAAAAGATAAATCCGTGAATCGAAACGGTTCATATTGCCACGCCCTTTCTAGTTTTTCTGGTGTTTGCTTTCGTTTTCTGGTATCATTATAAAGCGAGAAAAACGGAATCATAGCAACAATGTCCGCATGTTTTAGCAAAATATCACCAACCCGCAAAGTCTTCCAGAGGAAAAGGAAAGGGGCGCTTTCATGCCTGACGAATACATCGAAGCTGAAAATCCGAACGCCGCCGAAGCATTTCCGTATTGCGTCCGCGAAACGGCATACGGAAAAACGCTGTCGTTCGATCCGGCGTTCCATGTCATGCACTGGCATGACGACGTGCAGTTCCTCTATGTGGAAGACGGCACGATCGAAGTGCAGACACTCGAAGACCTCGTCACGATCCGCCAGGGCGAAGGCTGCTTTCTCGGGAAAGATGTCGTCCACTGCGTGCGCTCGACGAAGACGGCACACTACTATAATTTCCTCTACCCCGCCGACCGGCTGCGTTTTGCGACGGACAGCCCCGCGAATGACGACATCGCGCTCGTCACAAGCGGCGCAGCGCTCCCAATCTGCCCATTGACCGACGCAACGAACTGGGGACACCGCGCCCTCGCGCTGCTCCGTGACCTCGTCGGCTTCACGCAGCAGGAACCCAATGCCTTTGCCTGCCACGTCCTCGTACGCCTCCTCGCGCTCGTGCTGCTCCTGCGCACACATGCGCCGCTCGAACATGGCAAGGCCACCGAAGACAGCAATACCCTCCGCACGAAGCAGATTCTCCGATACATCGCCGCGCACTATGCCGAAGGCATCACGCTCGAAGACCTCGCACAGAGCGCCCATTGCAGCAAGTCCGCCTGCCTGCGAGCGTTCCGCCTCTCCTTGAATACGACGCCGTACAAATACCTCATCGAATACCGTCTCGAACAGGCCGCGCTGCTGCTGCGCCAGACGCAGACGCCCATCGGTGAGATTGCCGAAGCCGTCGGCTTCCACCAGTTCAGCCTGTTCGGGAAATCCTTCAAGCGCATGACCGGCCAGACACCGAAGGAGTATCGCAAGACGCAGGCTCTGACGATATGATGATAAAATCCTGCGATAAATCGATAACAGAAACATCATCTGCATGATATGATGAGAAAAACCGATTTTGAAAGGTGGGAGATGCATGTATTTCTCGTATGGCGATACGGAAACAGCGTATCTCAAAAGCAAGGACAAAGCGCTCGGCACCGTCATCGACGCCATCGGCCACATCGACCGCGCCGTCGACCCCGACCTGTTCTCGTCCGTCGTCCATCACATCCTCGGCCAGCAGATTTCCACGAAAGCGCAGCAGACGCTCTGGGCGCGGATGCAGGACGGGCTCGGCGTGGTCACGGCCGACACGCTGCTCGATGCTGGGCGCGACATCATCCAGTCGTTCGGCACGACATTCAAAAAAGCCGACTACATCCTCGACTTCGCAAGCAAGGTGCAGAGCGGCACATTCGATATCGAAGCCGTGAAGCATATGCCAGACGCCGACGCCATCGCCACGCTTTCCTCGCTCCGCGGCATCGGCGTCTGGACGGCCGAGATGATTTTATTGTTCTGCCTGCAGCGTCCCGACATCCTGAGCTACGGCGACCTCGCCATCCTGCGCGGCATGCGCATGATCTACCACCATCGCGCCATCGACCGCAAAAAATTCGAGCGTTACCGCCGCCGCCTGAGCCCGTACGGCAGCACCGCAAGCCTGTATTTCTGGGCGGTCGCCGGTGGCGCCATCCCCGGCATGAAAGATTATGCACCATGCAAAAAGACGGCGCCGAAAAACCGCGCCGTCACAAGGGAGGAACTATAAATGCAATATACGGCAACCTACCAATCACCGCTCGGCGAAATCCTGCTGGCCGCCGATGAAGAAGGGCTGACGGGGCTCTGGTTCGACCATCAAAAATATTATGCCCTGCGTCTCGACCACGAGCACGCGAAAAAAGAAACGCCCGCCATCGAACGGACGCGGGCATGGCTCGATGTCTACTTCGCAGGCGAGGAGCCCGATTTCCTGCCGCCCATCCACATGATTGGCACGCCGTTCCAGAAAGACGTCTGGAATATCCTGCTCCAGATTCCCTATGGAAAGACGACGACGTACGGCGAAATCGCCAAGAAGATCGCCGTCCAGCGCGGCCTTGCCCACATGTCCGCACATGCCGTTGGCGGCGCCGTCAGCCACAACGAGATTTCCCTCATCATCCCCTGCCACCGCGTCGTCGGGAAAAGCGGCAGCCTGACAGGCTACGCCGGCGGCATCGACAAGAAAATCTACCTGCTGAAGCTCGAAGGCGGATATAAAGAAACCTACTTCGTGCCAAAGCACAGCACAGCGCCCTAACACAATTTTGAGACGACAACGCCCTCCCGCACGATGCAGGAGGGCGTCGCTGTATCATCGAAGTGTCGTCACGCCGCCGATCTCGATGTCAATGTCAGCAGCAGCACGCCGCCGAGAATCAGAAAGATGCCAGATGCGAAAGACCTCCGTCCCGCCCACCTTCGCCGCCAGCAAAAAGATTCCCCCTGCGACAATCAGCCGCAGGCTCGTCAGCGAAACAGCATCGAGCCCTTTCACCGTCACAAGAAACTCCCCTGCATTCGCCACGAGTCCCCAGCACACGGCAGCGACGACGGCCATCCCCGTCCCTTTTGTCTGCTGCTTCAAAATACCGTCCCCTTCCATCCCCATGATATCCACGCCTGACGAAAAATCTACAAAAAATCCGCGAAAGCCCATCTGCCTTCACGGATTCTTTGTCCATCAAGTTCATGCGATTCCCTTTGTCGGATGTTTCAGCGGGTCATCTACCTGTCTGCCTTCATAAATCGTTTCCGGATCAATGTCAATGCAGTCCGTTGAGTCCCGCCTACCTGTAAGGTCGAATGCCACCGTATCATTCATGACTGTCAACGCCTGACGAAAAATCTTTTCATCCGCCAGCGGTTCAAACACCGTTCCCTCACGAATCAATGGTGCTGCATCAAACAGATGAATGCTGCCATCATCAAAGTACGCATAAACAAGATGCCCCTTCCCCGGTACTGCCTGCACAACCTTGGGAATAAACTCCATCATCATACGGCTTTGCCTCCCTTCAGAGCGGGGCAATCTGCTTCGGCTTCTGCCCCTGCTTGACAAGCTCCCAGTTCTCCATCAATTCGTTTTCATGAAGAACACACCATGCCAAAACGAGCTTCAATTTCTTCGATGGCAGCCATCCGCGAAATGCAATCTGCTTCTGAATGTCAATCAGCGCCTGATGCTCCCCAAACGCCGCATGAATGTGCGGAGGATTGTGGTCACTATAGTTGATTGTGATTCGTATCCCAAAGAAACTGCTGATTTCCGGCATGTTGCTTTCCTCTCTTCATAAACAAAGACTCGTGCCATATCAACAGTATAGCACGAGTTCTTTCTTGCCAAAAGCAAAATATGAGAATTTTATTTTTCTTGGATAGCCCCGTCAATGGCCTTGCCAAGTGCGATGTCGGAGGCGGGATTCTGGCCTGTGATGAGTTCGCGGTCGCGGACGACGTGGCTCTGGTAAAGCGACTGCTCGACCATTGTGCCGCCGGCAATCTGGAGCGCCTGTTCGACGTGGAACGGCATCTGCGTGCCCTTTGCGACTTCGCCCGGCCACTCTTCGGCGTCGGAGAGAACGGTCATCTGATAGCCACTGTAGATCCAGCCATCGGCGTTCTTCACAGCCGCGCGGACATCGTCGGAGGCGAGCGCCGTGCGATAGGCGGCAGCATCCGGCAGGGCTGCGAGCAGGGCAACGGGGCCGTGACAGATGGCGGCTGTGACGATGTTGTGCTCATGCGCATAACGGAGGATCGTGCCGAGGTCTTTATCCTGCATGAGGTCGGTCATCGGCGCATGGCCGCCCGGAATGAAGACGGCATCGTACTGGCTGATGTCGCCAGCGGCGGCCGATTTCAGCGTGATGACAGGCAGGTGCTCAACGAAATCTACGGCGTTTTTTCGCGCCGCTTCATCGCCGCCAAAGAATTTCTTGTCATTCGAGCTCGCGTCCATCGTCGCAAGCTTGCCGCTCGGCGTCGCGAGGACGATGTCATAGCCATGGTCTGCGAGGTACTGCGTCGGCACGGCGAGCTCGTTGAGGAAGAAGCCGACGTCCATGAGGCTGCCGTCTTTGAGCGCCATGCGATTCTCGCTCGACGCGACGACGAGGATTTTTCCTTTCGATGCGGCTTCACTATGGCTGGAAATGGCTGGCACCATCAAGCAGATGGCGAGCAGCAGAAGCAGATATTTTTTCATGATGGTTCCTTTCTATCGATTCATACGTTCGTTTTCTTTTGCCCCGATGGCGGTTCGATGCGGTCGGACATATATTTTTTGCCCCAGTCGCACATCGCCTGGACGATGGGAGAAAGCGTCCGTCCATAATCCGTGAGGCTGTACTCCGTGCGCGGCGGGACGACAGGATAGACCTCGCGGTGGATGAGACCGTCCGCTTCGAGCTCGCGAAGCTGCTGCGTGAGCATTTTCGCCGTCGCCTGCGGGATGATGCGCCGCAGTTCGCTGAAGCGCATCGTACCCTGCATGAGGTGCCAGAGGATGATGCACTTGTACTTGCCGCCGATCAGCGAGAGCGACGCCTCGACGGGACAATGAAACATGGACGCTTTCATGCAATCAGATTCCTTTCTCCGCACCCCCGGCAGGTGCTCCGTTCAGCTGATGAATTCATCATAGCGCATAGCGGTTCGTTTGTGAAGAATGCACTTTTTTGTGCGATAGTATCCTTTTGGATACCATAAAAGCCCTCCCGCTCGATGCAGAAGGGCTTTTCATAGAGGAAAATCAGGTTGGCGACATTTCAGGAAAAAGGCTCGTATCAGCCGAGCACTTTCTTGTTGTCCTTGCCCGGCGTCGTCACGATGACTTTTTCCGGCGTGATGACGAGGGCGCCTTTGGCCGTCGCGGCACCATTGAACATCTTTTCAACCATGCCCTTGAACGTCTGGACGAGCTCGCCTTCCGTCTCGTGCACGGCGCGGCCCTGAATCTGGTAGCCTTCGAGCGTCTTGCCGTCATAGGCCGAGATGGCGATGCGGCCATCGTTTGCCTTGAGGTTTTCGAGCGTCGTCTGGAGGAACACATCGCCGACGACGAGCTTGCCGTCGTCCGTCACGTCCTTGAATGCCACGGGCACGACGTTCGGCTGGCCGTCCGCGCACGTCGCGAGATCCCAGAGGTTGTTTTTGAGCACGTTCTTGACATTGTCTGACAGTTTCATGGAAATATCCTCGCTTTCATCATCACTTGCTGGATTCTGGTTGGGAAGGGCTTCGCGCCCTGCCGCTTGATGACTTCAGTTTAGCGCGGTCGCTCATCATCCACAAGATATGGAGAAATTTATGAGTCGCTCATATTTTTCAGAGTGACTTGAAAGCAAAGAGATTGCTTGCTATCATCTAGGCAAGGAGTTGAACGACATGTATCAGAAGAAACTCGCCGACGACATCCGCTGCCCGCTCGAGTACGGGCTTGAAATCTTTGGCGGCAAATGGGACTCGCGCATCCTCTGCGTGCTCGCAGCCTCTGCGCCCATGCGCTACAGTCAGCTGCGCAAGGAAATGGCGAACATCACAGATGCCGTCCTCGCCTCAGCTCTCAAGAAACTGCAGAAGGACGGCATGATAGCGCGTCAGCAGTACAGCGAGATTCCGCCGCGCGTCGAATACACGCTGACAGAAAAAGGCGCGTCCGTCATCCCGATTCTCCAGAGCATCTGCCATTGGGCGGGCGCATTTTACAAGGACGACGCCGCGCATGCGATGAAGCAGTGCCAGCGCTGCGACTACAACGCCTGAGCCGCCCGCTTTTGTTCCCGTTGCATCAACATGGATTGGAGCACTCTCTATGGATTTATCCCTCTCTGGCTTTCTCGCGCATCTGCTGCCGATTGGCTGCGTCGCAGTCGCTTCCTGCCTCCAGGCGCTCACGGGCTTCGGCCTCGCCATCGTGCTCGCGCCGTTCCTCATGTTCTTCTACGACGCGAAGGATGCCGTCTCGCTCGTGCTGCTGCTCTGCGTCACGGGCAACTTCGTGCAGGGCGTGACGCATTTCCGCACATCGGACCGGCGTCTCATCGCCTGCCTCTACCTCGGCGTCCTGATTGGCCTGCCGCTCGGCACCTGGATTTTCTTCGCCCTTTCGAGCGACACGCTGAAATTCTGGGTCAATGCGATGGTACTGGCCTCCGTTCTCGTGACCGGCCTCGCGCACACGCATTTCCACGAGACGAACGCGAACGCCGTCAAGACCGGCGTGCTCTCTGGCATCACGTCAGCCACGACGGGCATGGGCGGCCCGCCGATCCTCCTGTACCTCGCGCACACGAAGATTCCGCCCGAACGGCTGCGCGCGAGCTGCTTTGTCTTTTTCTTTCTCTGCAACATCTCGACACTCGTCTCCCACGCCATCGGCGGCATGTCCATCCCCGCCATCCTGACGGAATACATCTACCTCCTGCCCGGCCTCGCCCTCGGCATCCTGCTCGGCGACGCGCTCTTCCCCTACCTGCCGAAAACATGGATTCGAAAATTCATCAACCTGCTGCTGCCCGTCACATCCATCGTCGGCATGTGGGAAGTGCTGATGAAATAAGTCGCCGATGCAAAATGCTCCCAAGGCATGGGTTCGCCGTTCCATATAAGCATTTGTCTCCGCCTCCCCATCGGCGTACAATCAAAAGTACACAGAATCTGCGAAACACGGAGGCAAACCACATGACGAAAACACGTCCCTATATTATCTGCCACATGATGGCGTCCCTCGACGGGCGCATCGACTGCACCATGACGTCGAAGCTTTCAGGCGTCGATACGTATTACCACGCGCTCTCGGCGCTCAACCTGCCGACGACCGTCAGCGGCAAGACGACGGCCGAAATGGAAATTACGAACGCCCGCTTCTCCGGCGACGCTGGCGTTCCCGTCGAAAAGGAAACGTTCTACTGCGCCGAAGAGGCGAGCGGCTACAGCATCATCACCGACACGCGCGGCACGCTCGGCTGGCGCGGCAGCAGCGTCGATGGCAAGCCTCTCCTCATCCTGCTGAGCGAGCAGGTCGGCGAAAAGTACCTCGCCTATCTGATGGACAACGGCATTTCTTATATTGTCTGCGGCAAGAAGCGCATCGACCTACCGCGCGCGGCCGAGCTCCTGCGCACGGAATTCCACGTTGAGCGCATAGGCATCGTCGGTGGCGGCACGATCAACGCCGCGTTCCTCGACGCGGGCCTGCTCGACGAAATCAGCATGGTCTACGGCCCTGGCATCGATGGCCGCGGCGGCATGAAGACCGCTTTCGACGGCCTGCCGATGGACCGCGAGCCATTTCAGCTGAAACTCCAGTCCGTGAAATCCTTTGACGACGGTGCCGTTTGGATGCGCTATCTAACACAGAAATGACCCTTTGCTGCACAATCTCTGCGATTTCACGATTCGATTTTTGATTTCACGACAGCCGGCACTCCAGCTGTTTACAACGTCCAGTCTTCAACGGCAAGGCCGGAAATTCTGGAAAATTCTTGCGTGTTGTGCGTCACGAGAACGCCGTTCTCCGCCATCACGGTCGCAGCAATCAAAAGATCGTTCGCGCCAATAATCTGCCCCTTTGCTTCGAGATCAGCTCGAATGCGTCCGTAGCATTCCGCTGCGTGGCGGGTGAACGGCGCCACATCAAACGGATGCATGAACTTCCGATACAACTGAATCGTCTTTTCATAATCGCGGCTCTTACGTGCGCCGTATTCGATCTCGGCCAAAGCCACCGAGGGAAGGACGATCGCCATCGCGGGGACTTGCTCAAAATGCGGCCGGATGGCAGGATATTTCCCATTCAGCGCGTAAATGATGATGTTCGTGTCGAGATAATATTTCATAGCGACACATCCTCCGGCGGGACATCCTCCGGCTCTTCATCAAAGCCGAGGTCTGCTCCTTTGCCAAACAACGCAAAAAATCCCGGCTCGTACGTGCTTTTTGCATCTTGCGCAACATCGAGCTCGAGGCTGCAAGGATATTTCTGCTGAATGACGGTCTGACGCAAAAACATATTCAGCGCTGTCGTCAAGTTCAGGCCGAGCGACTCATAAATTTTCGAGGCTTGTTCTTTGAGCGTTTCATCCGTCCGAAACGATACCATCGTCATACGACCACCTCCATACATACATTATACTGCTCGTATATATATTGTCAATTTCT
>CACZFT010000055.1 GCA_902780535.1 uncultured Selenomonas sp. | reverse complement strand
CGCGTGCCAGCGAAGGGCGCGCAGAACGCGGCGGCGAATGGCGGAAATAACACGGCCTCTGCGAAAGCAGGCGGTTCCGCGAATTCCGCCGACACGGGCGGCCTCGTCAACATCAACACGGCCGACGAAAAAGCGCTCGACACCCTGCCAGGCGTCGGCCCCGCGACAGCGCAGAAAATCATCGAATACCGCGAGAACGAGGGCGCGTTCCAGAGCCCCGAAGACATCATGAAAGTCCGCGGCATCGGAAAAGCAAAATACGAGAAAATGAAAGACAAAATCACGATATAGGGGCAGCCCCCCTCATTGAGGGGGGAGGGCCACGCAGTGGCAGGGGGAGTAGTAGGGTGCGATAGCCGAACGAATTTTTGCGTTGCAGCTAAAGTCTTTTCGAAGAAGGGCAGCAGCAAGAGAGCTTTCTCGTGCTGCTGCTCTTCGTGCTTTCGCTCGGCATCTTTCTCGCAGCCGAGCTGCCGTGGCGCTTGCCCGTTGCCGTGCTTGGCGGCGCGTTCGTGATTTTGCTTCTTGCATCAGCCGTGCTCGTCTTCCGACGGAGCCGCTGGGCATTCCTGCCGCTTCTGCTGCTGTTCCTTGTGCTCGGCGCTCTGCGCTTCCTGACAGCCGACGCACTGCCAGCAAATGACATCTCTGCCTTTGCCCGTCAGGACGTTCACGTCACGGGCCGCCTCGTCGAAGAACCGCGTGTGACCGAGGACGCGACGGGGCAGACGAAGCTCCGCTACCATGTCGAGGCGGAGTCCATCCGCCAGCAAGGCGGAGCGCCGCAGACGGCGACAGGCGGGCTCTATATCTACAGCCGCCCGCAGGAAGGGCAAGCTGTGCCGGACGCCTCTATCGGCGATACCATCGAGGCATCGGGCAAGGTGCGTCTGCCGCATGGCTATCAGAATCCCGGCCAGCTCGATACAAAGCTGCTGCTGCGCGTGCAGGGCATCACGGCCTCCGTCGCCGTCGGCAAAGCGGGCGTGCGCGTGACGCCGGAGGAACACCCGACGCTCACGATGCAGCTCCTGCGCCGCATCGCGGCCATCCGCGAGCACTATGCGGCGAGCATGCAGGAAGTCATGCCGGAGCATGATGCGGCGGCAATTTTTGCGATGTTGTTCGGCGGCTACGACGGCATCGATCCGGCGCTGCTCATTTCTTTCACGACGACGGGCATCGTGCACATCCTTTCGGTTTCGGGCTCGCATATCTCGCTGCTTGCGGCCGTGCTGGCGTGGCTCGGCGGCCTGCTGCGCTTGCCGCGGCTCGTGACGGCAGGCCTCGTGCTGTTTGCCATCACGATCTATACGCTGCTCGCGGGCTGCGTGCCGCCCGTGCTGCGCGCGGCGGCGATGGGCGGACTGACGTTCCTTGCGCTGGCGCTCGGGCGGGAGCGCGATGCGCGGCGGCTGTTGCTGATTGTCGGCATTTTTATGCTGCTGCTCTGGCCGCTGCTGCTGTTCCACATCAGCTTCCAGCTTTCGTTTCTCGCGACGGCCGGACTCATCTATCTCGCGCCGGGGCTCGGCCGCTGGCTCGAGGCGCGCGGCCTGCCGCGCTTTCTCGCGGGCAGCTTCGCACTCTCCATCAGCGCGCAGGGCGCGACGCTCCCGGTCATCGCCTGGTATTTCAACCAGCTCTCGCTCTCGTGCCTGCTCGCGAACCTGCTTGTCGTGCCGATTGTTGAGCTCATGATCGTTTTCGGCCTGTTCGCGGGGCTCATCGGCTGGCTCATCGCGCCGCTCGGCAAAATCGTCTTCGCGCTCGACAGCCTGCTGCTCGGTCTCGTGCGCGAGATGACGCGCATCCTTGCAGCGCTGCCGGGCAGCATGGTCTGGGTGCCGACGCCGGGGCCGCTCGCGTGCATCCTCTATTATCTCGGGCTCGGCGCGTTCTTGCTGCCAGATGCGCAGAAGCAGGCGGCACGCGCCTTCCTCAAGGCGCATCGTCGGCAGGGGCTGGCCGGGCTCTTGGCCGTCCTTGTTTTCTGCGTTGCGGCGCATCTTGCACGGCCGGATGAAATCGCCGTGCATTTCATCGACGTCGGGCAGGGCGATGCCGCACTCGTCATCACGCCGCACGGCCATGCATTTCTCGTCGATACGGGCGGTACGCGCGACGGGGCTTTTGACGTCGGCTCACGCGTCGATGTGCCGTATCTATTGCATTACGGCGTGCATGATGTCGATGCCATCTTCCTTTCGCACGCGCACGAAGACCATGCGGCAGGCGCTGGCGCTGTGCTGAAGCTCATGCCCGTCCAGCATGTCTTCACGTCGAGCGAAGGGCGCGAGATGTATGCGAAGAGCATGGGGCTTTCGACCGCCGACCCGGCGCTCGGGAAATTCACCACGCTCGAGACGGGCAGCCGCTATGAAATCGATGGCGTGACGATCGACGTCGTCTCCGCGCCGACGGCCAAAGAAGCGCAGGCGCAGGGCGGCACGGGCGGCAACGAGGCCTGCGACGTCGTGCGCGTGCAGTATGGAAAGGCGTCGTTTCTGTTCACGGGCGACATGACGAAAGAGCAGGAGGCACAGCTGCTCGCAGACCACCGCGACGCCTCCGCGACCGTGCTCAAAGTCGGCCATCACGGCTCGAACACCTCGTCGAGCGAGCCGTTCCTGCGCGCCGTCGCGCCACGCTACGCCGTTATCTCCGTCGGCGCCGACAACACGTTCGGCCATCCGAAGCCCGAAGTCCTCAACCGCCTTGCCAGCCTCGGCATCCCCGTCCTGCGCACCGACCAGCAGGGCGCCATCGTGTTCCATACGGATGGAGCGAAGATTTCCTATGAAACGTACGTGAAGTAATTTCTGGCCTTTATGGGCTGGGCCCCCTCTAGAGGGGGCTGTCAGCGAAGCTGACTGGGGGAGTAGTTGGGTGCTGGAGACGAACGAGGATATAGAACGTTACTAAAGGACTTTAGCGGTGCCTATCTACTCGTTCGGCTGGCATCACCCTACTACTCCTTCCACCGCTTCGCGGTCCCCCTCCCTCTAGAGGGAGGCTGAAGTTTGAATGTCTCCACTGCTTAATGACATTGCACCTGAGCCGAAAAACAACTTATGTTTTTTCCGACGCAAATATGATAAGATGGTAATAGAAACCAAGAAAAGAAGGTGAACGTATGGGTGTAGAAATCGAGCGCAAGTTCCTCGTGCAGCCGTCGTGGCATCCTGCGGCCTCTGGCGAGGAGATTGCGCAGGGCTATCTTTCCTCCGTGCCCGAGCGCACGGTGCGCGTGCGCATCCGCGGCGAGCGCGGCTATCTGACGGTCAAGGGCAGGAACGGCGGCGCGGATGCGGCGCGGCGGGCGGAGTTCGAGTACGAGATTCCCGTCGCCGATGCCCGCGCCATGCTCGCGCTCTGCGAGCCGGGGCTTTGCGAGAAAGTCCGCCATGTCGAGCGCGCGGCTGACGGTCATGACTGGGAAATCGATGTCTTTCATGGAAAGAACGAGGGCCTCGTCGTCGCCGAGGTGGAACTCGGCAGCGAAGACGAGATGTTCGAGCGGCCAAGCTGGCTCGGAGAGGAAGTCACGGGCGACAAGCGCTATTATAATTCGTGCCTCGCGCAGAACCCCTATACGGAATGGAAGCAGCCGTAAATCATCAGCCGTAAAGATTGGAGGAACTCATCATGGAATTTTCTGACGTCATCCAGAACCGCTATGCCTGCAAGAAATTCGACGGCACGCCCGTCGCGAAGGAGGCGCTCGACGCCATCCTCGCGGCCGGCCGCCTCGCGCCGACAGCAAAGAACTTGCAGGAGCAGCATGTCTATGTCATCCAGTCCGAGGAAGGGCTCAGGAAAATCGACGAGCTCACGCCCTGCCGCTACGGCGCGCCCGTCGTGCTGCTCGTTGCGTTTGATACGACGAATGTCTTTACGTATCCGGGGGATAAGTACAAAAGCGGCGTTGAGGATGCGACGATTGTTGCGACGCATCTCTGCCTCGCGGCGACAAACGTCGGTATCGAGAACTGCTGGCTGAACTTCTTCGACCCCGACAAGGCGAAAGAGCTTTTCGGTCTGCCCGAAAACGAGCAGGTCGTCATGCTCCTCGACCTCGGCCACGCCGCCGACGTCCCGGCCGGAAAGCCGTTGAAAAATCATACAAGCCGCAAGCCCATCGATGAAACCGTAACATATCTTTAAGTGACAGCCTCCCTCATTGAGGGAGGGGGACCGCGAAGCGGTGGTGGGAGTAGTAGGATGCGATAGCCTGACAAGAATACAGTCGTCACTAAAGTCTTTAGCAACGTTCAGTATAGCTGTTTGTCTCCAGCACCTAACTACTCCCCCAGTCAGCTTCGCTGACAGCCCCCTCTTGAGGGGGCCTGGCTCTTAACTTAATGACATTGCCCTCTGAGAGGGAGGCAAGGAGTTTTCCATGCTCGAACTTCTCAATTTGAATTCAAAGCAGCGTTCCGTCGCAGAAAATCTGGATTCTCATATTTTATTGACCGCCCCTGCCGGCACGGGCAAGACGGACACGCTGGCCTACCGCATCGCTAACATTATCGATGCCGGACGTGCGGAGCCGGAGGAAGTGCTCTGCCTGACGTTCACGAACAAGGCATGCCAGGAGATGCGCGACCGCATCGAGCTGCGGGCGGGCGAGCCGGGGAGCCGCGTCTGCGTGCGGACGTTCCACAGTTTCTGCTACGATGTCATCAAGTCCGAAGCCAAGCGCCATTCCGACCTTTTCACGGATTTCGTCATCTTTGACGAATCCGACTGCCGCACGCTGATTCGCGACCTCATGGGCGAGGACCTCGACGTCCCGGCCGCGACGCTCGCACGCCTGCTGGCGTTCACGAAGGAAAAGCTGGCTGTCTGGGACATCCTGACCGGCGACCCCGCCGCCGATGCGAAGGCCGTTGTCGCACGCATCTATCGCGAGGCGAAGGACGATCTCGCCGCCATCTGCGTCGATGACCATTACCAGCGCCTGCCGCGCCTCGTCGAGGGCTGGCAGGTCTGGGGTGCGTCGTTCCTGCGGCGCTACGACATGCGCCTGCAGGAGGCGCACGGCCTCGACTTTACAGACCTCATCGTGCGGGCGAAACGGCTGCTGCGCGAGCGCGAAATTGCGCAGCGCTGGGCCGCGCGGTTTCAATACATCAACATCGACGAGGCGCAGGACACGAGCACGCTCGAATACGGCATCCTCGAGCGCATTTTCGGCAAGAGCAAGATTTTGCTCGCAGGCGACCTGTTCCAGACGATTTACGGCTGGCGCGGCTCGCATCCCGAGGTCGTCGTGCGCCGCTTTGAGGAAACGCATCACCCGGAAAAGATTGTCCTTTCCGAAAACTACCGCTCGACGCGCACGCTGCTCAAGGCGTCGTTCGGCGCGCTCGAGCGCTTGTTCCCGAAGCGTGTCGCCGAAGTCTATCCCGATGGTTTTGCGGCTGAGAGCACGGAGGAAGGCGCGCCTGTCGAGGTCAAGGGCGCGGCGGATTTTGCCGAGGAGGCGCAGTGGATTTACTATCGCATTTTGGAGCTCCCCGTGACGGATTATTCGCGCATCGCCATCCTCGTGCGCAGCAACCGCTATGCGAAGGAGCTTTCCGCACAGTTCCGCGCCATTGGACAGCAGACGAGCGGCGAGGCGCTGCCGTTTTTGCTCATTGACGACACGCGCTTCTTCCAGCGGCAGGAGGTCAAGGATGCGCTGGCCTTTTTGCGTCTCGCGGTCAACCGCCACGATGTCGCAAGCCTCATGCGCGTGCTCGGCCGCTATGTGCGCGGCGTGGGCCCTGCCGCCATCCGCACGATTTCATCGCAGGAGTACCGCCGCGCTGGCGTGCGCATGACAGACTACCTCGACCCGGCGGCCCGCGAGGCGGGCGACCCGTTTGCGTCGCTGCTCGATGCATTGGCGGCCGGCAACATCGTCGTCTTTGATGTCGAATCGACGGGCCTCGACACGGCGCATGACGAAATCGTACAGATTGCGGGCGTGCGCCTCGCGCCGGACGGCAGCATCGCGGAAAAATTCATGCGCTACCTGTGCCCGACACAGCCCATCAGCAAAGGGGCAGAGGATACGCACCACCTGACGATGGCGTTTCTGCGCGAGCATGGTGAAGCCCCCGCCGCCGTCCTGCGCGATTTCTGCGCGTTCGCGGCGGGCAGCGTGATTGTCGGACACAACGTCACGTATGACCTGCGCATCCTCGGCAGCCAGCTCGCACGCCTCGGCCTGCCGCCACTTGACTACCCTGTGTATTTCGACACGCTCGACATCTTCCGCCGCTTTCATCCGAATCTGCCGAACCACCGGCTCGAATACCTCGGCCAGGTCTGTGAAGTCACGCATGCCTCGTCGCATGACGCGTTTGACGACATCTGCGCGACGGCCGAAATCCTGCTCTACGCCATCGAGCACGACATCCGGCCGACGGCTGCGCCGCGCCGCGCCTGCATGGAAAAATATCTCGACATCTTTGCGCCGCTCGCGGAAAAGCTCACACTCCTGCGCGTGCAGGCGGCGGAGCTCCGCCCGTGGCAGACGCTCGGCCAGATTGTGCTCGAGACGGGCATGGCCGACTACTACAAGAAGCGCCACGAGGAAAACCGCATCGAGAACTTGCGCGACCTCTTCCGCCGCGCGAAGGAGCTCGATGACAAGGAGCTCCCGCCCGTCGATGCCGTCTACCAGTTCCTCAGGTATACGACGCTCTCGACGACGGACCTCGACGCGCTGACGAAGAAAAAGAAGATTCCCATCATCACGATTCATCAGGCCAAGGGCGCGGAGTTCGACGACGTCTTCCTCGCGGGTCTCCAGCAGGGCACATTTCCCGGCCTGCCTGCGCTCAAGAAGAAAGACACCAGCGAGGAAAAGCGCCTGTTCTACGTCGCCATCACGCGCGCGAAGCGGCAGCTCTTCCTCTCGTGGTGTCAGTTCCGCTACGGCCATTACCAGCACGAGAGCGAGTTCATCCGCGCCCTGCCGCAGGATTGCGTGCGGCGCGTGTGATGGGCAGTTTGCAAAGGAGGAACCGAAAGCCATGACGACAGAAGATCGACGGCAGGAGCTCCTGCAGCTCCTCACGCGCGCGGACGGTGCGCGGACGGGGACGGAGCTCGCGAAAAAGCTCGGCGTGAGCCGGCAGATCATCGTGGGGGACGTCAGCATCCTGCGCGCCGAGGGCGCAAAGATTCTCTCGACGCCGCGCGGCTATCGGATGCTTGAAAAAAATCCGGGTGTCATCGAGACGGTCACTTGCCGCCATACGGCGGAGGAGATGGGCGCGGAGCTCGACGCGATGGTCGATAATGGCGTGACCGTGCGCGACGTCATTGTCGAGCATCCCGTCTATGGCGAGATTCGCGCCGACCTCATGCTCGAGAGCCGCCGCGATGTCGCGGCCTTCGTGCGGAAGATGGCAGCGGCTGGCGCGCCGCCGCTCTCGCAGCTCACAGACGGCATCCACCTGCATACCGTCGAGGCGAAGACGCGCGAAGAAATCGAGGATGCGCGGAAGGAACTTGCACGGCTCGGTTTTCTCGCGCTGGAGAAGATGGAAAGCGATGCTTGATTGCATCGCTTTTTTCGTATTGTGTCCGAAAGGCATATCGAATGGTAGACGCAACAGGACAGACGTGGTAGAATAAAGCGTATAGGTTTACACGAAAGGACGTTGCTTTTTGACGGACATATTGAAGGAAATGCATGTCTGGATGACGGCCTACATGAAGTCGTTCTACACGGCGGACGAAGAAGTCATGCAGGGCATCCGCATCAAGGAACTGCATACGGGCTACGTGACAGGGCACATGACCGCGCTTGCCGATGAGCTCGGCCTTGATGCGCACGACCGGGCGCTCGCCGAAATCATGGGGCTCTTTCATGATGTCGGGCGCTTCCGCCAGTACATGCTCTACAAAACATTCAACGACGCGCAGTCGGAGGATCATGCGGCGCTCGCGCTCACGGTGCTCTCGGAGCTGTCATTCATGAAAAAGCTCACACCCGAGGACGAGGCGCTCGTGCGCTTTGCCATCGGCAATCATAACAAGAAGGAAATCGAGCCGACGGACGATAAGCGCCGTCTTCTTTTCGCGAAGATGCTGCGCGATGCGGACAAGCTCGACATCTACCGCGTGCTCGCGCCGTTTCTCGACGAGAGTCATGCGGACGAGGCGCCGAAATTCATGGCAGGGCTCAAGAGCCAGCAGGTGACGGAGTCTTTCACGAAAGCGCTCGTAGAGGGGCATCAGGCGGACTACCATGCCATCCGCACGCATGGCGACCGCAAGGTCGTGCGGCTGCTGTGGGTCTATGACATCAACTTCGCGTGGACGATGCGCAAAATCGTCGAGCGCGGCTACATCGACCGCGTGATCCATGCGCTGCCGCATGGGCGCGAACTCACGATGGGCTTTGAAAAGCTCAAATCTTACGTTGCAAAGAAATGCGCAGAGCAGGACAAGCTTGCGGATTTTTTATAAAGAAATAAGGGGAGAACAATATGGCGAACTTCATCCAGAACGAGATTGACGAGGACCTCAAGAAAGGCAAATATACGACGGGCATCCACACGCGATTCCCACCCGAGCCGAACGGCTACCTGCATGTCGGCCATGCGAAGTCCATCTGCCTGAACTTCGGCCTCGCCGAAAAGAATAACGGCCTCTGCAACCTGCGCTTTGACGACACGAATCCGACAAAGGAAGATGTCGAGTACGTCGATTCCATCCAGGAGGACATCCGCTGGCTCGGCTTCAGCTGGGGCGACCGCAAGTTCTACGCATCGGACTACTTCGACAAGCTCTATGATTACGCCGAGCAGCTCATCCGGAAGGGGCTCGCCTATGTCGACGACCTCTCGGCTGAGGAAATCAAGGCATATCGCGGCACGCTGACGGAGCCGGGCAAGGAAAGCCCTTACAGGAATCGTTCGGTTGAGGAAAACCTCGATCTCTTCCGTCGCATGAAGGCTGGCGAGTTTGAAGATGGCGCGAAAGTCCTGCGCGCGAAAATCGACATGGCGTCGCCGAACATGGTCATGCGCGACACGGTCATCTATCGCATCGCGCATGCGACGCATCATCGCACGGGCGACAAGTGGTGCATCTACCCGATGTACGACTTCGCGCATCCGCTGTCCGATGCCATCGAGGGCATCACGCATTCCGTCTGCACGCTCGAGTTCGAGGAGCATCGCCCGTTCTATGACTGGCTGCTCGACTCCCTCGATTTTGACCCGATGACGCGTCCGCGCCAGATCGAGTTCGCGCGCCTGAACCTCACGAATACGGTCACGAGCAAACGCAAGCTCCGCCAGCTCGTCGAAGAGGGCTATGTGCGCGGCTGGGACGACCCGCGCATGCCGACCATCTCGGGCCTGCGCCGTCGCGGCTATACGCCGGCGGCTATCAAATCGTTCTGCGAGGAAATCGGCGTCGCGAAGGCAAACAGCCTCGTCGATGTCGCGATGCTCGAGCACGCCGTGCGCGAAGACCTCAACGAGCATGCCGACCGCATCATGGCCGTGCTGCATCCGCTGAAGGTTGTGCTGACGAACGTGCCGGAAGACCATGAGGAAATGCTCGTCGCCGACAACAACCCGATGCACGGCGGCCACCGCTACGTGCCATTCTCGCGCGTCATCTACATCGAGCAGGAAGACTTCATGGAGGAGCCGCCGAAGAAGTTCTTCCGCCTGAAGCCGGGCGGAGAAGTGCGCCTCAAGCACGCCTATATCATCAAGTGCGACGAGGTCGTCAAGAACGACGACGGCACCATCCGCGAGCTCCACTGCTCCATCGACCCGGATTCGAAGACGGGCGGCAAGACGGCGAACCGCAAGATCAAAGGCACGATTCACTGGGTCGCGGCAAAGACGGCGCTCGACGCCGAGGTCCGCCTCTACGACTACCTGATTGAGACGGATGAAGAGGGCAACGTGCCGAAGGACTTCATCGCAGCGCTCAACAAGAACTCGATGGAAGTCGTCGAGCATGCCTTCATCGAGCCGTCCGTGCGCTATGCGGCGCCCGAGACGCACTACCAGTTCCTGCGCGAAGGCTACTTCGTCGTGGACAAGGACACGACGCCGGAGCACCTCGTATTCAACCGTGTCGTCGGCCTGCGCGACAGCTGGGCGAAAGCGAAGAACAAGGGCTGATTTCACAAGCAAAAATCAAAAACTACATATAGGAGATGAAGCCGGATGTCGAAGATTCCGAAGAACCTCACGGACAAAGACATGCTGAAGAACTGGGTCGAAGAGGAAACCGTCGAAGACAAGTTCCTCCGCGCCGAAAAGATTGAGGATAAGAAGCGCCGCGAGCGAGCGGGCATTGAACCGCCTGCCGAACTCGCGCGCGCGGGCCTCACGCGGCAGCTCACCGAGGAACTCGGCAAGGCGCTCACGGAGCTCAAGATGCAGCTTTCGCTCAAGGGCGCAAAAGACATCACGTACAAGGTGAAGAATGACGGTACGAAGATCGTCATCACGCCGAAGTACACTCTTTGAGATCACAGATGAAATACGAGCAGATGTAAAAGGTCACACGGGTTCATAAGGAAAGAAGTGGATGCAGATGAGTACCACGACGATTGCCGTGATCATCTTTGTCGCAGCATATGCGTTGATTATTTCCGAAAAAGTCCATCGTACCATCGTCGGCATCGTCGGTGCGTCGCTCATGATTCTCTGCGGCGTCATCGACCAGGCGACGGCCATCAG
>CACZFT010000054.1 GCA_902780535.1 uncultured Selenomonas sp. | reverse complement strand
ACCTTGACATCCGGATGCGCCTTCTTGATGGCGTCGACCGTAGCGTCAATCGTCTTTTCGCGCGTATCCTTGAACGTCGTGCCGAAGCTCATGACGACGATGGCGTCCTTGTTTGCCTCGTTCTGCAGCGACGGCGTCTCGTGCTTCAGCACGCCGATCTGTGCGGCTTCCTTCAGTGCCGGCGTTGCATCCTTGACTTCCGGATTCAGCGTGTAGGCAGCTTCCGTAGCCTGCGGCGCAAAGCCGAGGCAAGCCGTGACAGCGAGCGAGGCAGCGAGCATTTTCTTCCAGTTCTTCACGAGAAATTCCCCCTTGAAAACAGTAAAACAAAAGCCTTTCTCCCCACGCGGAAAGAAAGGCTGAAAGCTTCGTCGCTCCAAGTCCCCTCCCCATCGTTCGTGGGTCATGCGGTGACTTCGGAACAGGCAGTTCTCCTGGCTTGGTTCATCGCGTATCCGCGCCTTCCCAGAAGGGCTCTGCCCCTTCCAGTGACGTTCGCGGGAAATCCCCTGACTCCCCGTGCGGATGCGCTCCCCCTACAGTGGCGGGACCGCGCCGGCTTCCGACCGGCTTCTCTTTTGCGTCTTGCGACACCTGTCCGACGTTATGCAATTTTGAGAAAGTCCATCAAACAAGGTTATTATACGATAACCGAAAGGAATTGTCAATCAGCGTCAATCATCTTTCGTGTACCCATCCATGTCATCGAAACCACGGAATGAGCCGAAGCCTTCGGCACTGCCATTGCCGTCCATGCGGCGGTGGTTGATGGCCGAGAGACCGTGGTAGACCGTCGAGAGGTCAATGCCCTCGCCGCGGTTCTCCATGTATTTTTCAAGCTTGCGCTTGACGCGCTGGAGCGCGTTGTCGATGGATTTGACATGGCGGTGCAGCTCGGCCGCGATTTCCTGATACGACTTGCCGTCGAGATAGCTCATGAGCACCTGCCACTCGAGGTCGGAGAGGATTTCCTCCATCTTCTTCTCGATGTCGACGAACTCCTCCTGGCTGATGACGAGCTCCTCCGGGTCGGAGACCTTCGCGCCCGAAAGCACATCGAGCAGCGTGCGGTCGCTGTCCTCGTCATAGATGGGCTTGTTGAGCGAAATGTACGAGTTCAGCGGGATGTGCTTCTGCCGCGTCGCCGTCTTGATGGCCGTGATGATCTGGCGCGTGACGCAGAGCTCGGCAAAGGCGCGGAACGACGAGAGCTTGTCGTTCCGGAAATCGCGCACAGCCTTGTAGAAGCCGATCATGCCTTCCTGGATGATGTCTTCGCGGTCGGCACCGATGAGGAAGTACGAACGCGCTTTCGCGCGCACGAAGTTCCGATACTTGTTGATGAGGTAGTCGAGTGCCGTACTGTTGCAGTGGTCTTTGATTTCGGTGATGAGTTCTTCGTCGGTCATGTGATCGAACTCACTGATCTCCTCGGGGCTCATCCCCATGTTTTCATTCGCTTCTGCTTCCATCGCACGATCCCCTTCGTGTTCTTCTTTTACTCATTTCCTATTACAAAGGAAATTATACCTCAGAAAGGAGGGATGCGTCAAGGCAGGGGACATATGGCCTACTCGCACCCGCGAAAGTCACAATCTGCCACCTCAACAGCCGTGCAAGGGACTCCCCCCGCCCTTCGGGCCCCGCAAAGTCTCCGCTGGAGACTTTGCGCCTCTGAGAGGGGGCTCCAATCTCAAGCGCTGCCGCAGGGACTCGTAAAGCAGGATGGAGCCTGCGACCGAGGCGTTGAGCGAATTGATGCGGCCGACCATCGGGAGGCTGACGACGATGTCGCAGTTCTCGCGCGTGAGGCGGCTCATGCCCTTGCCCTCGCTGCCGACGACGAGCACCATCGGGCCCGTGAGGTCGGCCTTGTCATACGGCGTGCCGTCCATGTCGGCGCCGACGACCCAGAGGCCGCGCTCCTTGAGCTTTTTGAGCGTCTGCACGACGTTGCCGATACGCGCGACCGGCACGTATTCGACCGCGCCTGCCGACGTCTTTGCGACCGTCGCATTGAGCGGCACGCTGCGGCGTTTTGGAATCAGGATGCCGTGGACGCCGGCCGCATCGGCCGTGCGCAGCAAGGCACCGAGGTTGTGCGGATCTTCGAGCTCGTCGAGCAGCAGCAGGAACGGCGGCTCCCCTTTCGCCTCGGCACGCGCGAGGATGTCTTCGACCTCGACGTACGGCACGGGTGCAACAAAGGCCAGCACGCCCTGATGGCGGTGGCCTGCCGCCAGCGACTCGATTTTCGCACGTTCCACTGTCTGCGTCAGGACGCCGCGCTCCTTCACAAGTGCGAGCAGATTCTCGATGTCATGCGCACGGTCGCCCTGTGCGAGCAGGATCTTGTTGATGCCACGGCCCGATTTCAGCGCTTCCGTGACGGCATTGCGGCCGACGAGGACATCATCAGGCAGTTCGCGCGGCTCTTGCGATGTCCGCGGCTTCCGTGATTCTCGGGAATCGCGGAACGGTTTCTTCTTTCTTTCCATGTCGTTATCCTCAGTCGTCCGGTTCGCGGAGCTTGATCATCTCGGCGAAGCGGCCGCAGGTCATGTCGCCTTCGGGGCAGCGGCCCGTGTTGACGCAGCTCGCACCCGCATTGTGGAAGAGCGTCGGCGCGACCTGCTTGACTTCGGCGAGCATCTTGTTCGCGAGCTCGCGGATCTCCCACTGAGCGCGATAGCAGCAGCGCAGGTTGAAGAAATGCAGCAGCGAGCGCGCATTCATCGTCACGAGAATCTTCGTCTCCGTCGCGTTGGCGAGCACATAGCGTGCATCTTCCTTCGGGATGCCGAGCTCCGTGAGTTCGTCGTACGTCTTGCGGATGTCCGCAATCAGCGCGTCAAACTTCGCCTTGGCCGCAGGATTCCCGGCAATCGTTGGCGGTGTGATGTACTGGAAGCCGTGCGCGGCGACGTAGCGCTGCGACTGCTGGTCGTAGCTCGCGATGCGATGGCGCACGAGCTGGTGCGTCAGCACGCGCGAAACGCCCTCGATGCCGAACGTGAATGAGACGTGCTCGATGGTCGAGGCATGGCCGAGTTTGACCATTTTCTTCACCATGGCGCGGACTTTTTCGTCGCTGAGTTTTTCCGAGAGCTCTTCCGCACCGACGGCGGAATAACAGAGGCGCGCCGCCATGGCGACGACGCGCTCGGGTTCTGGCGTGTAATCCAGAAGTTTCACCTTGATGGGCAAAATGATTTCTCCTTTATACTTGCGATTTTGCTTGGATTTCCTGCATCATCGCTTTCGAAATGACTTCAAATGAGGCTTCGGCAATCTCGTAGAGGCGCTCGTCCTCATCGCGCAGGTAGAGGCTGCCCAGAAGCGCCTCGAAACCCGTGCTCGAATGGTATTCGGCGACGGTCGAGCTGCGCGGCGCATGGCTCTTTGCGTTGCGCGCGCGGCGGTAGATGGCTTTTTCGTCATCCGTCAGCATGGATTCGATGCCGAGGTACGCCTTGTGCTGCCACTTCGCCGAGACGATCTGCGCACTGAAGGCGTGGAGCGCCTGGACTTTTGCCTGCTCGTACGACAGCAGACGCGTGCGAACGAAGAGGTGGAAATAGGCATCGCCGACATAGGCGAGGACGAGCGGATTCAGCTGGCGGACGTCGATATCATCATAATGCTGCTGAACGCCGCCTGTGCCGTCGGGCGTGAACATCATGCGGACGAGGCGTTGAAAATGAGTGAAGTTCATGAGACACGTCCTTCCTTCGCAGAATACAACCGTGCAAATTGACGTGTCCTACCTTCGACACTCCCCCTGCCACTCACGTGGCCCTCCCCCCTCTGAGAGGGGGGCTGTCTCAAAAGGAACTTCACATTCTTTTCCATCTTACTCCGTTCTTCGTATCTTCCAGTGCAATTCCAGCATCTTTGAGATCGTCGCGAATCTTGTCGGCGATGGCCCAGTTCTTGTTCTTGCGGGCGTCCTGGCGGATGGAGATGATGAGGTCCATGAGCTTTTCCGTCAGGCCGTCGTCTGCAGATGCTTCCTGCTGCTCGAAGAGGCCGATGATGCCTGCCATCGCATCCCAGACTGCCTTGGCTTTCTGGAAGTTTTCAGCGTCGAACGCTTTGCCTGCCGTGACGTCCTGATAGTAGATGTTGATTTCTTTCGAGAGCGCGAAGAGCTGGCTGATGGCGAGCGCCGTGTTGAAGTCGTCATCCATCGCCTCGTCAAAGGTTTTGCGAAGTTCTTCTGCTTTCTGCGCGAGGTCTGCCGCCGTCGCTTCGCCTGCCCCCGGCTTCTTTGCAAGCTCTTCGATATAATCCTGCGTCGTCTGCAGGCGTGCAAGGCTTGTCTGCGCCTCTTTGAGACGGTCGTCGCTGAAATCGAGCGGACTGCGGTAATGTGTCTGGAGGATGAAGAAGCGCACGACTTCGCCTGGATATTCCTTCAGGATGTCCTCGACGGTGAAGAAGTTGTTCTTCGACTTCGACATCTTTTCATTGTGAATCGTGATGAAACCGTTGTGCAGCCAGTACTGCGCGAAGCTATGGTCGTCGCCGATGCATGCCTGGCTCTGCGCAATCTCGTTTTCGTGATGCGGGAAAATCAGGTCGCTGCCGCCGCCATGGAAGTCGAATTTCTCGCCGAGGTATTTGAGCGACATCGTCGAGCACTCGATGTGCCAGCCCGGGCGTCCCTTGCCCCACGGACTGTCCCAAGATGGCTCGCCGGGCTTTGCCGATTTCCAGAGCGCGAAGTCCATCGGATGATGCTTGCGCTCATCGACTTCGATGCGCGCGCCTGCCTGCATGTCGGAGAGCTTGCGGCCGCTGAGCTTGCCGTAGCCCTTGAATTTTTCGACGCTGTAGAAGACGTCGCCATTCTCGAGTGCATAGGCATAGCCCTTGTCGATGAGCTTCTGCACCATGGCGATGATGTCCGCCATCGTCTCGCTGACGCGCGGATACTTCTCGGCACGGCGCACGCCAAGCGCGTCCATCGAGTGGAAATAAATCGCGATGTTGCGGTCAGCGACATCCTTCCAGGTCGTGTGCTCGCTATTTGCCGTGCGGATGATCTTGTCATCGACATCCGTGAAATTCTGGATGTAATGAACCGTCAGGCCCTTCGAGGCGAAATAGCGGCGAATGACGTCCCAGGTAACGAATGGACGCGCATTGCCGATATGCGGCGCATTATAAGGCGTGACGCCGCAGCAGTAGATGGAGACCTCGCCCGGCTTCAGCGGGTGGAATTCTTCTTTCTGGCGGGTCATCGTATTGTAGACTTTCAGCATAAAGTTCTCCCTTTATCTCTTCTCGATTCCGGCAACGGCATAGGAGGAAATGCCTTCCCCGCTGCCGGTGAAGCCGAGCTTCTCCTCCGTCGTGGCCTTGACGTTGACCTGATCTTCCGCGATGCCGAGCGTCTCGGCAATGTTTGATACCATCTGCGGGATGAAGGTCATGAGCTTCGGCCGCTGGGCGACGATGGTTGCGTCGATGTTGCCGATTTCATAGCCGTGCTCTTTGAGCAGCTCCCCCACATGCGCGAGGAGCCTCTGGCTGTCGGCGCCTGCATAGGCCGGGTCTGTGTCGGGGAAATGACGCCCGATGTCGCCAAGCGCCGCCGCGCCCAGGAGCGCGTCCGTGATGGCGTGCAGCAGCACGTCGGCATCGCTGTGGCCGAGCAATCCCTTCTCATACGGGACATCGACGCCGCCGAGGATGAGCTTCCGCCCCTCCACGAGGCGGTGGACATCATATCCCATGCCGAATCGCGTCATGCGCGCAGCCCCCTTCCCGCTGGCACCCGGATATCATCGGATTCCTGGCGTGCCTTCCAGAACGACTCAGCGATGATGAGGTCGCCGGGTGTCGTGATCTTGATGTTCTCATAGCTGCCGAGTGAAAGCTCGACGGGCACGCCGAGACGCTCGACGAGGCTCGCATCGTCCGTGCCGCGGAAGCCATCGGCGATGGCCTGCTCATTCGCGCGCACGAGCAGGTCTTTCTGGAAGCCCTGCGGCGTCTGGACAGCCCAGAGCGTGCTGCGGTCGGGCGTCGAAGCGACATTGCCGTCATCGCTCGCGACCTTGATCGTGTCCTTGACGGGGACGGCGGCGACCGCACCGCCCGTGCGGCGAGCCGCCCGGATGACGCGGCCGATGATGGCTGGTGTCACGAGCGGCCGCGCGGCATCATGGACGAGGACGATGTCGGCCTCGGGGCTCACGACCTGCAGGCCGTTCCAGACAGAATCCTGCCGTTCTTCGCCGCCCGTAACGATACGACAGTCCGGCAGCGGCTGCACGGATGCTGCCGATTTCAGGAGCTCATACGTCTCCTGCTCCTCGCCTTTTCCGACGACGACAATACATTCGCCGACATCCTCGACCTCGGCGAACTGCCGCAAGGTATGCACGAGGATCGGCTCCTTTGCGAGCATGAGGAAGACTTTGTTGTGATGTGCCTGCATCCGCCGTCCCTGTCCGGCGGCGGGAATGATCACGCTGACCATGGCAGTGTACCTTCCTTTCTATTCGTGCCTGATATTTACGATTTCGGTTTTGCAAAAATCATGCGGCCGGCTGCCGTCTGCAGGGCGCTCGTGACCTCGACCGTGATGGTCTCGCCCATGTGGCGGTGGCCGTTCTCGATGACGATCATCGTGCCGTCATCGAGATACGCGACGCCCTGTCCTGGCTCCTTGCCGCTCTTGACGACGGTCACGGTCATGCTCTCGCCCGGGATGACGACGGGTTTGACGGCATTCGAGAGCTCGTTGATGTTCAGCACCTCGACGCCGCGCAGTTTTGCGACCTTGTTGAGATTGAAATCATTCGTGATGATCTTGCCCTTTACGTCCTGCGCGAGGCGCACGAGCTTCGAATCGACTTCGGCGATGTCGTCGAAATCCTTGTTCGTGACCTCGACCTTCATGCGCGAATCCGTACGGATGCGCTGGAGGATGTCGAGGCCGCGGCGGCCGCGCGTGCGCTTCAGGGCGTCGGCGGAATCCGCGATGTGCTGGAGCTCTTCGAGCACGAAGACCGGCAGCAGCAGCGTTCCTTCGACAAAGCCCGTGTCGATGATGTCGGCGATGCGGCCGTCGATGATGACGCTCGTATCGAGCAGCTTATAGCTCGCAGCTTCGGGCGTTTCCGTCGGGGCGTCTCCTGCTGCAGCGACCGTCCCCGCTGCCGCAACGGCCGCTGCCGCGGCCGCTTTCGCCGTCTCCGCAGCCTTCGCGGCCTCTGCCGCCTGCTTGGCCTCGCGGGCTTTCACAGCCTCGCGGATGGCTTTCGGGATGAAGTCAAAAAGCGCCGTGAGCTCCTTGCGCTTTCGGATCGTGATGTGGATGCCGAGATAGCCGAGCACGATGCTGAAGATGACGGGAATGTAGTCGCCGACGACCGGGATGCGCGCAAAGGCCGAGCTGAAAAGATTTGCGATGATAAGTCCGATGGCAAGGCCGATGGCGCCAGCGATGACGTCATGAATCGGCATCTTGCCGAGCTGCTGCTCGACCCAGACGGCGAATTTCTTGAGTTTGCCGATGAGATATGGAGAGACGATAAATCCGATGATGCCGCCGACGATGGCGCCGATGACGATGCAGAGGAAGCTCACGAGCGTGATTTTGAAGATTCCCATCTCCATCTTGAGAATCTCCGTGCTGATGATGAGTGCAAGTATTGGGCTCGCGAGCTCGAAGAGTGCGCCGCCTGCGATGGCGAGGAATGCCGTGATGAGGAAGCGCAAGACCCTGTCAAGCATCAAATGAACCACCTCCTGTGGTGAAAAACAAAACCCCCTTGCCTTCTTTCCTCAGAGAGCAAGGGGACTCTTTCAAAAACATATCATGCCGACTTGCGATCGAGCTGGTCGTCAATCCACTGTTCGACCTCCTCGGGTGTCTTGTCGCAGGCATAAACGAGCTCGCTGATGAGCATCTGCCGCGCGAGATCCATGAGACGGCGTTCGCCGCTCGAGATCTTGCGGCGACGATCCTGCAGGGAGAGGTTGCGCGCGACGGCGGCGACATCGAGGATATCGCCTTTCTTCATGCGTTCGAGGATGGCATGGAACCGTTTGTTCCAGCTGCCCATGACGCGCTCAGGCTTGTCGCGGAGCACGGCCTGGATGTCCTCGACGTCTTCTTTCGAGATGATGTCCCGGAGCCCGAGGTTTTCGACGTTATCCGTCGGAATCATGACCTTCATGCTGCCGAGTGGCATCTTGAGAACGAAATACTCTTTGTTCTCCCCGAGAACTTCGCAGGACTCGACGGCGGAGATGACGCCCGCGCCATGCATCGGGTAGAACACTTTGTCACCAATCTGCAAGTAGATACACCTCCATACTTCATTGTTCAACGTTCTGCTATGTTCATTATAACACGAAAATGGAGGTTTTTGAAAAGAAAATATTGTATCACGGTTCTATATGTGTGTCAAGCGCCTCTTTGCGGCTGTACGCCAGTGAGAGAACGTACGACATAACCTGCCAGAATCAGCCCGACGACGGAGGGCACGAACGAAATCGAGCCCGGGGTCGCGCGCTTTTTTTCACAGTTGTTGGCAGCGCCCGGCGGGCAGATGCAGTTCTTGCCGCAGCCGCCCGGGAGAGCGACGGGGATGGGGCGCTCTTTGGAGTAGACGACGGGGAGATGGTGAATCCCGGCGGCTTTGAGCTTTTTTCGCATGACGCGCGCGATGGGATCGACGCTCGTCTTGTAGATGTCTGCGACCTCGAACTGCGTCGGGTCGAGCTTGTTGCCCGCGCCCATGCTGCAGATGATGGGAATCTTGCGCGCGTGGCACGCGAGAACGAGGTCGATCTTTGCCGTGACGGTATCGACGGCATCGATGACGTAGTCATAAGACTGCCCGAAGAACGTGTCCGCGTTCTCCGGCAGGTAGAATTCTTCAATCGTATCAACGACGGCTTTCGGGTTGATGTCGAGGATGCGCGCCTTCATGGCGTCGGTCTTCTTCTGCCCGACCGTCTTCGTCGTCGCGTGAATCTGGCGGTTGATGTTCGTGAGGCAGACGCTGTCGTTGTCGATGAGGACGAGGTGCCCAATGCCGGCACGCGCAAGGCCCTCGGCCGCATACGAGCCGACGCCGCCGATGCCGAAGACGGCGACGGTGCTTGCGGCGAGCTTGTCCATCGCCGCATCACCGAGCAGCAGCGTCGTGCGCGAAAACCTTCCTAATTTGCTCAAATCAATTCCTTTGCTTTCTATAGGATGGGATGCCTGTTATTTCTTTTCCCCCGGGTTCGGCGTGAGGCGGAACGCGGGGATGGCGAAAGCACCGGCCGGCTTTTCCTGCTTCGGCGGCTCAGGCGGCTGAGGCGCCTGCGGAGCTTTCGGCTGCTGCATGAACGACGGCGTCGAGAGCTCGATGCCTTTCGGCTTCTGGAGCTTCGACTGCGGCACGTCGAGCTTCGGCGCCTTGATGGCCGTGCTGCCCGCGAAATCCGTCGCGATAATCGTTGCCTGCACCTTGCCCTTCATATCTTCGTCGATGACGGTGCCAAGGATGATGTTGACGTTCGGGTCCGTCTGCTCGCAGATGAACTTCGTCGCATTGTCCACATCGTAAAGGCTCATGTTCTCGTCGCCTGTGAGATTCAGGATGACGCCGCGCGCGCCCTTGAGCGACTTGTCGAGCAGCGGGCTCTTCGCCGCCGCCGCGACGGCCGTGGCCGCATCGTCGGCGAGGCCGATGCCGAGCAGCGCGTCGCTGCTCTCGCTCTGCGTGAAAATCGTCGTGACATCAGCGAAATCGACGTTGATGACGCCCGTCTTGAGGATCAGCTCCGCGATGCAGCGGATGGCCTGCTCGAGCACGGAGTCCGCGACCTTGAACGCATCGACGAGCGTGATCTTGCGGTTTTCCGGCATCTTCATGAGATTGTCGTTGTGGATGGCGAGCAGTGCATCCATGTAGCCCTGCATCGCCGTGATGCTCTGCTGGGCAAAGCGCGTCTTGCGCGAACCCTCGAACGCGAACGGCAACGTCACGACGCCGACCGTCAGGACGCCGAGGTCTTTCGCAACCTCCGCGACCGTCGGGACAGCACCCGTACCCGTGCCGCCGCCGAGGCTGCCCGTGATGAAGACGATGTCCGCGCCCGTGATGGCGTTCTTGATTTTCGCCTCGTCCGCCTTGGCAGCCGCCTCGCCGATGGCCGCATTGCCGCCCGTGCCGCGTCCCTGCGTGACCTGTTCGCCAATCTGCAGGCACGTGATGCCCAGGTTCTCGAGCAGGGCGAGCTGCCGTGCCTCCGTGTTGATTGCAATGAGCTCGATGTCCTCGATGTTCTGCGCATGGATGAAGTCGCTCTGAGCCATGCGCTCGAGGACGTGGTTGCCGCCGCCGCCGACGCCGATCACCTTGATCGTCACGCGCGCCCGCTTCAGCGCTGTATCGTCTGCCATCATAAAACCAGGCCCCTCTCTG
>CACZFT010000053.1:5059-16418 GCA_902780535.1 uncultured Selenomonas sp. | reverse complement strand
TGCTTCTTTTTGAGCAGCATGTCGATGTCGCCGCCGTGGATGTCGTAGATGGCCATGCGGACCGTGCTCGAGCCGATGTCGATGATTCCATGAAGCATAAGCTGTCTCCTTCCTGTCGCACCCGCGGAAGATACGGCGTACCATTTCATCTGTCGTGCAGGGGACTCCCCCCGCCGCTCACGCGGCCCGTCCCCCCCTCTAAGAGGGGGCTGCATAAAAAGGAACGGTTGCATCTTAGAAGAAGCGTTCCGAACAGGAAAGCCTCCCTCATTGAGGGAGGGGACCGCGAAGCGGTGGTGGGAGTCCCCTGTATGTCGCTGCCTATCGCACTTGCCCTGCTTCCGCGGGTGCGAGCACGAATCCCTTCAACGTTTGAAGCCGCTGCCCGTCACGGGGACGACGACTTTGTAGTTGTCGGGCTTGCCGTGGGGGAAGAATTTCTTCGCGGCCGCGAGGCCGGCGGCGGCGGAGAGCTCGGCGTAGACGCCGCGGCGGCCGAGGTCGGCGCGGGCTTCTTCGAGCTCCTGCTGCGTGACGGTCATGACGTCGCCGCCGCTCGACTCGATGGCGAACAGCATTTCCTGCAGGCGCTTCGGGCGCTCGATGGAGAAGTTCGGGTCTTCGAAGACGATGCCGTCTTCCTCTTCCTCGACGGGGATGCCGCGCTTTTCCATGAACGCGCGGTAGAGCGGCGCGCAGCCGTCGTTCTGCACGGCGACGATGCGCGGCAGGCGGCCGATTTCCATGAAGCCGAGATAGAGGCCGATGACGAGGCTGCCGTTGCCGGCCGGGATGAAGACGTACTCCGGCACCTTGCCGCCGAGCTGCTCGTAGAGTTCGTGCGCGAGCGATTTGACGCCCTCGGCGAACAGCGGGTTGTACGCCGGCGATGCGTAGTACCAGCTCGTGCCGAGGTGCTTCTTGACCTCGGCGCAGGCGTCCATGCGCGTGCCTTTGACGATCTCGACCTCGGCGCCGTACGTCTGGAGCTGCTGGCGCGCGCCGTCCGGCACGCCCTCGGGCACGTAGACGCGGCAGTCCATGCCGGCCGCCGCCGCATAGGCCGCGACGGAGGCGCCCGCATAGCCTGCGGAGTCGAGCGCGATCTTCGTGATGCCGAGCGATTTGGCGACGCTGACGAGCGTGGCCGCGCCGCGATCCTTGTACGAGCCGGTCGGCTGGAGGTTCTCGAGCTTCAGCAGCACCTCGATGCCGCCCGCATTCATCGGCACGAGCGGAGTCACCATGTGGCCAATCGAGACGTCCTGCGGCACGACGTCCTCAGGGTCCTTGTGCAGGCGGAACAGGCCGCCGCAGCTGCAGCGGATGGCATGGGTATTGAGCGGGTATTGTTTCTTGCATTTTTCGCAGTAGAAATACATGTCCTGACCTCCTCACGCGCCATGCGCGTTTCATCTTATTTGTATAGGAAGGAATTCGCCACAGGGCCCCGAAAATCCTCCCAAAAAATAATTTCCTCTGCCCCCTTGCGCGCAGTCACAAATTGTTGTATCATAAGCCTTGGGAGAACAACAACATCTAGTCCTCCAAGAACAAGATGTTGTTGGAGGTAGAGGCATAGAGAAAAGGGAGCGTTCGGTAGCTCCCTTTTTTCGTGCAAAAATTTCATTTTTATGATAGAATATAGAAAAGAGTAAGAGTAAAGTATGTGACTTTCGTCTGAAACGAAGGATAGGAGATTATTATCATGGTCAACAAGATTTATGCTTTGATTGGCCCGTTCGCCTCGGGTCGGCGAACGCTCGCGATGCAGCTTTCACGCATCGGCGTCCACTATATCCCAACGTACACCACGAAGCCGACGGATGCGAAGGATACGCATCCCGGCCTGTTCCGCACGCTGCCGCAGGAGGAGTTCGACAAGCAGGACTTCATGCTGCGCGCGTCGTACCAGGGGTTTTATTACGGCCTCACGAAAGCCGACATGCTCCAGGCGCTCAAGAATTACCATGCGAGCATCATCATCCTCGACACGGGCTCGATTGCGCCGCTCTCGCGGCTGCTGCGCGAGAACCTCGTCACAATCTACCTCATGGTCGATTACGTGACGCTCGTCGGCCGCATGCTGACGATGGGCTGCACGAATGACGACATCAAGTACCAGCTCGAATACGCCGAGAGCAACAAGCTCTTCGACACCTGGAAGGAGACGACGTACGTCGTCAAGAACACGCACGACCCGCACGTCGCGCTCGAGCAAATCCTCGCGCTCATGGGGCTCATGCACCTGCTGCCGACGGAAGAGCTCAATATGAAGCTGCACTGAAACACCAAAAGCGCCCGCGAAGGAAAGCGATTTCTTTCGCGGGCGCTTTTTTCATGCCTTCACGCGATGGCCGGGAGGCCGCAGGCGCAGAAGACGGCGATGAGGTGGTCGCGGGAGGCGCAGCCGTCCTGGAAGCGGCGGGCAGCGGATTCGTAGGTATTGCGGATGGAGAGGCGGCCGCCGCCCTTGAGCAGGATGGCGATGCCGCCGCGTTCCGGCACGAAGCTTTCGATATGGATGAAGTTGACATAGGCGAGCGTTGTGTCGCCGCGGACGCGCGGCGCGCGCCAGCGGAACGGCACGAGCACGAAGTACGGCGCCAGCGGCAATGGCAGCTCCTGGCGCGAACGGCCGAAGAGCTGCCGCTCGCAATCGCGCACGAGCGGCACGCTGTGGGCGAAGACGCGCGCGCAGCGTTCGAGCGTCGAGCGCATGGCGCGCGGCTGGACTTCGCGGCGCCCGTCGTCATAGAGCACGACGACACATTCCCCTGCGCCATCCACGTACTCCGGCAGCAAAGCCACGATGTGACCGTATTTTTCAAAATCCTGGCAAGTTCTCTTCATCTGCAAATCTCCTTTCCATCTGTAAAACTTCTCTTTGTCATTCTCTTGGTGCTTTTGTGCTCTATTCTAGCGCACTTCTTCTGAAAATACAAGCATGCAGCCGATTTTTGCAGACTTTCTGAAAAAGTCGGCAGTTGATGTGCAAAGATACTTTCTGCTACATTTGATAAAGTGATGAAAACTTTTTTGATAGCAGGAGGTTGAAAGATGGACGAAGACAAGAAAGAAGCGATGGAAACGACGGAGTGCATGCTGCTCGCGGCGGCGCAGGCGGGCGACAGCGCGGCGATGATGCAGCTCGTGGAGCAGTACGAGCCGCTGCTGCGGCGCGCGGCAGGCCAGCCGCACCTTTTGACGCTGCGCGAAGATGCGCTCGCCGAAGGGTATGTGAGCTTCGTGCGCGCCGTGCATGACTACGATGCAGCATCCGGCGTGCCGTTCGCCGGTTTCGTGAAGGCGCGCGTCTACGGCGATCTGCGCACGCTGTTCCGCCGGACATGCAAGGTCTGGCAGCGCGAGGCCGTCGTCGACGAGCGGCGCGAGGAACCGTTCTGGGAGCTCATCGAAGACCCGGCGGCGGCCGCGGCGATGACACGCCTCGAACGGCAGGCCGCGCTCGTGCCCGCCCTGCGCGCGCTGACGCCGCGCGAACGCGAAGTCGTGCAGCTCCTCTACCTCGGCGAGCGCACGCAGAAGGAAACCGCCGCCGCCCTCGGCATCACGCAGCAGGCCGTCGCCGCGACGAAGCGAAGAGCACTCGCAAAGATGCGGCAGGTGCTCGCAAGTATACATGGATGAAATTTGTTTCAAAAAAAGGATTCATGACAATTCACGTCGAAATATCATTTGAAAAAATCACAGTGATTCGTAGTAAGCCTCCCTCTAGAGGGAGGGGGACCGCGAAGCGGTGGAAGGAGTAGTAGGTTGCTGTAGTCTGCCAAGAATGCAGACGCTGCTAAAGTCTTTGGCAACGTTCTGTATAATTGTTCGTCTCCAGCATCTTACTACTCCCCCAGTCAGCCTACGGCTGACAGCCCCCTCTAGAGGGGGCCAAAGAGAAAACAGGGAAAGGACGGGATTTCTATGCGCAGCAGCATCAAGATGGCGTTCCTCGGCAGCGTGATCGTTCTCGCGGTCGTTCTGCTCGGGCTCCTGACCATCATAAGCGTCACCATGCGGTCAAGCCAGATGGAGGCCGATGTCGCGGAGCGCCTCGAAGCGCAGGGCACGGGCATCGCCGAGCGCTTCGACAACGTGCTCACGCGCGTCGCAGGCAAGACGGACGGCCTCGCGACGACGCTCTCGGCCATGAACGGCACGTACAACATGACGTACGC
Source organism: uncultured Selenomonas sp. (assembly GCA_902780535.1). Classification (GTDB taxonomy): domain Bacteria; phylum Bacillota; class Negativicutes; order Selenomonadales; family Selenomonadaceae; genus Selenomonas_C. The sequence continues at coordinate 12,228 of CACZFT010000053.1, read as the reverse complement.
CGAGCAGGTCATCCGCCAGCTCGTCGCTTCGGACGACATGATCTTCGGCAGCGGTGTCTGGTTCGCGCCGTACAAGTATCCGGGCGGGGAGAAATGGTTCGGCCCCTATTTCTCGAAAGGCGATACGGGCAAGATCGACCTGACCATGGACTACAGCAACGAAGCGTACAACTATCCGCAGTTCGGCTGGTACAAAGCCGCCATCCAGGGGCCGAAGGAAGTCTTCTGGGATGAGCCGGCCTACGACCCCGTCACGAACACGACGATGATGTCGAGCTCCGCGCCGATCCGCGCGAACGGCCAAGTCGTCGGCGTCGTGACCGTCGACATCGGCATGAAAGAGCTCGAGGACTACATCCAGGGCCTCAAGATTGGCGAGCACGGCTACGCGTTCCTCGTCACGCAGTCGGGCCTCTATGCGGCCTCGCCAGACGCCGATGCCAACATGAAGCAGAAGATTACCGAGAGCCCCGACCCGAAGCGGCAGGAGCTCGGGCAGAAAATCATGGGCCTCACGGAGCCTGAGCATTTCCAGACGGATGCCTTTGGCGAAGACGCCTATGTCGTCGCTCTCCCCATCGGCACGACGGGCCTGCACCTCGTGCTCGTCGCGCCGACGGCCGACTACAGCGGCCCGATCCACACGGCCATCGTGACGAACATCATCGCCGCGCTCGTCGTCATCCTGCTGCTGACGGGTGCCATCTACGTCATCTTCGAGCGCCGCATCGAGCGGCCGATCCAGCACCTCCTCGCGAGCGCGGAGAAAATCGCGGATGGTGACCTCACGGCCGAAGTCACGAGCGAGCATGACGACGAGCTCGGACGCCTCGCGGCCGCCATCTCGACGATGGCCGAGGACATCCGCAAAGTCATGCAGAAAATCAGCAGCACGAGCGAGACGCTGTCCGCCGCGAGCGAAGAGCTCTCGAGCACAGCCGAGCAGTCGCTCCAGAACATGAACAACGTCGCCGAGTCCGTCAGCGAGATGGCCATGGGCGTCCAGCAGCAGAAAGGCCATATCGACGACGCCGCGACATCCGTCGGCAGCATCGATGGCTCCATCGGCGGCGTGCAGCGCCTCGCCCTCGAAACGCTCACAGAAAACCAGGCCAGCATCGACGCGATGAACAGCAACCGCGCATCGCTCTCGGAGGCCGTCGGGCAGATGAGCAGCATCCGCGACCGCATCGACGGCGCGCGCACGGCCATCGTCGAGCTCGGCCATCACTCCGAAGACATCCAGCAGATCGTCGGCACGATCACGAGCATCGCCGAGCAGACGAACCTCCTGTCGCTGAACGCCGCCATCGAGGCCGCCCGCGCTGGCGAGCACGGCCGCGGCTTCGCCGTCGTCGCCGACGAAGTCCGCAAGCTCGCCGAGCAGTCGGCCGACGCCGCTGAGCGCGTCGCCGAGCTCATCGGCAAATCGACCGCGTTCACGAAGACGGCCGTCTCCGAGATGGAGAGCAGCACCGAAGCCGTCGCGCGCGGCACCGAGGCCGTCCAGAACACGGAACAGCTCTTCGCCCAGCTCGTCGAGCACATCACGAAGATGTCAAGCGACATCCAGGACGTCTCGCGGAGCGTCGACAGCATCGCCCGCGAGAACAACGACGTCCTCTCGGGCACGGAAAAGCTCCGCGAAATCGGCGAAGCCACCGCGAGCGACGCCGCCGCCATCACGACCACCGTCCAGCAGCAGCAGGACGCCCAGAAAGACATCGCCTCGGCCAGCCAGTCGCTCGCCCAGATGGCGATGGAGCTCCAGCAGCTTATCGGACATTTCTCGATTTGAAGAAAGAAAGAGCAACAGATACAACAAGCCGCGTGCATCCTGCAATAGGATGCACGCGGCTTTTCTTTCCATAGGAAATCTTACAGAAAGGATGTCATGTAGCTTTCTACGTGTTCCCAAGATATACTGGATATGCCGTGTTACCTCTCTAGACAATGGAGGGAGGTGAGGACATGGCAGACATCTTTTTCACATTGGTCGTAGGCATCGCAGCTGGCATTATTGCCAACTTGCTGACCGACCGCATCCGTCGCCGCTTCGGCAACGGCGAATAACCCTCTGATGCGTACAATCGGCTAGGCTGGCCGACGATGGCGCACAAAGAAGCCCCTCGCAGATGGCTGGTCCGCGAGGGGCTTCTTTCGGTGTTCTGACATAGCAGACATCTAAATCTCTTTCACAATCCGAGTATACCACTGGATGGCGATTTTTTCAATATCCTAGTTTTGTTCACGATTTAGTTGTCGTCCTGCGGGATTTCTTCGAGCGTGACGTCCGTGGTCTCTTCGTGGCCGTTGCGGTCGTAGGTGACTTTGACGGTGTCGCCGATCTTGTGGTCGCCGATCTTGGCGCGCAGGTCGCTGACGCTGTTGACTTCGTCGCCGTCAATCTTCAGGATGATGTCGCCACGCATGAGGCCGGCTTTGCCTGCCGGGCCGTTGAGCGTGACTTTGAAGACGAAGACGCCCTTGTCGATGTTGAGCTGGTAACCATAGCGGGCTGCGCTCTCCGGATCGAAGACGCTGACGCCGAGGTATGGACGCGCGACGTAGCCTTTGTCCATGATTTCGGAGACGACGGTGCGGACGGTGTTGATTGGGATGGAGAAGCCCATGCCCTCGACGCCCGAAGCCGCGACTTTCGCGCTGTTGATGCCGATGACCTGCGCGTCGGCGTTGACGAGCGCGCCGCCCGAGTTGCCCGGGCTGATGGCGGCGTCGGTCTGGAGGAGCTTGACGCGGCGGTCGGAGATGTCAAGCGTGCGGTTGAGCGCGCTGATGACGCCCGAGGTGACGCTGCCCTGGAATTCAAGGCCCATCGGATTGCCGATGGCGATAGCGGGTTCTCCGACGACAATCTTGTCGCTGTCGCCAAAGGCCGCGACGGGGAGATCGCTGGCGTTGACCTTCACGACGGCAAGGTCGGTGACGGAGTCGGCGCCGATGACTTTGCCTTTGAGGCTGCGGCCGTCCGCGAGGGAGACGATGATTTCTTTCGCCCCTTCGATGACGTGGTTGTTCGTGACGATGTAGCCATCGGCGCGGAAGATGACGCCGGAGCCGACGCCCTCGGTCTCGACAGGGTTGTTGAACCAGTCACGCGCGACGGCTTTGTTCGTGATGCCGACGACGGCCGGGCCGATGGCTTTCGCGGCGCGGACGGCCGGCGTGTTGCGGGCATCAGAAAGATCACTCGTGCCCGCCGTCCCCTGCGAGACGGCCATGATGCCGGATGTCGGCGCGCCGGAGGAAGCGGAGCCCGAGGAGGAACTGCTCCCCCCGACATCCGCCGAGCAGCCGGAGAACGTCATCGCGGCAAAGGAAAAGGCGATGGCGGCAGAAAGGGCGCGGTATCTTTGATTTTTGAAAAGGTTCACAAGATCAGATCCTTTCAAGCAGCATTCGGGTAATTCACAATAGCGACTTCTGTCATCGTGCTTCGCAGGGAGTCGACAATTTCATAAAGCTTCTGCATAACTTCTGTAGAATAATAAGGTTCCCCGCATTGCGTGCAGACGTCCGATGGTACGTTCCGAATGACGACAACGCAATTACCCAAGTCGACCGTAAAGGTAGAAACGCTCGGCTCTGTCGGAGCTTTGCAAAACGTGCACGTTTTCATGAAAGGTCATCTCCCTTCCTGCGAATACGAAAAGTTGCATCCCATCGAGCCGTATCTGGCTGATACGCCGTGATGATATAAAGTTCGTCATTCCCAATGCTGCAAACCACATGGATGGGACGTCCATTCATTTCGATTGCGAGAACAAGACAGCTGGGAAATGGATAATCATCTGGATAGTCTTCGATGATTTCGCCATGCATCAAAGTATAGAGAACTTCCGAAGGGGCAATCTGTCGTTTGACCATGCGTTCCGCAACATGGCCTGTCCATCGAATCAGGTCAGCACGGCAAAGACGACGAATTTCTTCTATCGTTACGGATTCCATGCCACCCTTCCTTTCATATCAGCCGCACCGCCGCATCCTGCCTTGCAACATGCAGCGGCACGTCGTCAATTCCCTGCCCTTTGAGAATCCCGGAGACGGTCTCATACGCGAGGTCTGGCGTGTTGTTTTCCTGCGAGAGATGTGCGAGGAAGACGTCTTTCGGGCGGTGCTGCATGCGGGCGATGGCCCAGGCGGCGTCGGCGTTGGCGAGGTGGCCGCGATTCGACAATATGCGGCGCTTGAGCGGCCAGGGGTAGCGGCCGTCTTTGAGAACGGCGGGGTCGTGGTTCGCTTCGAGGACGAGGACGTCGGTGTCGTCGATAGCGGCTTCGACGGTCTGGGTGACGAAGCCGAGGTCCGTGCAGACAGCAACGGTGCGGCTGCCCGCGAGACGCCAGCCGACGGGGTTGGCGGCGTCGTGCGAGGTGGAAAACGGCATGATGGAGAGACCCGCAAGGCGGAAAGCGCCGTCCACAGGATGCAGGAGGGTGGACGTGACGGCCTGCTGGATGGAAACGGGCAGGCTCGCAAGGGTTTTGCGGCGGCTGTAAATCGGGAGATGATACCATTTGGAGAGCGTCGCGAGACCGGCGACGTGGTCGCGGTGCTCGTGCGTCAGGAGGACGGCATCGAGGTCAGCGGCGTCGACGTTCTCGGCGGCGAGCGCCTTCTTGATGCGCGTGGCGCTGATGCCGGCATCGACGAGGATTTTCGCGCCGTCGATAGCGACGAACGTCGCGTTACCCTTGCTGCCGCTCGCGAGGACGGAAACCTGCAAATGAAACATCTCCTGTCGTTCTTGTTATATCTTAGTTCGAGGGTATGGAAAAAAGGTGAAGGAAGGAGGCAGTCGCCCGCGAAGAAGGGCTCGTGCGCACGGGCGCGGGAAACTGCCCTGTGGATTCCGGCGTGCTGCCGGTATGATCCAGCTGTGCGACGAGCCAGACAATCACGACCGGCCCCCGAACGGAATCCCCATGGGAAGTTTCCCTTGCCTCGTGGAGATACGTTCGTGCCTCGCGGCCTCCTGCGAACTTCTGCCTCCCTCACCGAGGGAGGGGGACCGCGAAGCGGTGGTGGGTGTGTCGAAGGTACGGCCTAGCGATTCTTTCGACTGTATCTGCGAAGGTACTACACGATCGCCCTCTTCACAACCTCCAACAAACTCCCTCCTTCATATTTCACGCCTCTGACGCCTGCGCGCTGCGCACACTCGACATCCCGGTCGCCGTCGCCAATGAGGATGGAGGCTGCGGGATCGATGTGGTGCTCCTCAATGGCCTGGAGGACGAGGCCGGGCTTGGGTTTGCGGCAGGTGCAGTCTTTCGTGTACTCCGGCACGCTGCCGTGGGGGTGATGTGGGCAGTAGTAGAGGGCGTCGAGGTGGGCGCCGATGGTTGCGAGGTCTTCGTTCATCCAGTCGTAAACGCGGAGGACGTCGCTTTCGGGGAAATAGCCGCGCGCAACGCCGCTCTGGTTCGTGATGACGATGGCGAGGAAGCCCGCGTCGTTGACGTATTTGATGGCTTCGCGGGCACCGGGGAGCCATTTGAAGTCTTCGGGGCGGTGGAGGTAGTGGACGTCGACGTTCAGGGTGCCGTCTCGGTCGAAAAAGACTGCTGGTTGCACAGGAGTTCCTTTCGTGGTCGCGAAGTTTTATTCGTATGCGTGGCTACGGGGTGAGGGCAACGGAAACATTTATCGAAATCATTTGCCGTATTCGAAGTAGCCGCCCGCGTTGAGGAAGTCGACGTATTCTTTCACGGCGTCGTCGAGGTTGTGGAAGCCGAGGTCGTAGCCGGCTTCTTCGAGGTGGGTGCGGTCGGCCTGGGTGTAGTTCTGGTATTTGCCGATGAGCGCCGTCGGGAAGTCGCGATAGGCGATTTCGCCTTTGCCCATGGCCTTGATGACGGCCGTGGCGGCTTCGTTGTAGGTGTGGGAGACGCCGGTGCCGCAGTTGTAGATGCCGGACGGGCCGTTGTTCTCGAAGAACCAGAGGTTGACATTGACGACGTCTTTGACGTAGACGAAGTCACGGCGCTGCTCGCCGTCACCGTAGCCGCCCTCGCCTTTGAAGAGGTGAGCTTTGCCCGTTTCGTTGATCTGGTTGTAGAGCTGGTAGAAGATGGAAGCCATCTTGCCCTTGTGGTGCTCCTGCGGGCCGAAGACGTTGAAGTAGCGCAGGCCGACGATCTGGCTGCGGGCCTCGGGCATGACCTGGCGGACGTAGCGGTCGAAGGCGAGCTTGCTGAAGGCGTACGGGTTCAGCGCGTCCTCGCATTTGTCGCCTTCGGTGAAGCCGTTCTTGCCGCTGCCGTACGTGGAAGCGGAGGAGGCGTAGAAGAACGGGATGCGGTGCTAGGAGCGCTTTCGAGTATTCGTAGTTCGTGCGCATCATGTAGTTGACGTCGTACTCCATGGTGTCGGAGCAGGCGCCTTCGTGGAAGATGGCGTCGACGTCGGCGCCGTCGAAGTCGTCGTCTTCGATGGTCTTGAGGAAGTCGTCTTTGTGCTGGTAGTCGATGAACTGGAGTCCGCGGAGGTTCTTGTAGTTCGCGACGTTCGCGGCGTCAGCCTCGCGGTCGCCGCCGAGGTCGTCAACGACGAGAATGTCGGTGCGGCCGCGGCGGTTGAGTTCTTTGACGATGTTGCTGCCGATGAAGCCGGCAGCGCCTGTGACGATGATCATGAAAAAGGTTCCTCCTTCTGGGAAAGGTCGAGAAATTTTGTTGGCTTTATTCTAGCATATCTTGGGGCGCGAAGGAAGTATGTGCGCGGGGCGGTGTGTGGCGGCACGCGAAGGAAGTGCGTGCGCGCGGGCTCGGAACTCTGCCCTGTGGATTCCGGCATGCTGCCGGCATGGTCGGGTGTGCGACGAGCACGGCTCTTGTGCCGTCCCATGAACGGAATCCCCATGGGCAGAGTTCCTTGCCTCGCGAAGAAACTACTGGGCTCGCGGATCCCTACTGTCCGCCCAGCTAAAAGTTTTCTTATGCCCTCGCCCCTCCGCCCGAAGTGGGGTTCATCTTCGCAAAAAGCAACTTCGCCATCAACGTAGCAATCGAAACGGAGCCTTGCTTTTCAGGAGCCCCCCTCATTGAGTAATGTCATTAAGTTAAGCGATAAGCCATTCAAACTTCAGCCTCCCTCCAGAGGGAGGGGGACCGCGAAGCGGTGGTGGGAGTAGTAGGATGCGATAG
>CACZFT010000053.1:0-5049 GCA_902780535.1 uncultured Selenomonas sp. | reverse complement strand
AGCAACGTTCTGCAGATCTGTTTGTCTCCAGCACCCAACTACTCCCCCAGTCAGCTTCGCTGACAGCCCCCTCTAGAGGGGGCCTGGCCCTTAACTTAATGACATTGCCTCATTGAGGGAGGCTGGAGTTGCAATCTTACAGTTCCACAATCCGGCATGCATGCCGTCCCTTTTCGTCCGCGTTCTCCCTCGGCAGCTCCCTTGCCGCTTTCCCTCCATACGTTTCAAGCAGTTCGTGCACGTATTTCATGACTTCCGCGACGGGGATGTGCTTCATGCAGGCCATGTGCTCGTCCCCCTGTTTCGGGCAATCGTGGATGCCGCAAGGGTGGCAGCTTTCGGGGGTTTTGAGCAGGACGTCGCGGGCGTCGTAGGGGTAGAAGGTCGGGACGGGGCTGGCGCCGAACATGGTGACGAGGGGAAGGTTCTGGGAGACACCGATATGCATGGGGCCGGAGTCGGTCGTGAGCATGAGGGCGCAGCGGGAAAGGAGACCTGCGAGGACGGCGAGGGTGACTTTGCCGGTGAAAATATGGCAGTGCGGGCTGTTTTTTTCGCGCATTTTTGCAAGGCAGGCGTCGACGATGGGGACGTCGGTCGGGCCGCCAAAGAAGGGGTCGGCGCACTGGGCAAAGTAGGTGTCAATCCAGCGCTTCGTGGCCCAGCTCGCGCCGATGTTGAAGGCGATGACGGGACGCGGCTGCTCGCCGCTGGGCATCTGGGCAGCTGTTGCCGTTTCATCCAGCATCTTCTGCCAGAGGCGTGCGGCTTCGTTTTCGGCTTCGGCTGGAATCTTCATTTCGAGGCCGCGGTCGTCGATTTTCGTCAGGCCGAGGGCTTTCTGGAGCATTTCGAGGTGGACGGTGACCTGGTGCTTTGTCGCAAGTTCTTTCGGCGTGTCGGCCATGGCGAGGTTCGGGTAGCATTTTGTGTAGAAATGGCCGAAGCCGGGCTGTGCGTAGCCGATGCGCTCGCGTGCGCCGCAGAAGGCGGTGATGGCGGAGCAGCGTTCGTTGCGGTGGAGGTTGATGACGAGGTCGAAATGGCGCGCGCGGAGGCGGCGGATGAAGTGCCAGAGGGCGAAGAGGCCCTTGTCCGCGCCGTGCTTGTCAATCGTGAGGCATTCGTCGATGCAGGGATTCTCACGCACGAGGTCGGCGAGGGTCTTATCGGTCAGGAGCGAGATGCGCGCCTGCGGGTAGTTCGCACGGAGCGTGCGGAGGGCAGGCGTGATCAGGAGGAGGTCGCCGATGTGCATCGTGTTGATGACGAGGATGGATTGGGTGGGCATGGTGGGAAAGTTCCTTTCGTGGTCGCGGAGATTTTGTTCGTGCGCGGGGCGGAGGGGACGCGAAGCAAATTCACTCCATCTTCGTCCCTTTCACTGCCATCCACCACGAGATGGTGCGTGCCAGCGGCAGCCATTCGTCAGCTTTCTGGCGCTCGACTGCGGGGTCGAACGGGATGTTGATGTCGGGTCTTGGTTCGGTGTTGTCGTTTCTCGTGCTGCCGACGGCTTTGTCCGTAATCCAGATGTTGGTGTTGAAGCTGGCGGTCTGCGTGCCTTCGGTCATGCTCGGCAGGATGCTGTAGTATTCAAAGCCCGCGGGCGCGATGAGTTCCATGAGGGTCGGGAGGATGCTCGTGCAGCCGCCGATGGCGTCCTTCGGCAGGATGTCTTTCGTGACGCCTGCGCCGTAAATCACGAAGGGGACGCTATCGTGTTCGTACATGGTCGGGTGGTTGCTCGGGTTCGTGCGGACGGCGTGGTCGCCGGTGATGATGAAGAGGGAACCTGGATACTGCGCCTCGGTTTTCTTGACGAAATCCGTGACGATTTGGTCCATGTACCAGATGTGGCCGACTTCGAGCGCGAGCTGGTCGGGGTTGTCAACGTCGGGCATTTCGTGCGTGATGCGCTTCGCCTGTTCGAGGTCGTAGCCGAGCGATGCGACGTCGATGGTATAGGGCGGATGATTCGAGACGGTCATGACGACGTGGACGGTCGGGGATTCGCTTGCGAGGTGGTCGTAGAGCGCAGCGAAGAGGTGCTCATCGTCCGTGCCCCAGGTCGTCTGCTTTGGCGCGTGATAGTCGGGATAGCCATAGAAATGGTCGAAGCCCTGCGCGAGCGCGAGGCGGTTCATGCCGTCCCAGCTCGGCACGCCGCCGTACCAGAAATCGACGCCGTAGCCGAGGCGCTTGAACTGCGGTGCGAGCGCAGTCGGATAGACGTCCCGGAGGCTCCTCGGCTGGTAGTTGACGCGGACGCCCATTTCGGAAAGGCCCGTGATGATGCCATTGAGCGCAACAGATGTGAAATCGCCATTCGGCGCGAACGCGGCGCTCTCGTAGCCGTTCGGCGCGGCGGCGAGGGACTTCAGGCCATCCATCGCATGGAGGCCTTCGTATTTCGGCAGCTCCGGCCAGCGCGCCCAGCTTTCGCCGAGGATGATGAAGATATGGCGCGGCTTTTCCATACGCGGGCCTTTCGCCGTGCGCTGGAGGTAGGGCGCAAGGTCGTCTGCCGCGAGGTCCGTGTGCCCCGCCGCACGCTGCGCGAATTCGCGGATGCGCTCTTTTTCGACGCCCTCGATGCTGCCGCGCTTCATGCGCTCGTCCATCTCGTGCACGCGGTACATGGCCTGGCCGTCATCGAGAATGCATTCATTGAGAAAATCGTCGCTCGTGACGCCCGCACTTTCCCAATTCACGCCGCCGCCATAGGTGAACGCGCCGCCGAAACGGACGAAAAGAAAAAAAGCAGCGAAGATGGGTAAAAATGCGACAGCAAAAATCAGCGGCCGGCCGTCAAAAAATCGCGGCAATGGCAGCGTGCGGATTTCCAGAATTTTTTTGAGCGCGAACGTCAGCACCGCCGTCAAAAAAATCGCGACGGCGAGCCGCCAGACGAGGCCGTATTCCTGCACCATCATCCAGAAAACGGAAGCTAAATCGTCATTGGCACCGGCCATGACCTGCGAATTATACGTGCAATGAAATTCGCGATAAAAAGGAAAGCGTGCGAGAAAAAGCACGGAAAAAAGAAAGACCTCGATGCTGCCGATCACGAGCCGGATGCGCGAAAAAAATACTGCACGTCGCGGGAAAAAAATCACGGGCAGCGACGCGAATAAAAATGCAAATGCTGCGCACCATCCCGCCGTTTTGAGCGACAGGCGCAGGCCGATAAAATTCGCGAGCGCAATTTCTGATGTCGGCGTCGTTTCACTGATAAAATTCGAAAGGCCGAACATAAAAATCGCACGGTAAATGCAGACGAGCGCCAGCATGAAAATAAAAAGGCGCAGGTCGCGCTGGAGGCTCGCGAAAAAAGAGGAGGTGCGGGTGGGACGGGGGGTGAAAATATTCATGGATGGGGCTCTTTTCTATGGAAAGTTTTTTGGTCGCGAATGTTTTTTCGTGCTCGGGGTGGAGGAGTGAGGGCAACGGAAACAACGCTGCTGCGGACTTGGTCATTCGATGATAATAGATTCTTTCTGGCAAATTGATAGGACGATAAAATAATATACGTCCTGCCGTCCGCACAGCTAAAAGTTTCCTTATGCCCTCGCCCCTCCGCCCGAAGAAAAAGTGGACTTCGCGAAGCAATTCTTATCGCAGAATTTTTTCCGTTTCTTTCCACGCCTGCTCGGCTGTGATGTCGGCGAGGCAATCGAGACCTTTCGGGCAGGCTCTTTTGAAGCAGCGCACGCAGTGGTGGCTGGCCATGAGGAGGTGGCCGGTCGGGCCGTAGGGGCCGGTGCGTTCGGGGATGGTGGGGCCCATGAGCATGAGAGTGGGCGTGCCGAGGGCGATGGAGAGGTGGCAGATGCCGGTGTCGGGGCCGACGGTGGCGGCGGCGTGCTGAAAGGCGGCCGCGAGTTCGGGGAAGGTGAGCCCCCCCACGAGGTCGACGGGCGGGATGTCCATGAGGCCCGTGATGCGTGCGGCGCGGGCCTCATCCACGGGGCCGCCGCCGACGAGGACGGGGATGAGTTCGTGATCGTAGAGCAGGTTCGCGAAGGCCGCGATGTTCTCCTCGGGCCAGCGCTTCGTCGGCCAGTTCGCGCCGATCGGGATGGTGATGTAGGGGTTCTTCATGTCGGCGCCGGCCTGGCGGAAGCGCGCGGCGGCGGAGGCGATGGCTTCGGTCGGCACGTCAATGGGGAAATGAACGGCGCTGCCGTCGGGCGCGTACGGCACGTTGCAGCCGATGGAGCGGACGACGTCGAGGTAGCGCTCGATGACGTGGTCCGCCGCATGCGGGCCGCGGACGGGGCGCGAGACGTGGTCGCTGCCTTCGCGCATGTCGACAGGGCCGAGCTTGCGGCCTTTCGGCGCTTTCGCGAGATACGCGATGGCGGCGGATTTGAAGAGGCCCTGAAGGTCGAGCACGAGGTCGTAGCGGCGGCTCTGGATAGCGCGCTTGAGCGGGCCGAAATGCTGGAGGAAGCCGCCGAGCGAGCGGAAGGCCTGCTTTTCAAAAATGATGATGTCATCGACGCAGGCGTCCATTCCGACGATGCCGCGCGAGGCGGGCTCGACGACCCAGGTGATGCGGCAGTCAGGCCATTTTCGCTTGAGCTCGTAGCTGACGGGCAGGGCGTGCACGACGTCGCCGATGGAGCTGAGCTTGATGATGAGGATGTTCTTGGGGTTCATCCGCGCTGTCCTTTCATTTCATCTCGGATTTTTTCGATGACGTTCGTCGTGGAGCGGCCGGCGACGAGGTCGACGAATTCGACGCGGCCGCCGTAGGACTGGACGATCTTCGCCTCGGGGAGGGTGTCCAGCGTGTAGTCGCCGCCTTTGACATAGACGTCGGGGCGGACTTTGGCGATGATGGATTCAGCGGTTTTTTCGCCAAAGAGGACGACATAGTCGACGGATTTCAGCGCGCCAACGACTTCGGCGCGGTCGAGCTCGCTGTTGATGGGGCGCGTCGGGCCTTTGTTCTCGCGCACGGAGGCGTCGGTGTTGAGGCCGAGCACGAGGACGTCGCCGAACGATTTCGCTTTTGCGAGGTAGCGGACGTGGCCGGCATGG
>CACZFT010000052.1 GCA_902780535.1 uncultured Selenomonas sp. | reverse complement strand
CTCTTCCATCCATCTGCTTCTATAAAAAGACGACGCCGGAAGCTGCTGGCTCCCGACGTCGTTGTCGCTTGATTTGTAACCCATTGTAGCACGCAGGCGGCCGGATGTCTACAGAAGAGCCGCTTCCGTGCGGGAAATTCAGTCTTCCGGACGCCTCCGTCTTCCACTTTCGTTCCATCCGTCTTCCTTCCAGCGTGGAAAAATGTCCTCCTTTGTCCCATTGTGCACAGCCGCCTGCCATGGCATGATGTGGGAAACGAAAGGAGCGATTTCCATGCAGAGCAAGATTGGACTTTTCGGCGCCGTCTCGACGGGCGTCGGCATGATCATCGCGACGAGCTGCTTCATCCCGCTTGCGAGCGGCGCGAGCAGCGTCGGCGTCACGTTCATCCCCGCCATCCTCCTCGTCTGCGCCATCAACATGCTCGCGGCCGCCTCCATCGCGGAGCTCGGCGCACTCATGCCGAATCTCACGGGCGGCCTCGCGCAGTATACGCTCGTCGGCCTCGGCCCGTTCGTCACCATCGTCACGATGATCGGCGGCTACTTCGTCAGCAACATCTTCGCGGCCCCCGCCGAAGGTGCGATGTTCGCGAATGTCATGACGGCCTTCCTCGGCAACACGCTTCCGACCGCTTTCTACAGCGTGACCTTGACGATTGCCCTCATCTTCATCAACCTGCGCGGCATCAAGGTCTCGACACTCGTCCAGAGCGTCATCGCCGCCGTCATGGTCACATCGCTTTTCGCGCTCGGCTTTGTCGGCGCGGCTGGAATCGGCACGGGCGATGCCGTCACGCAGCCGCTCATGCTCGACACACGTCTCTCTGACATCCTGCCGCTCACGACAACGGCGTTCTGGCTGTTCATCGGCTCGGAGTTCATCATCCCGCTCGGCAAGGACATGAAAGCACCGAAGCGCGACATCCCGCGCGCGATGTTCCTGAGCCTCGCCATCATGTGCGTCATCCAGTCGCTCATGACCGCAGGATTTGCGCACTATACGCCCTGGGACGAGCTCGCCGTCTCCGATTCGCCGCACATCCTCTACGCCGTGAACATGCTTGGCGGCCTCGGCCGCATCTGGATTATCATCGTCGCCATCCTCGCCGCCATCTCGACGCAGAACTCCATCATCGGCTGCGTCGCCGAAATCTGCTGCGGCATGGCGAAAATCGGACTGCTCCCTGCCGTCTTCCAGCGAAAAAACCGCCACGGTGCCCCCTATGTCGTCATCCTGCTCCTCGGCACCCTCACGATGCTCATCGAAGCAACCGGACTCTCAAGCGGCAGTGCCATCCAGTTCCTGATTCTCGTTGCCTCGCTGTTTCAGATGATTTCCTACATCGTCTCGCACATCAACGTCATGGTGCTGCGCCAAAACGCGCCGCAGGTGCCGCGCACGTACCGCGTCCCTGGGTATCCCGTGCTCCAGCTCTTCGCCATCGCCAGCACGCTCTACATGATCTGGCACATTTCGCCCGATCCGGCAGAGCGTCTCGGCATCTTCGCCATCACGGGCGCCTCGACCCTGCTGCTCGCCATCTATGCCTATGTCTGGGTGCGAAAGCGGCTTCACATTTCCATCTTCCACCGCGTGCCGCTCTCAAAAGTCATGGCGATGGAAGACCCGCTCTACTACCTCTGCCGTCATCCGCAGCACGCGCCAGCGCCCCCGGATGCCGCGCCGCGCGCCGAAGCATGACCGCCCAGAATCTCCCCTCCAGAAAGGATGACCCACGATGAAGAAGACCTGCATCAAGCTCCTGCACAAGCTCCTCGACGCGCTGGAAGGGCGCGCAACCATGATGTGCCCGACCTGGCCGGAAGGTGCCCGCCCCGATTTTCATGGTGCCCCTGCGCCCGAACCACCAGATAGCGGGAACACGCCTGCCGTGCCGCCAACCATCCCTCAGACGTCGCTTCCATCGCAGCGGCCGCGCATCTATCACGTCCGCATCATCACAAGCGAATCGCGCTTCGATCCGCTCATGACCGCGCTCGAATCCATCGGCATCACAGGCATGACCGTCACGCGCGTGCTCGGCTACGGCCTCCAGAAAGGTCACAACGGCATGTACACGGGCACGACCATCGAATCCAAGCTCCTGCCGAAAATCCAATGCGATCTCGTCATTTCGAAAATCCCACCTGAAACCATCATCGATGTCGCGAAGAACGTCCTCTACACGGGAAAATACGGCGACGGCAAGATCTTCATCTCCTCGATGGACAATGTCGTCAAAATCCGGACGGGCGAAGAAGGGTACGATGCCCTGCAAGATCATCCCCTGTAACTGCATAGCAAAACGGCGCAGCCCAAAGGCTGCGCCCTCGCTTATTTATTTCTCGCGGGAAAGAATCGTCCGTGCGACGTAGACGCCGCTTGCGCCTGCCTGCGAGAGGCCGCGCGTGACGCCGGCGCCGTCGCCGATGGCGAAGACGTTCTGGAACTTTGTTTCGAGCTCTTTTGTTCGTCATGCCCGGCGCGATGTAGTTGAGCTGCTGGATCATCTCGATGATGTTGTCGAGATGGCGCTTCGGCAGCACGAGCGAGAGATCGCCCGGCGTCGCCGCGAGCGTCGGCTTCGTGAAGCTCTTGCCCATGCGGTGCGCGTTCGTGCGACGGCCTTTGATGAGGTCGCCGTAGCGCTGCACGATGATGCCGCCGCCGAGCATGTTCGAGAACGACGCGATGCGCTTGCCGTACTGGTGCGGCTCTTTGAACGGTTCCGTGAAGTGGTTCGAAACGAGCAGCGCGAAGTTCGTATTGTGGCTCTGGAGCTTCGGGTCGCTGTACGAATGGCCGTTGACCGTCACGATGCCATCCGTGTTTTCCATGACGACATGGCCGTGCGGATTCATGCAGAACGTGCGGACGAAATCGCCGTAACGCTTCGTGCGGTAGACGAGTTTTGCTTCGTAGACCTGGCTCGTGATGTCGTTCCAGACCTCGTCAGGCACTTCGACGCGCACGCCGACATCGACGCGGTTGTTCTCCTGCTCGAGGCCGAGGCGGTCGCATTCGTTGCTGAACCACTCGGCACCCGCGCGGCCCGGCGCGACGACGAGGTATTTCGCTGCGAGCTTCTCGCCATTTGCGAGCTCGACAGCGTTGTCGCCCTTGCCGTTCGATTCGATGTGAGCGACGGGGCACTCGAAGCGGAACTCGATCTTTTCCTTCAGATATTCATACGTCGATTCGAGCATGCGGAGATTGTTCTCCGTGCCGAGATGGCGCACGCTCGCATCGAGGAGATGCAGGTCGTGGTCGAGCGCACGTTTGCCGATGTCGGAGCCTTTCGTCGTAAAGACTTTGACCGGCGCGCCGTGCTTCATGTTGATGTCATCGACATAGTGGATGAGCTCCATGACCGTCGCATCGTCGAGGTACTCGTTGAGCCAGCCGCCGAACTTCGTCGTGAAGTTGTACTTGCCATCGGAGAACGCACCTGCGCCGCCGAAGCCGCGCATGATGCTGCACGGCTTGCAGCCGATGCAGCTCTTGACCTTGCCCGCCGAAATCGGGCAAACGCGATGATAGATGTCCTTGCCGCTCTCGAGCACGAGGATCTTCAGCTCCGGCTTCTTCTCGATCAGCTCATACGCCGTCATGACGCCGGCCGGGCCGCCGCCGACGACGATTACATCATAATTCTGCATGTGGATGCCCCCTGTCAAACACACGAAAAAGGCGCAGTTGTGCGCGTTCTGCACGTCCTGCGTCCGACTTTTTCTCAAACCTATGGTATTATACAGGAACAATTTGCAAAATGCAAGCATTTTTTTGTTGCGCGCTTCCGCCGTTTTCCTATATAATGAAACGGTATCTCTCCTATACCAATCAAAAAGGAAGTGCTCTCTTTGACACATGATATCACGATCATCACGACCTTCGTGCTCTACATCGGCCTCATGATGGGCATCGGCGTCTACTATTATCGCCGCACGCGCAACATGAGCGACTACTTCCTCGGCAACCGCAAGCTCGGTGCCTGGGTCACGTCGCTTTCGGCCGAGGCGTCCGACATGAGCGGCTGGATGCTCATGGGCGTGCCGGGCTTTGCCTATCTCGCGGGCCTCAATGCGGGCTGGATTGCCGTCGGCATCGCCATCGGCACCTGGGCGAACTGGCATTTCGTCGCCGCCCGCCTCAGGAAGTACACGGAGCTCGCCGACAACGCGCTGACGCTGCCGGAGTTCCTGCAGAACCGCTACGACGACCACTCGGGGCTGCTGCGCATCGTGCCCGCCATCTTCATCCTGATCTTCTTCGTCATCTATTCCTCGTCGGGCTTCGTCTCGGCCGGCCGCCTGTTCGAGACGGTCTTCGGCATCCCCTACGAGTACGCGATTTTCCTCGGCGCGGGCTCCGTCGTCTTCTACACGCTCGTCGGCGGCTTCCTCGCCGTTTCGCGCACGGACTTCATCCAGGGCGTCATGATGTTCTTCGCCATCCTTGTCGTGCCCGTCTGCGGCGCGATGGCCTCGGGCGGATTCGAGGCGACCGTCGCCTCTGTGGAAAGCATTGACGCGTCGCTGCTCGACCCGTTCTCGAAAGTCGATGGCACGACGATTTCCTTCATCGAAGTCGTCTCGCTGCTCGCCTGGGGCATCGGCTACTTCGGCCAGCCGCACATCCTCGTGCGCTTCATGGCCATCCGCACGTCGAAAGAAGTCTCGCAGGCCACGCACATCGCGATGACCTGGGTCATCCTCTCGCTCGCGGCCGCCGTCGCCGTCGGCATCGTCGGGCGCGTGTACCTCCAAACGCCGCTTGAGGGCACGGCCTCCGAGACCGTCTTCCTCGTCATGACAAATGAACTCTTCCCGCCCATCGTCGCCGGTCTCGTGCTCTCCGCCGTCCTCGCGGCCATCATGAGCACGGCCTCGTCGCAGCTGCTCGTCGCGGCGTCCGCCTTCGCGCAGGACTTCTACCGCACGATCATCCACAAAGATGCCGAGCAGACCGAGCTCGTCTGGATTTCCCGCGCGAGCGTCCTCGTCATCGCGAGCATCGCCATCCTCCTCGGCCTCAATCCGAACAGCTTCATCCTCGACATGGTCTCGTATGCCTGGGCGGGCTTCGGTGCGGCATTCGGCCCCGCCATCCTCATGAGCCTGTTCTGGAAGCGCACGACGCGGAACGGCATCATCGCCGGCATCATCGTCGGCGGCGTCACCGTCCTCGTCTGGAAGCAGTTCGCCCTCTTCGGGCTCTATGAAATCGTCCCGGGCTTCCTGTTCTCCCTCCTCGCCATCTGGGCCGTCAGCCTGCTCGGCGCAGCGCCGAGCAAAGACATCCAGGACACGTTCGACGAAGTCGGGCGCAGCGAAATCTGAACCGCCTCACACGGCATGAAAGAACGACTATGAAAGACTCGCTTTCTCGCAAAATCGCCCTGGCACTCATGCTCGCCACCTTCGCAGCGCCTGCTGCCCTCGCACACGCTGGAACCGATGCAGGCGAAGAATTGGCCGCCCGATGGACAGCCGTCAGCGCTTCGTCCGAAAAATCCCGAGCGGACATCGACCGCTACAATGACACAGAAGAAGGGCGCAGCGAACTGCTGTCGGAGCTTCAGCAAAAAGACGGCGTCAATGACGATTGGGAACTGAACCGCCGCGTCGAGACCATCATGACGAACCTGACGGCTGCCATCGGCTCCATCGACCCGACCATCTATGAAAAGCCCTACCAGTATTTCATCAACACCCGGGACGGGTTCAATGCATTCTGCACGCTCGGGCACATCATGAGCATCAATCAGGGCATCTTCGAGAATCTCGATGACGATTCGGAAATCGCCGTCGTGCTCGGTCATGAGATGGGCCACGGACAGAGCAATCATCCCGTCGATGCGACGCGGCAGGCTCTCAGCGTGAAAAGCATCGTGCAGTCTTCCGGCGGCAGTCTCGACACGCTGCTTGCCGCGGCTCTCGTGAAGAACCAGTACACGAAGCCGATGGAATGGGCGGCGGACAACCTCGCCTTCGCCTACATCACACATTCGTACTACAATCCCGGTGCGACGGCCGCCGTCTGGCAGCGCGTCATCGACCAGTATGGAGAAAACAGCTCGCCGTTCCTCGCGGCCCTTTCCAATCATCCAGCAAGCAAAGACCGCCGCGACAACTATGAGCGGAAAATCGAATCCTACGCAAACGGCCATGTCAGCGTCACGACGGACGGCGTCGTCATGGTCGATACGCAGCCGTTCTGCATCCCGGCAGCGGCCAACGGCATGAGCAGCCACGAGCGCGCCTATCTCGTCGAGGGCAACCTCGCAGCTGCTTTCCACAGCGGTCACAACTGTTCCGCCGCCTACGCCGATGGCTCGACCGTCATGCTCGGCGCCCAGCCGATCATGACCTGCGTCTCCGGCGATGAAGATGCCTGGACGCTCGCCGACCGGCTGAACCAGATCAAGGACGGAAGGCGATAACTTCCAGCGAAAATCTCCCAGTATAAAAGAAAAGCGGCGCTGCCATCTGGCAGCGCCTTTTGTCCATCCACGGACAAATCATAGAACTGAATGAAATATGAGCAAACTTCCCCCGGCGGAGCTGAAACCACCGGGAAAACCTTTCGTCGAAAAAGCGCCCGTTCCCTGCAAGCTTTGCGAGGAATGGGCGCTTTCTGTATGAAGCATCCAGTTCTATCGGTGTCCCTGGTCTC
Source organism: uncultured Selenomonas sp. (assembly GCA_902780535.1). Taxonomy (GTDB): domain Bacteria; phylum Bacillota; class Negativicutes; order Selenomonadales; family Selenomonadaceae; genus Selenomonas_C. The sequence goes on along the minus strand of CACZFT010000052.1, from coordinate 14,088 downwards.
TGCCAGAGGATCTATCAAGATTCTGGAATCCCCATCCCCATCGCTCGCGGGTCAAACGGTGATTGATGATCAGGCAGTTCTCCTGGCTCCAGGTCATCGTGCGTCTGCGCCTTCCCAGAGATGCTTTGCCATCCCCAGTGACATGTTTGCAGGGCACTCGCTGATACAGTGGCGGGACCGCACCGGACTTCAAAATTACCGGCTTCTCTATTGAGTCTTGCGACACCTGATCCTTCTTTATAAAGTTGTCGTTGATTTCCATCAACACGGCCAGTATATCATGCCTTCAGGTTATTGTCAATAGCTTTTGTGCATTTTTTGCAACTCCGTTCAACCGAGCAGGCTCAGGAACCAGGCCGCGTTCTGGTTGTTCTGCGCGAGCATGGCCATAGCCGCCTGCATCAGGACGTTCTCCTTCGTGTAGGCGAGCATTTCCTTCGCCATGTCGGCGTCGAGAATCGTGGACTTCGCATCCGTCAGGTTCTCGCTCTGGACAGTCAGGTTGCTGATGGTGTAGTCGAGGCGCGACGACATAGCGCCGACCGTCGTCTGCTGGTCGAGCGCGCGCGAAAGCGCGTTGTCGAGCACGTTCATGGCCGCATTCGCGCCTTCCTTCGTCGTAACACTCAGCACGGTGCCATCGCGGCCGCGCAGGCCGAGTGCCTCGGCGCGCATGTCGCCGAGCGAAATCTTCATGCCGCGATTCGCGTCGGCGCTCGTCTGCGCGTAGAGCGAGCTGTCCGAGACAACATTTCTCGGCTCGATGGTCTCCGTGAATTCATTGAAGACGTTGTTGACGCTCTTCTTCTCCTGTCCCTTGCTGTCCGTGATGCCGATCGTGAAGCCCGCAATCGCGCCGTCTTTTCCCGCCGTCTTGGCTTTGATGGTCAGCGCATTCTCGCCATCGACGGTCTGCTTTTCCTCGCCGTAGGCATCCGTGCCGATGACGGACGTCGTGCTGAGCCCCGCGACATCGAAGACATCGCCGTCGATGGCGTTCATTTTCGTGAAAATGTCTTCGACCGTCGCATCTTTGGCCGAAAAGCTTGCGCTGTATGTCTTGCCCTCTTTGACATAAGAAATGTTGATGGTGTCGCTATCCGTGATGCCAAGGCTGTCGCCATTCCTGCGCGCGAGGTCGGTGAGCTTTGTCGTCGCGGTCGTGTCCGTGCTCAGCGCGCGGTTCGTATACGCCTGCTGCGTCGCCTGCGCCGCGCCCTGCCGCGAGCCATCGAGCAGGTTCTTGCCATTGTAATCGACATAGGCGTTGTCATCAATCTGATCGACGTACTGGTCGAAGAGCTTCTGGATCGTCTGACGGTCACTGTCCGTCGCTGTGTCGTTCGCAGCCTCGATGGCCTTTTCCTTGAGTTTCTTCAGGATGTCGACCGTCGAGCTGATGCCGCCGTCCGCAACTTTGAGCAAGCTCTTCATCCTCTGCGCGTTGCCGTTCGCCGCATCGAGGCTGCGGATGCGCACGTCCATGCGCTGCCCGATGGCCCAGCCCGAAGGGTCATCCGCGACCGAACGGATCTTGAGGCCTGTCGAGATGTTCAGGAGATGCTTCGAAGCCTGCGTCTGGTGATAGTTCAATGTGTTGAGGATGCTCGTCGACATGACGAAATTATTCACGTACATGATGAAGCCTCCTTGTTTCGTGAAATTTGCATATCCTTTCTACTCTGTATATCGGATGAACTTTGAAAAACTTAAGCAGAAAATAGAAAAAAGATGCAACTCTCGCACCCGCGGAAGTTGCATCTTGATATTTGATTTGTCGTACAGGGGACTCCCCCCGCCGCTCACGCGGCCCGTCCCCCCTCTGGAGGGGGGCTGGCTTGAAAGGAAAGTTCGTCTTTTTCGTGTTACATGTAGTCAATCGAGGTCTTTTTCTTTGCCTTCGGTGTGATGCCGAGCTTGGCAGCGAGCCATTCGGTCGCTACGAAGAAGACCGGAATCAGGAAGATGCCCATCGCGGTCGCGAAGAGCATGCCGCCGACGACGGCGACGCCCATGCCGTTACGCGCTGCCGCACCGGCACCAGAAGCCGCGGCAAGCGGCAGGCAACCGATGATGAACGCGAAGCTCGTCATGAGAATCGGGCGCAGGCGCAGGCCTGCAGCTTCGATAGCTGCTTTGACCGGCTCCATGCCGCGATCGACACGGACTTTTGCAAACTCGACGATCAGGATTGCGTTCTTGGCCGCGAGGCCGATGATCGCGATGATGCCGATCTGCATGTAGACGCTGTTCTGGAGGCCTGCATTCGGGACGCCGAGCATGGCATCGATGAACGCAAGGCCATACTCGGAGACGAGGGCGCCGAAGATGCCCGTCGGCACCGTCAGCAAGACGGCGAACGGGACGCTCCAGCTCTCGTAGAGGGCTGCGAGGCAGAGGAAGACGAACAGGAGCGACAAACCGAGCATCTGAAGCGTCGAATTCGAGGCTTTCGATTCCTCGCGGCTCTGGCCGGACCATTCGATATTGAAGCCGGACGGTGCATTTTCATGCACGACTTCCGAAATGGCCTGCATGGCCTGGCCGGAGGAATAACCTTCGGCTGCGTTGCCCTGGATCTGCACGGAACGCGTGGCGTTAAAGCGCGAGATCGACGTCGGACCCGAGCTGTCTTTCGGCTTCAGGAGCGTATCGAGCGGCACCATCGTGCCTGTCTTGCTCTTGACGAAGATGAACTTCAGGCCGTCCGTCTCGCCGCGGTACGCCGTATCTGCCTGCAGCATGACCTTGTAGCTGCGGCCGAACTGGTTGAAGTCATTGACCTGCGCACCGCCATAGTTGACCTGCATGGCCGTGAAGACATCAGAAAGAGCGATGCCGAGGTTCTTGACCTTTTCGCGGTCGATCTCGTAATTGATGACTGGCGACGTGATGGAGTACGTCGAGCGCACGCCTTGGAGTTCCGGGCGCTGGTTCGCCGCCGCAACGATTTTCTGCGTGACCTCGTTGAGTTCCTGGTCGCTGTGGCCGGACATATCCTGCAGCTGCATCGTCCAGCCGCCGACCGCGCCGAGGCCCGGCAGTGCCGGCGGGTTAAATGCGAGAATCGTCGCTTCCGGCGCGACTTTCGCGCCGACGCCGAATGTCGTGCGGACAGCCGCATCGACGGACGCATCGCGATCCGTGCGCTGCGACCAGTCCTTCATGCCGACGACGACCATGCCTGCGCTCGGCTTCGCGCCATTCGACAGGATGGAGAAGCCCGTAATGGCCATCATGTTGTCCGCACCCTTGATGCTCTCTGACATGGCCTCGCGCACCTTGTCGACGACGGCCGACGTATGGTTCGACGACGTGCCTTCCGGCATGTCAATCGTTGCGAAGAGATATCCCTGGTCTTCGGCCGGGACGAACGTCGATGGCAGATTCTTGTAAACGATGCCCGAGAGGCCGCAGACGATGAGGAGGAAGATGAACGCGAGTTTCGAATGGCGGATGAAGCGTGCAACGACGCCCATGTAGCCATTCTTCATGCTCTCGTATTTCTCGTTGAACTTCACGAAGAAGCGGCCGAGGATGCCCTGGTCATCTTCTGCGGAATGCGGCTTCAGCATCATGGCGCAGAGCGCCGGCGTCAGCGTCAGGGCCACGAAGGCCGAGAGGCAGACGGAGACGGCGATGGTCAGGGCGAACTGCTTGTAGAGCACACCCATCATGCCGCCGAGGAATGCGACCGGCACGAACACGGCCGACAGGACGATGGCGATGGCCACGACCGGGCCCTGCACTTCGTCCATGGCGCGCTCTGTCGCATCAACTGGACTGAGCCCCTCTTCCATGTGCTTTTCGACGTTCTCGATAACGACGATAGCGTCATCGACGACGAGGCCGATAGCCAAGACCATCGCGAAGAGCGTCAGCGTATTGATGGAGAAATCGAGGACGATGAACGCGGCGAGCGTGCCGACGAGCGACACCGGGACAGCGAGCAGCGGGATGATCGTCGCGCGCCAGTTCTGCAGGAAGATGAAGATGACGAACACGACGAGCGCGAGCGCTTCCGCGAACGTATGAAGCACTTCCTTAATCGACGACTGGATGTAATTCGTCGAGTCGAAAATCTGCGCCATCTTCATGCCAGGCGGCAGATCGGACTCCGCTTCCTTGAAGACCTCGCGGACGCCGGCCACCGTCTCCATGGCATTCGCATCACTCGTAAGCTGGATGCCGAAGCCGACGGACGGGTGGCCGTTGAACTTCGAGATGATGGAGTTGCCTTTCTGCCCCGTCTCGATGCGGGCGACATCTTTCAGGCGCACGAACTGGCCTTTGCCGTCCGAGCGCAGGATGATGTTGCCGAATTCTTCCGGCGTCACGAGACGGCCGGAGATCTTGCCCGTGTACTGTTTTTCCTGCCCGTTCTCGACCGGCAGCGCGCCGACCGTGCCGGCCGGCGCTTGGACGTTCTGCTCTTTGATCGCGCTCGTGACGTCCGCGACCGTGAGGCCGAGCTCCGCGAGCTTGTCCGGGTTCAGCCAGATGCGCATCGCATAATCCGAGCCGAACACCATGACGTCGCCGACGCCCTTGATGCGCTTGATCTTGTCGAGCAGGTAGATATCGGCGTAATTCTTGAGGAATGCACGGTCATAGCGGCCGTCCTCGGAGTAGAGCGACATCATGTAGGCCATGTCGTTCGACGCCTTGCGCGTCGTGACGCCGACCGTCTGGACGTCGGACGGCAGCGACGGCGTCGCTGTCGCTGCGTTGTTCTGCACCTTGACGGAGTCCATATCGCCGTCCGTGCCCGTCTCGAAGACGACTTGCAGGCTGTAGCGGCCCGTGTCATCGGAGTTCGAGGACATGTAATCCATGCCCTGCGTGCCGTTGACCTGCTGCTCGATGATCTGCGCGACCGTATCATTGACGACGGCCGCCGAAGCGCCCGTGTACGTCGTGCTGACGGAAATCGTCGGAGGCGAAATCTGCGGGTACTGCGCAATCGGCAGCTGCGTCGCAGAAATCGCACCGACAATCACGATGATCAGCGAGACGACAATCGCGAAAATCGGGCGATGAATGAAGAATTTTGACAAGTCGCCGCCCCCTTAGCTGTCAGCACCCGTCGAAGAACCCTCGTCCGCATTGAACGTCGACGTATCCTCGTCGAAGGAGAAGCCCATCTCGTCCGCCGTCACCATCGTGACCGCGAGATCCTTGCCCTCCTGGAGGTTCGAGAGGCCCTCGACGATGACCGTGTCATCGGCGGACAGACCGTCCTTGATGATGTAGTAGCTGCCGACTTTCTGTCCGAGCGTGACCGTGCGTGCCTCGGACTTGTCGCCATCGCCGACGACCATGACAAACGATTTGCCGAGCAGCTGCTGCACAGCGCGCTGCGGCACGAGAATCGCGTTCGGCACCGTCTCGCCCGTGAGCTTGACGCGCGCGAACATGCCCGGCAGCAGCAGGCCGTCCGGATTCGGGAACAGTGCCTTGACCATCAGCGTGCCGGTATTCTGCGCGAGAGCGCGGTCTGCCTGCACGACGCGGCCGTCATACGGATAGACGGAACCATCGGACAGCGTGACGGAAACCGTGATGCCGCCCTTGTCCGAACCGCTCTGCATGGCCTGGATGTTCTTGAACTTCAGATATTCGGACTCCGAAATGCTGAACTCGACGAAAACCGGGTCCGTCGTGCCGATCGTCACGAGGTTTGTGGAACCAGCGGCTGCGAACGTGCCGACCGCGACATCATCGACGGAGAGCTGGCCCGACATCGGCGCATAGATGACCGTGTCATCGAGATCCTGGCGTGCTTTCTGCAGCAGTGCTGCATTCGCGGCAGCCGCGGCGCTGTAGGCGTTGACATTTGCCTGCTGCGTCGTGACCTGCTGCTCGGAAATCGCGTCGCTCGCGAGGAGTTCCTGATCGCGATAGAGGTCAGTCTGCGCATTCGAGAGCGTCGCCTCGGACTGCGAAAGCGTCGCCTGCGCCTGCAGGACGGCCGACTCATACTGGCGGCTGTCGATGCGATAGAGCGGCTGCCCCGCCGTCACATAATCGCCGCCGTGGAAATATTTCTCGACGACGTTGCCGGAGACCTTGGACTGCACTTTGACCTCGTCACGGCCTGCAATCTGCCCGGCATACTGGCTCGCCACCGGCGTATCCTGCTGCATGACTTTCATAGCCTTGACCTGCGACGCGCCTGCGGCCTGCTGCTGCTGCTGCGAACCGCATCCCGCGAAGAGCATCGAGGCCGAAAGCGCAAGCACGGCAAGGAGTGCCAGCGGTTTCTTCTGTTTCGCAAAGAGCAAAAAGAAAACCTCCTTCTGATACATCTCTTGATGTTATTTTCTGGCTAAAATAGTAAATAAATGTTTACTATTTATGTTCAATATGGTATCGTATACGCATGGAAAAGTCAAGAAGCCGCGACATTTTTCCGCGGCCATTATGAAAATATAATCCGGGAGAGGGAGTTCAAACATGCCAGAAATCAACCAGCGAGAGATGTCGACGGACTTCATCGAGATGCTCGTGCTCATCCACCGCAAATTCTATCGCGGCATGCAGGCCCTCGCCGCAATTCATCGGCAACATCCTGCACATCTCGAAGCAGCAGATGACGAGCATCACGGAAAAGCTCTGCGATGCGGGCTTCATCACGCGCAAGACCGACCCGAGCGACCGCCGGCGGCTGCTGCTCTCGCTGACGGATGAAGGCAACCGCGTGCTCGACGACCAGAACGACATCGTGCGAAAGAAATTCGTCGACAGCCTCCGCGAGCTGACGGAAGAAGAACAGCGGGAGCTCGCCAGCTCCATCGAAACCATCACGCACTACATCAACAAAATGCAAAGTTCCCGCGAAGCATGAAAAAGACGGCTGCAAGCAACGCGCTTCCTGCACTGCCTGCAGCCGTCTTTCCTTATCCATGCGTTCACGAACATGCCGCCCGCCGCAGACTGCCAAGCGACAGCAGCGCGGATAACATCCCGGCACAGAGCGGCATCCACCAGACGCCTGCGAGGCCGAGTACTGGCACGAGGACGGCGAGCGCTGCGAGCGGCGCGAGGAGCGTGCCGACGAGCGACAGGCCGAGCGAAATAGTCGGCTGCTCGAGCGCCGTGAAGTAGCCAGAAACGCAGACGTCCACCCATTTCACGAGATACGACAATGCGAAAATCGCGAGCGCCGTCTGCGACAGCTCCAGGAGCGCCGTGTCGCCGGGCTCGACGAAGAACGTCAGCGCCCACGGCCCCGCCGCTTCGAGCAGGACGAGCGCGCCGATGGAAAGCATGCCCGCGACAAGCATGACGGCTTTCTGCAAGCGCCGCGTCCGCGCCCGGAGCCCCGCGCCATGGCAATACGACAGTGCGGGCTGGAGCGACGTCGTGAGGCCGAAGACGAGCATCGAGACGACACTGTCAAGGTACATGACGACGGAGAACGCTGCGACGGCGAGCGTGCCGCCGAGATGCAGCAGCACCGTGTTCACGATGAGATCCATGACGGACGACGCCGTGCTGTCAAAGAAGTCCGACGAGCCGTTGAATGCGAGCTTTCCAAACTGCCGCAATGGAATCGTGCCGCGCACGAAGGAAAGCTCCGTCCGATGGAGGACGAACGGCACAAAGGAAAGAACCGTGCCGCCCCCGAGGCCGATGGCCGTCGCGAGCGCCGCGCCCGCAATCCCCCAGCCGAAGGACACGAGAAAAAGATAATCGAGCACGATGTTGAGAACCGCCACGCCGACATTCAGCGCCATGCTGTAGTTCTGCCAGCCGCAGATGCGCAGATAGTTGTCCGTCGCGAAGAAAAACATGCAGACGGGCGCACCGGCCGCGAGGATATAAAGATACGTCGCCGCCAGCTCGATGACGTCGGGCGCCGCTCCCATGCACGAAAGCAGCGGCCGCGTGCCGACGAATACGAGCACGGCAACGCCGATGGACACGACGAAAATCGCAAAAAGCGAGAATGAAAAGATGCGTGACGCCTCTTCCCTCTCGCCCGCCCCGAGCCGCGTCGCAATCTGCACAGCCGAGCCGGCCGCGAGCATGTCGATGACGGCGGAAAACAGCAGGAACAGCGGGAACACGAGGTTGATCGCCGCGAGCGCCGACGCGCCGAGGAAATACCCGACGAACACGCCGTCGATGACGGAGTAAAGCGCCATAGCGCCCATGCTGATGGTCGCGGGCAGCGCGCAGCGCAGAATGAGCGTGCGAAGAGGCAGGCGCGCAAAGTCACGACTGTCTTTCATACAAGTTTATTCCTTTCGATGCTTGAACTGGTAAATCCACGTGTACGCAATCGGCACGATGACGAGCGTCAGCACGGTCGATGTCGTGATGCCGCCGATGATTGCATAGGCCATCGGTGCGCGGAGCTCGGCACCGGCACCGCTGCCGAGCGCAATCGGCAGCATGCCGAAGATCATCGCGAGGCTCGTCATGAGGATGGGGCGCAGGCGGAGCTCGCCCGCGGCCACGAGCGCGGAGACGCAGTCCATCCCTTCGCGGAGCTTCGTCCGCGCGACATCGATGAGCAGGATGGCGTTCTTCGTCACGAGGCCGAGCAGCATGATGATGCCGATGAGCGAGACCATGCTGATCGTGCTGTGCGCGAGGTAGAGCCCCCAGATTGCGCCGATCATCGCGAGCGGCAGGGACAGCATGATGGCAAAAGGCTCGCTGTAGCTCTCGAACTGCGCAGCGAGCACGAGGAAGATGAGTACGACGGCCGACACCATCGCCAGGATGAGGTCGCTGAACGCCTCGTCCATGTCATCGCTCTCTCCTGCCGTGCCAATTGCGCAGCCAGGCGGCAGGTCGATATCTGCCGAAGCCTCCGCGAAGGCTTCTTCAAAGTCGCTGAGTGTCGTATTCTCGAGGTTCGCCGAGAGGCGAACCTCTTTTTTGCGGTCATAGCGGCGGACGCTGCCGTTCGCCGTGCCCTGCTCGAAATCTGCAACCTGCGCGAGCGGCACGAGCTTTCCCTCCTGCCCAGGTACGAACACCTGCTGGAGCATCGCGGACGTCGCGCGGTCGCCGCCCTCGAGGCGCAGGCGGAGATCGACCTGCTCGTCCCTGTCATTGTACTTTCCGACGACCGTGCCCTGGAGCATCGTGTTGAGCGTCTCGCCGATGGCCGCGGGCGTCACGCCGAGCTCGTTTGCGATGGCGTCATTCCGTACGATCTTGAGCTCCGACGCGCCCGTGCGCACAGACGACGTGACATCGCGCACGCCGGGGATCGTGCGCAGGACGCTCTCTACGTCGTGGCTGATGGCCTCGAGCTGCGCGGCATCGTCTCCCGTGATGGAGAGCGCGACGGGCTTGTCATAGCCGATCGTGACATCCGTCTGAAAGCCTGCCAGCGCATTGACGCGCTTGCGGCAATCGGCAACGATTTCCTCCTGCGTGCGTTCACGGTTCGCTTTCGGCTGGAGCTGCACGAAGAAGCTCGCTTCCTGCGCATCAAAGCGCTGATAGACATGGAGGACGCCCGGCACATCGGCGAGTGCCGCCCGCACCGCTGCGAGCTTCTGGTCGGCCGCCGTGACGCTCTCGCCGCGCGGTGCCGTCACGCGGAGCGTGAACTGCGACTGGTCGGACGTCGGCGTAAATTCCTGCCCGATCTGCGTCAGGACAAAGAGGCTCACGCACAGCAGCGCGACGGCCCCGGCCATGACGCGCTTGCGCTCGTTTTCGAGCACGTGGCGCAGAATGCCGCGATACCAGCCTTCGAGCGCCGCAAATGCGTCTTGGAAGCGCTGCCACGGCTTTTTGAGAAATGCTGGCATCGCTGGCTTGCCGACAGGCAGATACAGCGCCGCGAACATCGGCGTCAGCGTGAACGATACGAAAAGGGACAGCAGCACGGCGAACGCGACCGTCAGGCCAAATTCTTTGAAATACTGGCCGTCAACGCCCGACATCATGCCGACCGGCAGGAAGACCGCCGCGACGGAAAACGTTGTCGCGAGCACGGGCAGCACGATTTCCTTCGTGCCGTCGAGCGCTGCCGTCTTCGGGTCTTTTCCCATATTCCGATGGCGGATGATGTTCTCAACGACGACAATGGCATCGTCGATGAGCAGGCCGACGGATAGCGAGAGGCCGAGGAGACTCATCGTGTTGATGCTGAAATGGCCGAGGTGCATGAACGTGAACGCGGCCGCAATCGACGTCGGGATCGCGAGCGCACTGATGACCGTGCTGTGCCAGTCGCCGAGGAACCAGAACACGATGACGACGGCGAAGAAGCCGCCGACGATGAGGTCGAACCAGACATCGTCCATCGACTGCGTGATGCGTGCGGCATCGTCGCGCACGAGGTGGACGGTGACGCCGGCGGGGAGCTCACCCTCCATGCGCGCGAGCGTCTTTTTCACATCGCTCGCGACGCGCACGGCATTGCCGCCCGACTGCTTGCCAATCTCGATGCCGATGGCCGCCTGCCCGTCATAACGGCAGAGCGTCGTCGCCTCCTTCACCGTATCGACGGCGCGGCCGACTTGCTCGAAGAGGATGGGCTGCGTGCCGCGCTTCGCGAGCTCGGCGCCATAGACGTCGCTGAGGCTGCGGAACGCGCCTGCCGTGCGGACGGTCGTCTGACGACCGGCGTGATCAAGGTTGCCTGCTGGAACGTCCTGATTCACCGTCCGGAGATTTGTCGCAACGTCGCTGATGGCGAGGCCGTATTCATTGAGCTTGTCCTGCGAGAGCAGGAGTTCGACTTCGCGCTTCGACTGGCCGCTGACCTGGATCTGGCCGATGCCGGCGACTTTCTGCAACTGCGGTTTCAGCGTATCATTGACGAACTGGCTGAGCTCTCGGAGGTCGCCGTCCTCCGTCGTGAGCGCGATGGCCGCGACGGGTGCGGCGTTCATGTCATAGCGCGAAATGACAGGCTCTTTCACGCCGTCCGGCAGGTCGCCGCGCACGGCGCTGACCTTGTCGCGCACATCCTGCGCAGCCTCGGCGGGGTCGATGCCGATCTTGAACTCGATGCCGATGTCAGCGCTGCCTTCCGTCGACGTCGATGTGATATGGCGCACGCCCTTCGCCTCAGAGACGGCTTCTTCGATCTTGCGCACGACTTGCTCATCGATCTGCTCCGGCTGCGCGCCATCGTACGTGACACTGACGGAGACAAATGGATAGCTCGCATCCGGCATCTCGTTGACGTCCATTTTCTGATAGCTCATAACGCCCAGAAGGACGAGCAGCACGAGCACCATTGTCATGAACACGGGACGACGGATGCTGATCTCTGGAAGGCTCATGCTTCTGCCTCCTTCTTTTCTGTACACGTCACCGCGCGGCCGTCCTGCAAGCGGTCTATCTGGTCGAGAAGGACCGCATCGCCATCCTGGAGTCCGGAAACGATCTGCACGTCATCGCCGACATCATCGCCGAGCTCGACGCGCACGCGGCGCGCTGTCTTCCCGTCCTCTGCGGCAACGAACACATACGACAAGCCCTTCTTTGTCACTATGCACGATTTCGGCACGAGCATCATCGGCGCGGGCTGGTCGGTCACGGAGGCATGGACGAACATTCCGGGCTTCAGCGCGAAATCGCCATTCGGCACGCGCGCTTTCACGAGGAACATGCGGCTGTCCTTGTCGGCCGCGGGATTCACGATCTCGACCGTACCTTTGAAGACACGGCCGTCATACGCATCAGTGCGGACGGAGACTTCGAGCCCTGGCACGACATAGGAAACATATTGCTGCTCAATCTGGCAGGTAACGTAGACATCATCCATCTGCTCGACCGTCATCGCAGGCGTCCCCTCCGTGAGGATCTGGCCGCGCGTGATCTTGCGGTTCGCGACATAGCCGTTGACGGGGCTCACGATTGTCGCGTCTGCGACTTGCTTCTGCGCATCGGCAAGATTTGCCTGCGCCGCCGCGAGGTCGCTTTCTGATACGAGCATCTGCGTGCGCGCCGTGTCGAGCTGCTGGATCGCGACGGCGCCCTGCGTATAAAGCGTCTCCTGGCGGTTGTATGCCGTGCAGTCATTGTCGTATTTCACCTGCGCCTGCCGCACGGCGGACTGTGCCGAGCGCACGGCGTTGTTCGCGCGGGCCGCGTCCATGCGGAAAAGTGGCGTGCCTTTCGTGACGTAATCGCCATCCTCCATGAGCACCGCCTCGATGCGGCCTGACGACGTGCTGCTGATGACGGCCGACTGCGTGCCCTCGACACTGCCCGTGAATGTCACAGGCACGGCCACATCGCGCATCGCGACGCGCTCGACCGTCACGGCGAGCGGTGCATCCTCGACCGTCGCCTCCTCCGCCGCAAAAAAGACGCGCCAGACGAGGGCGGCCACGAACAACGCAAGAATCGCTGCCAAGATGAATTTTTTCTTTTTCATGTACGTCACTCCGTTAATTGACCTTTGGTCAGTAATGATTCAAAAAAAATGGTTCAGGCCGTCAGCGCACCCGCTTCCAGCCCGAGCATTGTTTCCATGAGACGGTGGCCGAGCGCGAGGTTGCGTTCGATGGCATCTTCGTCCACCGCCGCCAGCGTTTCTTCCGTCGGGAAGATCGCATCGTAGAGATACCAGAAAAAATGCACGACCGTCTTCCTGTCAGCCGCGAGCTTCATCGAGCCCTCTGCCACGCCCTCTTCCAAGATGCGGATGAGCAACGGATCCATCGTCTCCTCGCGCATCGCCTGCCAGATTGTCTCCATCAGGCGGTACTGATGCTCGGCGATGAGTTGGTCGAGCACCCGTTCGAGCGGGTCGTCGCCTTCGAAGAGGCGCATGAACGCGCGCAGATGTTCCACGGCGCCCGTTCCCTTTTCCATCGTCTGATAACGCCCGGCAAACGCCTGCGCCCACTGCCGGCCGATGGCCGCGAGCAGCGCATCCTTCGTCGGGAAATAATAAAAGAACGTCCCTTTCGCGACGCCTGCCGCCCGCGTGATGTCCGCGACCGTCGTCGCCGCATAGCCATGTTCCATAAACAGCCGTTCCGCCGCTGCGAAAATCTCGCGCTTGCGCTCCTCTGGATCTTTCCGTGTCCGCATGAAATACCTCCTTATTGACCTTTGGTCAATAAGAATATAGCAAACGCATTTTCTTTTGTCAAGCAGAAATCGTCCGCCGACAAAAAATGCGTCCCCTGCAAGATTTCTCCTGCAATGGACGCATGCTTTTTTGTTCGTCAGCCGAGCTCGATCGTTTCGAGGTCATCGGGGACGTAGATATTGCCGTGGTAGTACTGCTGCGCCTCGGCCGTATAGTCGGCTTTGCGTGTCGCGATGGTCTTGTCCTCCGTGTGGTAGAGGACGAGGTTCTTTGCGCCGAGGGTCCCGGCGAGCTCGCTGGCCTCTTTGACCGTACTGTGATTCTTTTCGTAGGGCTTGAAGCGGTCGCGGTCGGCGTATTTGCAGAACGCTTCGGAGAGCAGCCAGTCGGCGTGCTCGGCATATGCCTTGTCGTGCTCATTGAACGGCTCGTCGCCGAGGCACGTCAGGCGCAGGCCGTCGGGATAGTCGAGGACATAGCCGAACTGCTTCGCCTTCGTCGAGCAGATGTCGAAAGCCGTGAGCTTTGCAAACGGCAGCTCAACGCTCTCGCCGTCCGTGATCTCGTGAATCTCGATGCCGTTGCCGATGCGCGCGAGATCTTTCTTCTTGAGCGTCATCTTCGTGATGGTCAGCAGCATATCCATGACGACTTCATGGCAATAGATGTGGAACGTGCCTTCGTACTTGCCCTTGTTCATGAGGTCGGCAACCTTGCGCATGACCCAGATGACGCCGAGCACATGGTCGGTATGGCCATGCGTGACGAACATGTGATGGCACTTCTGGTAGTCGAATCCCGTGAGCTCAAGCTGGCGCAGAATCGTATTGCCGCCGCCCGCATCCGTCAGGAACAGGCTGCCGTCACCGTTATCGATGACGAAGCAGGTGTTGTAGCATTTCGTGACCATGGCACATCCCGTGCCGAGCATCGTGAGTTTCCGCATGGTTCTCCCTCCGCTTATTTTTGGTTCAATCACAAAACTTGTGGGATTGAATAGTTTCGAAGAATAATTCATGTTGTCAAAAAAGAAGACATCCGCTAAGATGTGGAAATGCATA